>CALCKU010000065.1 GCA_937965735.1 uncultured Caulobacterales bacterium
TGGACGCCAGAGTAAATCCTGTATCCGTATCCACCATCCAAGCCTGAATATCGCCGTTACCAAATGTGCCGAACTGGTAAATTCCTTCCCAGTTCCAATCCCATAGTCCCGAGGCCCCAAAAACACGCGTTCCAATTGAATGCCGCTCCTCTTGGCCAGCGCCCTGCACATAATTACCAAAGTCGTCGCGAAAGCCTATATAGTAAATGTCTATAGAGCTTGCAGGAATAATATTGCTCCCCCCACTTGCATAGACACTCCAAAGCCAGCGCGTGTCACCGAAACTATCATCAAGAACCCCTTTTTTCTGGGTGACAGGACGCGCCACAAATCCGTCAATTTTCCAATCG
Organism: uncultured Caulobacterales bacterium; assembly: GCA_937965735.1. Taxonomy (GTDB): domain Bacteria; phylum Pseudomonadota; class Alphaproteobacteria; order Caulobacterales; family Maricaulaceae; genus CALCKU01. Next base: position 351 of record CALCKU010000065.1, read on the forward strand.
GGAATATCCAGTGTTAATCGGGCCACGTCGAAATTAAGGCGGTTATTTGGCCCCTCCCGAACCGATAAAAGTCGACCCGAGCCCAGTGCCAACTCTTGTCGGCCTATACGCGCAGAGAGGGTCGATGCTCCCGAATCGCCAAGCGGGATTGACGTTTCCACAAAAGCATTTTGAAATTCAAACAGATTTTCATCCAATGGCCCAGACCCGTTTTTACGGCCAAGTTGATATGTATGAAAACCCTCTGCAAAAACTCGAAAATGGGTTCCAATTCGCAGGTCACCGTGCAAGGTCAAGCGTTGCAACCACGCACCGTCTCCGTCTTGCAGAGACTCGCCAAAGCCTTGATTAGCCGTATATTCATAACGTTGCCTGACTTGTCCCCCAAGGGTCAGCTCAACACCCTCAGCCAAAGGGATATATTTCAGACGGTCTTGTATACCCCGAATACCGTCTCGTTTATCCGAACCGCGTTTACAAATCTTGTCTTCATACGGCATGAAGCCATAACGATTTTCGCAAGAGGGCTGAGCCGTATCGTTATTTTCAGACTGGCCCGCATTCGCAAAGGCCGAAACGGGACTCAAGGTCATCATTATTACAGACATAAGAGCGGCCCAATGAAACGGTCTATTGGTTTGGTTTCGATCAGCCGCGTCTTCATGCAAGGGTGTGTGCAAGGGTGTATGATCGGGTCGCTTATGTAATGGTTGTTTTTGCAAAATCTCTACCCTTATATCGCTTTATTCTTCTGTCTAAATTACGTCTCATAACACAGCTACAGCAAATTTGCACATATTAGGCCGTCACGAAAACGGAACACCCCCTGCAAATACACTGGGTCAAAGAGATTGTAGGTTAAGCCTATAGCCATATGAGCGCCGTAAGGCTGTTTGGTCTTATATATCGACATTCAATATGAGACTAAACGGGTCGTCGCGCCGTCTCGGCCTGTCAAGCGAAGGCCATTTCAAAATCTTCACTGTCCCATGTTTAAACGCTTAGAATATTTCGAGCACACTAAGCATGAGACGCTGTTAAATCAGGCTCAATCGCGGGCCGATATGCTTCACCCTGTCATAGAAAGACCAACATATATTTTCTCAATTTTCTTTTAATTCAGTTACCGCTTCCTATATAGAGTAGGCAGTAAAGGAGACCGTATGTTGCTCACAATGATGAAAGCTAAAATTCACCGCGCAACGGTGACGCAGGCTGATTTACACTATGAGGGGTCAATTTCAATTGATCAGGACTTACTGGAGCTATCCGGCATTCTACCCAATGAGCAAGTTGACATCCTCAATATCAATAATGGTGAACGGTTTACGACTTATGCAATTAAAGCCCCTAGAGGCTCTAAAACCTTTGGCTTAAACGGCGCGGCAGCGCGGCGCGTTCAGATTGGCGACCGCATCATAATTATTACTTACGGCCAGATGAAGGCCAAGAAAGCGCGTGATTTCACCCCAAATGTCGTTATGCTTGACGCCGAAAATAACGTCTATACGCCAAACGAAACATAGAGCTTTCTGAAAACAGAACGCAGGTTAGGCAAGACCGCACGCATTAAAGATGTCATTCGAAAGGATGTCGGTTGGGACATTATAGGCCAACCCTGTTTCCTTTAATAGCGTTCATTCTTTTATGGCATAAGTCATATTGACAACAATCCGCACGGAGTGCTCTCCGGCTGATATTTGTGTCTCTGCCACACTATCCATCGCCATTGACATGCGCGCCATTGGCATGGGTTGCGGCGTGTAACCGCCACCGCCTTCACTTAAAGACTGTAATTTACCAAGCTTCACACCCGCTGCCTCTGCCATAGACTCTGCCTTAGCCTTAGCGATTTTAATCGCCTCTTCGCGGGCCGTCGCTTCAGCGGCTTCACTGTCTTTAACAGAGAACTGCACACCATAAATATTATTGACCCCCGCTTTGACGAGCGCATCTAACATCGGCCCCACCGCTGCAATATTGTCTGTTTTAACCGACACTGTATTTCTGGCTTCATACCCTTCAAGGGTTGGCGCTTGACGGTTTTGGTAATTATAGCGCGGCTTTAAGGAGAGTTGCGAGGTTTGAATATTTTTAGGCAGAATACCTGCCGATTTTAAGTGCTCAAAAACCGCCTCCATTTGATTGGCGTTCGCCTGCATCGCAGCGCCCGCGGTCTTACCTTGTGTGATAACACCCGCAGAGACAGAGGCCGTATCGGGGGCTTGGGCGCTTACGCCGGTCGCAGAAACTGAAATCAAAGGTTTAGACAGGCTCGACCCTGTCGGTACTGTATTTCCAGAATGACAAGCCATTAATAAAAGCGCCGTTGCACCGAGTAATACATATTTCATAATCGCCCATCCTGCTCATAAAAGCTGTGTTTCGTCTTTGAGCAAGATATAATCTTGTCCGTAAATGTCTAGAACCCAAAACAGCTCTATCCATAACATCAGTATCAAGTGCAGGCCTATCCCGATCAGGCCGCGTCAAGACCACTACGGACCGATGAAACGGCGGTAATATTAACCGCAATCTTATTTCCTTTTACGGCCAATTCCTTTTTTGCCAATTCCTACCTTATTCCTATCCCCGTTCCAGTGCCCGCATGGATGCTTAAAATTAGATTTGACCCTCATATATTCCTTTCGCTACAACGGCTTATGACACACCCGCCTTCTGATTGGACAGCCGAGCTTGATGAACTGAAACGGCGCGAAGCTTTTTCTGAGAAAATGGGCGGAGCGGAAAAAGTTGCCCGTCAACACGCACACGGGAAAATGGATGCACGGGCCCGAATAGACAGTCTTCTGGACGATCAATCTTTTCGCGAAATTGGAAAAATTGCTGGCAAAGGCACATATGCTAAAGACGGCACACTGGAGCATGTTTCCCCGTCAAATTTTATTTTTGGACGCGGACGTATCAATGGGCGCACTTTAGCCCTAACAGCCGATGATTTCACCGTGCGCGGCGGCGCAGCAGACGCTGCCATTTACCGTAAATTTGTCATGGCCGAACAAATGGCACATGAACTACGCCTCCCGCTTATTCGTATGATTGACGGTACGGGCGGCGGGGGTTCGGTAAAAATGCTTGACGCCATGGGTTTTACCTATGTGCCATTTGTACCGGGTTGGGAACATGTCGTAAAAAACCTAGACACTGTACCGGTCGTTGGATTAGCCCTTGGCCCAACCGCAGGCCTCGGCGCGGCGCGAGTTGTCGCCAGTCATTACTCGGTCATGGTCAAAGGCCTCTCTCAAATCTTTACGGCGGGCCCTGCCATTGTCGGAGCTCTTGACCATAAAATGAGACCTAATGTAGATGGTAGACATGAACCCGCGCAAGCCGATTTAGATAAAGAGGCTTTAGGTGGATATGAAATCCATACTCGAAACGGCGTGATTGACGACGCAGCCGAGAGCGAAGACGATGCCTTTCGTATGGCGCGAAATTTCCTGTCATTCCTACCCGATTATGTCGGGGCGCCGCTACCGCGTACCACCAATACAGATCCCGTTTCGCGCTCGGACGAGGCCTTACTCTCGGTCGTGCCGCGTGACAAAACACAAGCCTATAATATGCGCCGTATTATCAATAGCCTTGCGGATTTGGACTCTGTTTTCGAAATGGGACGGGGTTGGGGGCGCGGCGTGATAACGGCATTTGCTCGCTTTGACGGTTGGCCTGTCGCGGTCATGGCCAATGACCCAATGTTTCTGGGCGGTTCATGGACAGCGGACAGTGCCGAAAAAGCAAAGCGCTTTATCCAACTCGCTGAAAAATTTCAGATCCCCGTGATTAATCTTGTCGATAATCCAGGGTTTATGATTGGCCTTGAGGCTGAAAAGGCCGCCACAATACGGTGCGGTGTAGACGCTATGAATGGTATTTACCGTTCCACCATGCCGTGGGCGAGTGTTATAATCCGCAAAGCTTACGGCGTTGCTGGGGCGGCAATGTCAAACCATTCAAAATTTCAATATCGCTTGGCATGGCCGTCCGGGGATTGGGGGTCATTGCCCATAGAAGGCGGGGTAGAAGTTGCCTATCAATCAGAGCTCGTAAAATCCGAGGACCCTGTTCTTGCGCTAAAGGCGATTAAAGCGCGCCTTAAAAATGTCACATCCCCGTTTCGTACGGCTGAGCAGTTTATGATCGAAGATATTATTGATCCAAGGGAGACCCGAGAAAGACTGTGTGAATTTATCAATCTTGTAACGCGGTAAGCGCCAATCTGCGCTTAGATTATTCTCTTTGTTTAGACCATGACTTATTGCGCTTGGGTTATATAAAAAAGCTCGGCACAATTAAGGGCCGAGCTTCCAATAATTAAAGTCTAATAAGCACGTCTTTGAAGACAAACTTATTCAATCGGAGATAAAAGCTCTTGTGCCGTTACAAGTTGGCGAACGCCGTGTGACTTTGTTTCATTGAAAACATTGCCTTGCTCCGCCCAGCGGTGCAACGAGCTAATATCAACACGCGCGCAATTTGGGCGTACACTCCAAGTTACGCTTAGCGGTGAGCACGTCGATTGATCATAGCTCGGCCCTGTTGTTGAACCCCGAAATACAACAGGCGCACCTGTGTCAGACGGAATCATACCCGCTTGGTGAAAACCACTCGCAGCTTTGCCTTTATAATCCATTGTTGTGAAATCAAGGGCATTTACGGGATCATTCACGACCAAGAAAACTTGCGCTTCAACGCGAAGAAGCGGATCTGTACACGTGTCTGATAAACAAGATCCTAAACCTTCACCTGGTTGAATGTCACAAGATGTATGCACCCAATGGACTTCGATTGTATCGCCCGGTTTGACGCCTTTATACGCGCCTTTACCCTCATAGGGATCCATCAATTCAGTTTCAGACAGAGAACTCGCATCATTACACGCATAGCCGCCAGACGCAGTGTCATTGACGAAGACGCTAAAACCTGGCCCTTTATGCTCGGCATTTGTGTGTGTATGAATATTACACAAGTTCATCTCTGTGGACGCTGGTGCCATTTTAAATTTCGTCATGTTCAAACCGGTTAAGCTTGAAATGTCACGCGGCGTTTGCGGCCCCATATCTGTACAGAGATTAGCGGTTTTAGCCGCGACCTGAACCGTTGCTTCCGAATTAGCATCCGTCACACTGCCTGTTTCTTTTACAGATGTCGGAGATGAGCAAGACACTAAAATAAGGCATGATGCCATTGCAAGTAATTTAGTTTTCATAGGAACCCTCTATTGTTGTGAACAGTTGAATAACATGTTTTTGAAAACATAATAATATAATAATTGAATGCTATCTATAGATTTTATTTATATTTATTGGCTTTTTTAAAAATTTATACTTTGCATTAAAATTTATCTTTGCGAATTACCTGCACATCGGAAACGCTCAAAACGCCAATATGCATACCGATCAGGACTTCAAGTTTTTGCGTGACCGCGTCTATGAGCGCAACGTCCATAATTGAAATAATCAAGACCATATCGCCACTGGCTGAAATATCTGTTCCGCGCTGCCAGCGCCGTCCATTTCCAGACTCTCCAAGACTAAAACCTGCCATGCACGGAAGGGCTGAATAGCCCGTCACCCCGCAGCCTTCCAAAATTCGACAAGCGCGTTTAAATGCAGGCTTTTCAATGATAAGTTCCAAACGTTTTTTATCAAACATTGTCGTCCCTTTCTATAAGCCCGTAATCCACTGACCGAGCAAGATATAAAGCGGAATACCCAGAGTCAGATTAAACGGAAATGTTACCCCCAAAGACAGCGTTAAATAAATTGATGGTTGCGCCTGCGGAAGCGCTAAGCGCATGGCGGCAGGTACGGCAATATATGACGCAGAAGCCGCAAGCGTAATCAGGAGCGCCGCATTGCCAGCACTAATGTTCAAAACGTAACAAAAACCGCATGCAATCATAGCCGAGATTAGGGGCATATAAACCCCAAAGCCAAGAGCCCCCACATTTAAATCTCGCCAACCTTGGCGCAGGCCGCGGCCAGCTGACAAACCCATATCCAGCAAGAAGAGGCATAAAACCCCTTGAAATGGGTCAACAAAGAAAGGCGATATTTTCTCCATACCAGCCTCACCTGTTATCCACCCAATCAAGAGCGCGCCAACAAGCACAACGACGGACGCATTGAGCATAACTTCACGCACAAGCTCGCCTCTTTCAGACCCTATTGCCCCCTCGCCAATCGCGCCTTTTTCTTTAAGACCTTTGCGGGCAAGCATGAGCGCAGACATAATCGCTGGAACTTCCATGACGGCGGCAATCGCTACCATATAGCCAGAGGTCGAAATCCCCGCCAATTGCAGGGCTTGCGTCGCGGCAACGTAAGTAACGATTGATATGGACCCGTAATGCCCCGCCGTTGCGGCAGCATTGATACGGTCCATACCACTGGTCAAGCGCAAAGCAAGATAGGCCAGAAAAGGCAATCCGAAAGACAGAATTAAAGCAATAAGGGCCAAGAAAATAAAATCAGGCCCCAAAACGGCCTTTGACATTTCAACGCCGCCTTTAAGGCCAATCGCCATCATTAAATAAAGCGCGAGCCCCTTGGCGAAAGCCTCTGGCACTGTCATTTGTGACCGTAAAAGCGCCGCAATAAGGCCTAAGACAAAAAACAGGACAATCGGCGATAAGAGTGTCGAGAGCGCTAAATCGAGTGACATTCAGACTACTTTTTATTCATGCGTTGAAGTTTCACCAAATCATCGGGTTCGCCAATAATCGCGACCCCGTCCCCTGAACTTAAGATCGTCTCGGGTGTTGCCGCCATAACCATACCATTGCGTTCGATTAATGCAATTAAACACGAATCCGCAATTTCGACCTCTGAAATCGCTTTGCCGACTTGACACGCCAATACTGGGAATGAAGAAACAGGCCCATGCAGGAAATGATCGTCCCGCATGAGGACTTCATTCATATCTTTATCTGTGTTTGCAGACAACCAACGGGTCTCAAAATGATCGCTTTGCACGACCTCGGCCAAATGCCCGGCGAGGCGTAAATCAAGCCCTACAGGTTTTTTCGGAGTTAATAGGAACATCAATGTGTGAGCGTTTTCCAAATTTAGAACATCTAGCTTGGCTTGCGGCCCAAAACGCAGGACAAAAAGCTCGGGCTGTTTCACCGAATCCGCGCTCTGATAAGCAATATAAACGCCGTTATTAATGGGTCGTAATTGAAGTTTATCTTTTGAAAAACAGGTTTCAATCACATCGGATTCAAATTGAAAATCTGCTTCTGCACGCTCTGTCATAATGCTGTGCAATTGCCCAAGATCATAGTGTCCATAGCGAAAATCCATCATAGCACTGCGTGCAATCACAGCCTCATAAGAGAGGTTCTCAGCTTGTGTACGGTCGTGAATAATGGTCATCAGTTCGCGCTCTAGCCCTTCATAACGTTGCTGACCCAAACGCTCATGCACGTGGAAAATTGCGCCGCGGCGCTCTGTCCGCTTTGACCCGTAAAAATGATACCACAAGACACAACCAATCGTGACCATGCCTGTAAAAGCAATGGCGAGAATTCCCATTTCAATAATGAGCCAAAACGAGATCAGAATACCCGTAATCTGTAACCATGGGTAGAAAGGCGCTTTAAATCCGGGTTGATAGCTATCAATACGGGATTCGCGCATCACAATAACCGCGACACAAATGAGACCAAAAAGAAGAAGTTGAAATGCAGATGCAAGCTTGGCCACAGATGCAACATCAAATAAGACCAGCACAGAAATCATGGCCAAGACTGTGACAATGATAGAAGTCGTCGGCGTACCATGTTTACCGATTTCAGAGAGACGGTTTGGCACAAGTTTGTCTTTAGCCATAGCATAGGGATAACGCGAAGCCGACATAATGCCTGCATTCCCTGTTGAAGCAAAGGCGGCGATTGCGGCCACGACAATCAAAAAAACGCCGATACCAAAAGGCCAATGCCCGAGGAAGACCCGTCCCGCATCCGCAATAGGGGTTAAACTGTCATAGAGGGCTTGAGGTTCGAGTAATTTAATTAAGATCAACGTACCGAATGTATAGATTATCGTTGCCGTAATCAGAGACAATGTCATGCCCAGCGGTATATTACGGTCAGGATTTTGAACTTCTTCTGCGACACTCGCAACCTTAGTCAGGCCCGCATAAGAGACAAAGACCAAGCCTATCGTCGAGACAAACCCAATCAAGCCAGATTTAAAAAATTTGCCATGATCATCCTCAGGGCGGAACGCTTCGACCCAGCCAGTCTCTTTAAATCCCAATAAGCAAAAGCCGATTAAAATAATAACCAAAGTCGTGACGAGAATCCGCTGAAGCAAAGTCGTTTCTTTAGCCCCAAATATATTGATGACGCCAAAGGCTATCGTTAGTAATATCGCTGTAATCGTGAAGGGTAAGTCTAGGTAAATCCCTAAATATGCGCCCATACCAACAAGCGCAAATGCACTTTTAAAGACGACGGCAATCCATGAACCTAATCCGCCAATGGTTCCCATAAGCGGCCCCATGGCGCGGTCGAGGAAATAATATGTCCCGCCCGCTTTCGGCATAGCGGTTGACAATTCGGCCATGCAATACATGGCAGGTAAAATCAAAAACCCAGCTAAAAAATAAGCGAGGTAAACAGAATTACCTGTGTAGGAGGCCGCAATACCTGGCAGAAGAAACAAGCCCGAGCTGAACATTGCCCCTGTTGACATGGCATAAACATCAAACAGGGTCAGGTTCTTTTTTAATGAATTCGTATCGCTCATAATAGGTCTCTTCAGGCTTTTGAGCGCAAATTAAAGATAAAACCCTAACTTAATCTCTAATTTTTCACAATGTTACTTAACCCTTTATGCCCACTCGAATACCTGTGGGCAACGATGCTTAGGCTTTCACGGGATCCGTATCGAGTGTTTTAGAGTCGGACTTTTGTCCAACGTGACTCTCAATATTTTTTGAACAAAAATATCTGAGCATTACAAATCCCATTACACCCGATGCAATTGACCCCATTAACACACCCAAACGAACAGAGTTGAGCATTGCGTCGCCTTCAAAGGCAAGCGTTCCGATAAAGAGACTCATCGTAAAGCCGACACCGGTTAGGCAGGCGACCCCGTAAACTTGGCACCAATTCGTGTCCTCTGGTAACTTGGCAAAGCCAAGCTTAACAGCGAGCCATGCGAGTGAGAACACACCCAATTGCTTACCTATAAACAGGCCGAGCGCAATACCGAGAGGTAGCGGCGCTAAAAGATCTGCAAGGCTAATCCCTTTGAGCGACACACCGGCATTAGCAAAGGCAAAAAGCGGCAATATAAGGAACGCAACCCATACATGCAAACCATGTTCTGCGCGGTGCAGAGGTGAGCTTTCATGTGGGTTCTTGGCTTTCAGCGGTATCGCAAGCGCGGTTACAACACCCGCAAGCGTGGCATGAACACCTGACTTTAACACACAGGCCCAGACGAAGACTCCGATCAACGCATAGGGCGTGATGCGCATGACGCCCATACGATTGAGCGCAAACAAGGCCATGGTTCCAACACCGCCCCATCCAAGCGCAACGAGTGAGAGGTCTTGTGTGTAAAAAATGGCAATGATAATAATCGCTGCAAGATCATCAATAATTGCAACCGCAAGCAATAATATCTTGAGAGAAACTGGCACACGCGAACCGACAAGTGCCAAGACGCCGAGCGCAAACGCAATATCCGTTGCCGCTGGGATTGCCCAGCCCTGTATCGCGACCGGGTCTGTCCAATTCAGGAAGGCGTATATCCCCGCAGGTGCAAGAATACCGCCAAGCGCTGCGAATAATGGTAAGGCCGCTTTGTCAAAACTTGAAAGCTCGCCTTCGAAAACCTCATTTTTGATTTCTAACCCGACAAGGAAAAAGAAGATCGCCATTAAGCCATCATTAATCCAAAGTAAGAGCGGTTTAGCGATTTCAAAACTGCCAAATTGAATTTCAACAGGCGTCGATAAAAAGCCCGAATACAGGCCCGACAGCGGTGAATTATTGGCGATCAACGCAAACAAGGCAACGAACATGAGCACGAAGCCCGCAGACGTTTCAAGTCTTAGAAAATCCTGAATTTTATTAACAATACGCGGCATTAATGTGAGTTTCCATAAATTAGTGAACCCTGCCCTATAGACAGAGTTCCAGAGTGATAAAGATTATATAATTAAAATCGGTTAACGTATTAAGACGTTGGCAACGTCATCCGCAATTTAATGAGTGACAATGCTTTAGGATGCGGTGGCATGGCCCGCCCGCCCATTGTTGTCAGACGTGCGATTGCATCATTCATGGTTTTGTGAACCAAATTATGATCTTCGTTAAAACGCTTTACAGCGACAGTCAGTTCTTCAATTGCAGCCTCTATATTACGTTCATTTAAATACGTTTCCGCATTGCCTATGTGCCGTTCAATATGGCTTCCAATATTTTCCATGTCCATCTTTTCGTTCTTTGAATGCTTTTCAATTGTGTGTGTTGTCATCATATTTCTGCCGTCATACCAATGGTTAGAATGAGAAAGACCAGTGTTAGCTCGGCCTTCATTTTTTGAAAAAATTGGGTCACTTTTGTCATAATGGTCTTTCTCTTAAAATGTTACGTGCGTTAAATTCAACGAGACTTAACGATCAAGTCGAAATTTGGATCGGGTTGCGCCCTAGAACCAAGTCGAGCGGGGCGTTGAACCCGACTGCATAGCCAATCGTCTGGCCCGGCGACGGCGCATAATTGCACTCGTTGAAGCCTCATTATCTTCTGATCGCTCATTTGAGAGAGTATTTTGAATATAGGCTGGCTGCGGTGCTTGGAAACCGCGGTTTAGAAATTCACGGCTCAAGAAATTTGTAAGCTTCTGTGGCACATTTTGACTTTGAGTAACGCGAAACATTTTTTTCTCCTTTTGTTAACGCACTCTCTCTATAGAAAATTTTATTGCATAATTAAAATATAAAGATACTATCGACGTCATAGCTTTTAATTATATCAGAGTTGCCATGAAACCGAGTCTACGTCAGTTACAATATCTTGTTGCCATAGCCGAAACGGGAACCATGAGTGAGGCCGCCAAGCGTACCTTTGTCAGCCAACCGAGCCTGTCTATGCAAATTAAAGATATGGAAGCCCAGCTCGGCGCTGCCCTTGTTGAACGCGGACGTTTAGGCGCAGTATTAACGCCGCTCGGCGTAGAAGCCGTTCGGCGCGCCCGACATATTTTACGCCAAGTGGAAGATTTAAAAGTACTGGCAAGTGAAGCCAAAGGAACGCTTGCTGGCCGCGTGCGCCTTGGCGTTTTACCAACAGTCGGCCCGTATCTTTTGCCCCGCGCAACCCGCCGATTACACCAAGAATATCCCGCCTTGCGCTTAACCGTTCACGAGGAGCGCACAGTTGATCTTGAGGAACATTTATCAGACGGTCGTTTTGACGTCATTATTTCAACACCAGAAGACCATCCTGGTACGAAGTCTCATTCGATTGTACAGGAAAATATTTATATTTGCGTTGCGCCCGATGACCCCCTCGCGCTTGAAACAGGGCCTGTCCACATGAAAGCGCTCAAAGGCCGCGAGTTTTTAACGCTGGGGCATGGGCATAAATTTGCCATTGTCGTTAAAAACCTTGCGAGTATTGCTGGTGCGAGTACAAGCGGCACATATGAAGGCACCTCGCTTGATGCCATTCGTCAAATGGCTTCCATGGGTGAGAGCATTGCCGTGCTACCCAGTTTATACGCCATATCGGAAGCCAAGCGCGATCCGCTCTTAATTGTTCGCCCTATTCAGCATGCCAAAGCACAAAGAGAAATTGCCTTAATGTGGCGCGATAGCTCCCCTTTAGCAGAAAAATTTGATACGATTGGCGCAGTTTTTGAAGATGTCGCAAAAGAAATTATGAAATAGTAAGCGCTTACTTACAAAAATTATAGGCTGTATTCTATCTCTGAACCCGCATAGCTCTTATGGGGTCTGCAATGCCCTAGCATATAAAGCCGCCGCCCCAATTAAAGGCGCTTCTGAATTTTCCATAAGGCGAATGGGAATATGGCGCATATAATCGGATCGCGCCCCGCGATTTAAAAAAACGGTTAACGCATCGGGTGCCATTAAAAAGTCAATCATACGTTCGCTCACACCGCCCGCGAGAACAATACCGCCGCGCGCACCGCCAGCCAGTGCGAGATCACCAAGCGCCCCCATTACCGCATGTGAGCGTATTTTGCAGACTTCAAGACAAATAGTATCACCTTGCCCAGCCTTTTCCCGAATATGGTCAGGGCTTAAAGATTTATAGCCAACCTTATGCCGTTCACAAACGGCTTCGTGTACTTTTCCAAGACCTGAACCCGAACTCACCAATTCTAAAGACACATAACCGTAATCTCGGGCGAGAATATCACGAACGACCAATTCTTCCGGTGTGCGCGGGACATAGGCAATGTGTCCCCCCTCTGTGCTAACCACGCGCCATTGTTTTTGGCCTACGGACTCACTCGGCAAAAGATAAGCGACCCCAAAGCCTGTCCCGGGACCCGCAACAAGAACAGGTTCACGTTCATAAGCCTGCCCAGACTGCACAGACTTAAAGTCAGTCTCTGACAGCTCGGGCACAGAACGGGCCATAGCGGCAAAGTCATTAAAAAAAAGAGCACTCTCAAGATTAAAGGCTTGTTTTAATCCCGCTTCCGACACACTCCAAGCTCTATTGGTTAAAGTAACAGTCCCGTCTACAATCGGCCCTGCAATTGCGAGCGACATATGTTTAGGCGTAACATTATATGTTTGAACATAATTCAAAATCGCATCTTCAAGCCGTCCGTAATCCGCCCCTGGATATTTTGCAAAATGCTCTATTGTCCACACGCCTTGTGCGTCTTGGCGAGCCATGCCAAATCGCACATTCGTACCGCCAATATCCCCAACCATTAAATGTGTAAGACTGTTTACCATATATGTTTATTACCGCGTCTTTTCGTCTGTGCTAGTAAAAACTGTGCCTTGGGCTTGTTCTTTTCAACCATGACGATAAAGCCCTTATTTCAAAATGTCAGTTTGAAACAGACGAACCTTTAAACCGCCATGGGCGATCGGTTCCGACATGGGCTTCCAAGGCAATTGAGTGGCATGGGCCAGATTTATGTCAGACGTGATAAGTCCAACCCGCCAGCCTGAGAACTGGTCTCGCATAACCGCTCCGAAGCGACTATAGAGTCCGAATAAATCCTTCTTTTTCCCAATACGCGCCCCGTAGGGCGGATTAACAATCACAAGCCCGCAGCCTGCCCCGATTGCCTTTGCGCTATTGCCCAAACTATTATCGAGACGATTTTCCCCTGTGTTTTTCATGGCCTTGACCGCGCCCTCAGGGCGTTTTAGCGTTTCAATCGGCGTTGGCAAAAATTGACACACATTTGAAACACAAGCGCGCTCTGCATTTTGATTGGCATAATCAATGACATTCACATTGCGATCAAAACCGTAAAACCTATGCTCTGTTTTTCGTATCGGCCACTCGGCTTTGAGCGCGTCAACTCTCACCGGATCATAAGTTTTAAACCGTTCAAAAGCAAATGACCGTCCGCGTCCTGCCATTAAGTTTTGCGCGATTTCTGCAGCTTCAATTAAAAATGTGCCAGAGCCACACATCGGATCCACTACAGGCTCATCGCCTGTATACCCACAAGCCTGCAAAAACAGAGCCGCCATAGTTTCGCGCATGGGCGCTTTGCCCATAGCCTGCTTAAACCCGCGCTTATGTAAACCTGCCCCAGAGCTATCGACCGAGATCATAACATTATTATCATCGATACGGACTTTGAAAATAATATCGGCACTTTCGAGTGTCTCGGCAATCTCGGCACCGAATGTTTCATGTATCGCGCGCTCAAGACGCTCTATCGCCGCCCCTGCATGGTAGATTTTGCTTTTACGATTTGTATTCACATCGACTTTTACCGAGTATCCCCGAGTCAATATTTCGTGCCATGGGAATTTACGCGCACGCTTATCAAGTTGAGCCAAATGAAACGCACGGAAACCGCCTATTCTCACAAGAACTTTGGACGCGCCGCGTAGCGTTAAATTCGCGCGCCAAACATCGGGCCAGCCCCCCTGAATGGTGACACCGCCGCGTATGATTTTTGGCAATTTGAACCCATTATTTTGAACTTCCGACAATAAGACAGTCTCTAAGCCCGGCGGCGTTACAATCAGGATTTCAAAAGGCGCTTTATTGATCTCGCGATTGGAAGCGCCCGAAACCTTGGTGTCAATAATGGACACTATGTCGGAAGCACATAGCCAATCGGCGCATTCGGGCCAAGCGGAACACCTAGGATAACCCAAACGATGACCAAGATCAGTCCAACGATCAACATCCAAATTGAATAAGGCAACATAAGCGCAGTCAAACTGCCAAGGCCAAAATCCTTTTTCCAACGTTGAGCAAAAACCAAGATCAATGGGAAATAAACCATTAATGGCGTTATGATATTGGTCGCGCCGTCACCCACGCGGTAAGCCGCTGTTGCTGCCTCGGGACTAAAGCCGAGTAACATCAACATCGGGACTAAAATCGGGGCGAGCAAAGCCCATTTCGCGCTGGCAGAACCCACGAATAAATTCAATACACCTGTCAACAAAACCATGAGTGCCAAAACAAGCGGCAGAGGCAGACCCGTTGCTTGAATCCCATTCGCGCCGTGTACAGCTGAGATAAGCCCAAGATTTGACCAACCAAACATGGCGACAAAATGCGCGGCGGCAAAAGACAAAACAAGATAATAGCCCATATCCCGCATGGCCCCGCTCATCATCTCAACAAGATCGCGGTGATCTTTGATCGTGCCTGAAACCTTTCCATAGGCCCAACCACATGCCAGAAACAGCGCCATAAATCCGCCGACAAGCGAGGTGTAAAGCGGACGCAAAGTCGTATGGATTGAACATTCCCCTGATTCAATTGTACCCGCCGCACAAGCACCTTCATCAATTAAAGGCGTACCGGGCGCAAAAGTCATTAAGACCCAAAGACCGATCACGCCGAGTGCCGCAAGTCCAGCGGCTTTCAGGCCTTTAACTTGCGCTGGCTCTAAGCCTTTCGCCGCGTCATCATTTTGAAATTGAGCCGTGAGTTCCCCGTCGCTATCTTTCCATGCGCCTAATGTTTTGTTCAAGCGGGGCTCGATAACTCTATCCGTCACATACCAAATCAACGGGAGATAAACAAAAGTCATCACCGCGATGAAATACCAATTCCCCGCAATATTCATCGTCCAACTGGGGTCAAGCCCGCTGACATTGACCGCTTCTTCGGTAATCCCAAAAAGAAGCGCATCGAGTTGCCCCGGTGAAATATTAGCCGAGAACCCACCCGATACGCCTGCAAATGCGGCAGCGATACCCGCGAGCGGGTGACGCCCAGCGGCTGCAAATAATATCCCCGCTAGCGGAATAAGAACAACATAACCCGCATCGGCCGCATGATTGCCAAGCATAGCGACAAGGGCCACGACAGGGGTGAGTAAAAAAACGGGTGTTTTACTCACCGCAGCTTTCATGCCGCTCGCAAAAAAACCTGAACGTTCCGCCACACCCGCGCCAAGCATGACCACCAACACATAGCCGAGCGGATGAAAATGTGTAAACGTCTTTGGCATTTGAACCCAAAGCCGTTGAATATTCTCCGCAGATAAAAGGCTCGCGGCCTTTAGGACAAAAGGCGTGCCGTCAGGATTTGTTTTAACAGGATGGTTCGCAGACAGGCCCATAAAACTTGCCGCCATTGACACCAAAACCAAAAACCCAATCAGATAGAAGAAAATGAATACGGGGTCAGGCAGTTTATTGCCCGTTCGTTCCACCCAGCTTAGAAACCCTTTTTGAGCATCTGCCTCTTTTTCAGTCTTATTCTCTTCTGACATTATATTTACCCTAAATTTTATTAGAGCAGTGTAATAATCAGAAACGAAAAGGTCGAGACAAAAAAAGCGCCACAGTCAATCTGTGACGCCCTTGAAAGGCTAATAAGAAGCCTTAAAAGTTAATATTGAGCATTTACGCAGTTTTAGCGTGACTTTGATCCAGATCAAAACGGTCAAGATTCATCACCTTGTCCCATGCTTTTACAAAATCCGAGATGAATTTTTCATCCGAATCGGCACACGCGTAAACTTCAGCAATTGCGCGCAGTACAGAGTTTGAACCAAACACAAGGTCTGTCCGTGTCCCCGTCCATGTTACCGTATCTGAACCGCGTGTACGGCCTTCGAAATGTGTTTCCACATCTGACGTTGCGCTCCATTCGGTTTCCATAGACAGAAGATTCGTAAAGAAGTCATTCGACAATACACCAAGCTTATCTGTGAAGACGCCGTGCGTTTCACCACCAGCATTCGCACCCAAGACACGCAAACCGCCAACGAGAACTGTCATTTCAGGGGCTGTCAAAGTCAAAAGTTGCGCACGATCAACCAGCTGATGCTCGGCTTTCGTTGCGTCCGCTTTACCAAGGTAATTGCGGAAACCATCTGATTTTGGCTCTAGCACAGCAAAGGACTCAACATCTGTCATCTCTTGCGTCGCATCCATACGACCCGGAGTGAACGGAACACTGATAGCATGGCCGCCGTCTTTCGCCGCTTTTTCAATCGCGGCACACCCGCCAAGGACAATCAAATCCGCCATAGACACGGTTCCGCTAAAGCTTTTCTGAACCCCTTCAAGTGCGCTGAGAACCTTCGCAAGCTGTTTAGGGTTATTGACGTCCCAGTCTTTTTGCGGTGCCAAACGAATGCGGGCGCCATTAGCACCGCCGCGGCGGTCTGAGCCCCGAAAGCTAGACGCTGATGCCCATGCCGTTGAAACAAGTTCTGATACAGACAGGCCTGTTGCCAAAATCGCTTTTTTCAAATCCACGATTTCAGAGGCGCTTACGACCTTATGATCCAGAGCGGGTACGGGGTCTTGCCAAATCATCACTTCTTTTGGCGCTTTTGACCCGATATAGCGCGTGGACGGCCCCATATCCCGGTGTAAAAGCTTAAACCAAGCGCGCGCGAAAGCATCGGCAAATTGATCTGGATTTTCATGGAAACGCTTTGAAATTTTTGCGTATTCAGGATCCATCTTCATCGCCATATCGGCTGTCGTCATCATAAGTGGCTCTGACTTGGAACTATCAGAAGCGTTCGGGGCCATAGGCGCGCCCGAATCTTTGACAGGCGTCCATTGTTGCGCACCCGCAGGGCTTTTTGTAAGCTCCCATTCATACCCTAAAAGCACGTCAAAATAGCCATTATCCCACTGTGTCGGATTTGCCGTCCATGCACCCTCAATGCCTGAAGTCGTCATATCCGCCGCTTTGCCCGTTCCGAAGGTTTGCTTCCAACCCATGCCTTGTTCAGACATAGACGCCCCTTCTGGTTCTGCGCCGACATAGTCATCCGGGTTAGACGCGCCGTGCGCTTTACCAAATGTATGACCGCCTGCGGCCAAAGCGACCGTTTCTTCGTCATTCATCGCCATACGTGCAAAGGTTTCGCGAATGTCACGGGCAGAGGCAAGCGGATCGGGTTTACCATTTGGGCCTTCTGGATTGACATAAATCAACCCCATCTGAACCGCTGCGAGCGGGTTTGCGAGGTCGCGTTCACCACTATAGCGCTCATCGCCGAGCCAATCTGTTTCTGGCCCCCAATAAATGTCTTGATCGGGTTCCCAAATATCTTCACGCCCCCCCGAAAAGCCTTGCGTTTTAAGGCCCATAGATTCGATCGCCGCATTCCCTGCAAAGACAAGGAGGTCAGCCCAAGACAGTGCGCGACCATATTTTTGTTTCACAGGCCAGAGCAAGCGCCGCGCCTTATCCAGATTACCATTATCTGGCCAGCTATTGAGCGGCGCAAATCGTTGCGAGCCACGCGACGCCCCGCCGCGACCGTCATAAATTCTGTACGTTCCCGCCGCGTGCCATGTCATACGAATAAAGAACGGCCCGTAATGACCATAATCTGCAGGCCACCAGTCTTGGGACGTTGTCATTACGTCTTCGAGATCTTTTTGAAGTTCATCGAGATCAATCGCGGCAAATGCAGACGCATAATCAAAATCATCATCCATTGGATTCCCCGCAAGCGGGTTTTGGTGCAACATTTTGATATTTAACTGATCTGGCCACCAGAGATGGTTCGACATATCCCAAAATACAGCGTCATTATTTCTACCACCTGACATTGGGCATTTGCTCTCAGAAGTCATATTCTCTCCATTAGGTTTACAATTACATTGCACTACACATACAGGGCGAAAAGGCGAAAGCCCAATAGATTTACCCTTTGAGCCATATAGATACAATCTATCACTTTATAAATTTAAATAGAGTGCGCCAATGAAAGGGGCTTTAAGTGGCCCCCGTACTTTCTTGAAAACCCACAGAGATCTGATCAACCCTAAAAAGGGAAATCATAAGACACGTGCGTTTGAACGCACCAACTCATTTTGGTTTTTAAAACTTATTGTTACCCCTCAGGGGATTGGCTAAATCAAACTCAGCACGAAAATCTCGACCCTTGCGGCGTAATTGATAGGTCAGACTTTGATCCGGTTTAAGAATCAAACTCCAAACATTCGTGTTCGAAACCTGCAAACCATTGGCCGTGAAGATTTCTCTCGTTAGCAGATCGGCAGGGAAATCCAATTTCCAAGTGACAGCCGTTTCAGACGCGTCCGCGTTCAAACTCGTTATGCGTTGGGCCTCAACAAGCATGCGCCCCCCGTAATCTGACACAGGATCGATCATGCCATTTGACAAATAATGATGATGACGAAGCTCCCATAGCTCGCCTTTACCTGAATTTTCCTCAGTATTACGCCCTTTGAAAGGTTTGGGACGTTTCTTTGTCTCAATGCCGGACTGAATTCTTGTTAAAACCCATGTCCGCGTTTTATTTTCACCAACCGCAAGCGGCATAAGAAAAAAATTCTCAACCCTGCAATCGACTGGCCCTAAGACCAAGGCTTTACCGCGCCAATTGGCATCTTGCGGGTCTTGGCTTATAACCGTACCCTCGTAAGATTGGCCACATAAACGTTTAAAGAGCCCTTCAACGGGCGTTGTCGTCTCTGTACACGCGCCCATCAATAAAGCGGACAGTAGCACAGTTGAGACCCCTAGCTTTTGAAACTGACGAGAAAACGTTTGAAAATACTGCATAGCCCAACTTAGCGCGGTTCTAACAAGATAGCACGCTGTAATTCAAAGAAGACAGATTAAAACAGAGTGTCTTTAACGGTACGCCGTACATACAGCCCCATGGAAAAATATTAAAAGATGGTTTTATCAATAAGGCATGTCATTAAATACATGCCTGTTAAAACAAAACCAAATACGGTTATTCTTTAACACTGACATTCAGTTTCATTTTAGGGTGTATCGCACAAAGAACTTGATACTCACCGGATTTTTCGAAAGTCAACCGAACCGAATCGCCCTCTTCCATCGAGCCTGAATCAAACTGCATTTTGTCAGATTTCACAAAAGCATGGTGTAGAAATATATCGTCATTAATGATCTTTAGGCTTTCGCCTGGCTTGAGTGTCACAGCGCCAGGGGCATAAGTGCGGTTTTTTTGAGAAATAACAGGTTCACTTCCCGCTTGCGCACTCGCAAATAGACCCAGTGGAAAGAAGACAGCACTGACACAAACGCTTTTTATAAATAATGAACTCTTTGCCATAAGTCGCCTCTAAATGTGAACTACGCTGCTATCTTATCCGAAACCGTTTGCGCCGCCGTCAATGTCGGGAATATCAGACTGACACATGTGCCTTTATTGACCTTAGAGCGAATAGACAAATGGCCACTATGGATTGTCATTAACTGTTTTGCGACGGACAAGCCAAGGCCTGCACCGTCATATTGACGCGTAAAGCCATTATCCACTTGTACAAATGGGTCTTGGATACGGTCAATATCCGCTTCGGGAATACCAATACCATTATCGATAATATCAATCCGCACAGCATTCTTGCGTCCAAAAGAGACATTGATTTTGATAATCCCATTCTCTTTGTTAAATTTAATCGAATTCGAAAGAATATTGGCAAAAATTTGCTTTAATCCTTTAGGGTCGCCTAGGATAAAAGCACTAGGCGGAAGCGGATCATAAATCAACTTCATCCCTTGCGCCTCTATATCCGCTTTGGTTGATTCGAGGCATTTCACTAAAAGCTCTGTGACATTGACGGCTTGCTTACCTTCTGAGGCATCGTGACCGTCTTCTCCATTTGCAATACTCAGAACATCTTTGACGATATTGAGCAAATGTTCACCGCTTTGCGAAATCAATTTTGCCATTTCAACATAGCGTGGATTCCCAAGCTTCCCCAAGGATTCAGACTGTATTATATCAGAAAACCCAATAACCGCATTCAAGGGGGTTCGGAGCTCATGGCTCATGGCGGCGAGAAAAAGAGATTTGGCTTTATCCGCCGCTTCCGCTTGTTCTTTCGCAACAAGCAAACGCTCATTGCGTTCTTTGGCTTGCGTAATATCCGTCCAAATAATCAAACGACCATTCTCTTTCGTGTCAGACGCATTCACCCGCGCCCAACGGCCATCCTCGAACTTTATCTCACGATCTTTGTGGAAATAGCGACATCGATCATTTTTAGGCAAACCGTATTTTTCAAAAAAATCTGTATAAATTCGACCACTCAAATCGATGGCTTTCAAGGCTGGAAACAACTCACTGACCATATTATTGGTAACAATTATGCGACCATCTTGATCGGCGAGTAAGATAGCATCTTTGGAGTTTTCCAGAGACTCTGCAAGGCGCGTTTGTGCGACTGAACGTAAATTTTGTTCTGCCGACATACGTTCGCGAATATTGTCTTGCATATGCGACATCGTCTTTAATAGTGCGCCGGTCTCATCATCTCCGCCGCTTGGAATAACGACATCAAGTTGACCCGATGAAATTTTTCGAGCCGCCGCAGCCGCAGCTTTGAGCGGGTTAATAATGGTCACTGCCACCCAGCTAGAAATAAGGATCGTTAGAAAAAACGCAAAGACACCGGCCATAACGCTGTAACGTTTGACCTTGGATATTTTGTCCAGTGACGCCTCACGCGCGCGAAAGCTTTCATTGGTCTGAAGCTCTACAACGATATCCAACTTTTCTTGTATCGCTTGAGCAAGTTCGTCAGATTCTTGCACGGCAATGGCTTCATCTTCGAACTTGAAAATAAGGCCCGTCCAGCGATCCGTTAGATTTTCAATTCCATCGAAATATTTATCTGCATTCGGTGCAATCGATCTTTGCCGGGCCACTTGAACATCAGATTTAAATTCATCAATTAGATGGTAAATCTCAGCATAGCTCGCCTCACGATTTGATTTCGGAACGAGACGCGTCTGCAACACTTTCATTTCAATTTCACTAAAGATTTGATTGGCTGAACGCGCAAAATTAATCGCCATTAAAGGACGATCATAAGTCGCTTTGACGACGTCCCCGGTGTTTGAAATTGAAACAAACGCATAGGCGCCTAAAAAAGCAATGACCATCGACATGGCGTAAAACCCAAAAAAGAGTTTGGCCCGTACCGATATTAACACTTTAAAGACATTATACAGCATGGTGTCTTAGGCCATGCTAAATTGAGTCGAGGGCAATTTTATACCCCCCACGAAGAAGGGGTTGAAAACCAAACCGACCTGCATGCATGTAATCATATGTACCCAGCACAACATCAGGATGTGATAAACGGGCTAAGTTAAAAAACCCCTTATAAAGCCTTTAATATATCCAAAAAGGTCTAAATAAGTGTGTTAAGTCATTTTGCATTAAGGCGGATTTCAACACCCGAATGCTCTTAAAAGTCTGTCGGCATAACACGCGGATTTAATCGCAGATTTGTATTCAAACGAACGCAGTACAGTTTTAGTCACACTTTAATTGATACGAAGTTGAACTTAGGGTCTGTTGAGAATTAGAGCCGCCTCGATTATTTAATGTCTAATCCAACCAGCCTCTCGCCACAGTCTGACAAATAGATTGAGAGCCGTCATCCCTTCTGCAAAGATAATCAAGACCAACCAAAAATTGGGAATCGCTGTAGACCCTAAAGCCGCGATCGCTACACTTATCGCAAAAATTACAATCAAAAACACCAGATACGACACCCAACGCAAGGCATGAATGACACCCCAAGCTAGAAATGCGTACACGACACCAATCATAGCAAAAACCATAGCATTGGGGGTAAAACCTGCCACGACAAAGGTCGAAAGATGTAAAGCCGCGCTCAGGCTCATAAACAATCCAGCCATTCTATAGGTTCCAAAATACATAATGCGTCCTACGAACCGTCAGGGCACGGCGCGCCTTGAGCGATCCATGCGTTGAAAATATCAACGGTTTCTTTACGCCCAAAAGGCGCGGGCGTACGGCCTGGGCCCGGCGACCAGCCCCAATGCACAAGATCATCATTATTGATATGGTCTGAAACGGCCTCCAAACTTCGTCCCCCATTGCGCGCAGGATCTTTAATTTGAGCGCAAATATAGGCTGAGCTTTTGTCAAACCACTCCATTTCAACAGGGGCCAAAGCCCAAACATGCGCGCCGGGCGGGCCGTTTAATATGTCCGAATTTTCTTCTTGGTGACAGGTCATACAGGGCAAAGTTTCTGCGCCAATACGGCTCATACCGCCATTGACATTCATGCCGTGAAACTGGGCCTCACCGGGGTCCAGACCATAATCCGTCCCCATCCAACGCGGGCGATTATCGTCTCCAACATGACAAGACGCACAGCGAGGATGTGAGAAAACAGAATAAAGCTTATCCCATTCAGTTAAAGCGTTCCGCGTTATATCATCTGACGGCAAAGCGTCTAAAGACGGCGCTTGAGCAATTTTCGTAATGTTTTGAGACGAATCTTGGGGCGCACCCTCTGCACGGGACGGCATAAAAAAGACAAGCAGACACAAGACCATCACACGCATCAAAAAATCAATACGATTGACCAATATTTTTCGGGTCATAAATACGGGCTTCATGCTTCCCCCTAGACGAAATCTATATATTTCTGAAACGGCATTTCACGCAGTCTTTGGCCCGTAGCGGCAAAGATCGCATTGGCCAGTGCGGGCGCCGCAGGTGGCACAGCCGGTTCACCGGCCCCTAAAATATGCGGACTGTTTTCCAAAACCGTAACCTCTATTTCAGGCGTTTGATAAAGTCGCATCCCTGCATGTTCATGGTAATTGGTTTGTTGAGCCGCGTAGTTCTCATAGGTCAACTCGCAATTAATCGCATGCCCTAACCCCCAAATCGCCCCGCCCGTAAGTTGGGCCTCCAGATTGACAGGATCTAAAATACGACCGACATCGGTAATGATATGAACTTTATCAATTTTAATCCCTTGCATGGTTTGGGTTATGTCAATAATTTGAGCGACAGAGACGCCAAAGGATTGGGTAAGCGCCAAGCCACGCCCCCGATTGGGGCCAAGCGTACGGCTCGACCAATTCGTAACCTCTCCCGCTTTTTCTAATATTTTTCGCGTAACGGCATCTGTGCAGAGACGCAAACGCTCTTCAAGCGGATCCGCACCTGCAAGGGCCACCAATTCATCAAATAAGCATTCATGGTAGAACCCGTTTTGCGAAGCACCAACGGAACGCCAAGAACTGATCGGGACATTTTCAGGGGCGCGGTAGCCCGTAACGCGGTAATTTTCAATCGCGTAAGGTTGATCATCTGCCCCAGTTGTGAGTGTCGGATCGGGTCCGGGCAAAGGCGAGGCCAAACGGCTCATCCCCGAATGCGTTAGAGAAGCGCCGACAATCCCCAAATCAAAATGGGTGATTTTCCCGTCCTTGACCGCGCCGCGCCCTTTGGCAATCGTGGCGGGACGCGGGTAATCATGGGTCATATCTTCTTCGCGAGACCATATCAGTTTAACGGGTACATTTGGCATAGATTGCGCGATCTCAACCGCTTGTAGAACATATGTTAATTCCAAGCGACGACCAAAGGAGCCCCCCATAGCCTGCACATGAATGTGGACATCTTTGTTTTTGAGACCCGTTTGCTTTGCCACATGACTTTGAACAAAGCGCGGAATTTGCGTCCCTGTCCATATATCACACCGTTTATCTTGGATCATCACCACCGCATTCATCGGTTCCATCGGAGCATGGGCAAGAAAGGGCGTGCGATATTCAACCGCAAGTGAATCCGCTTTGTTTACGCCGTCTATGGTCGAAACATCCCCCGCATTCAGGCGTTGTATATTTTGAAATTCTGGCGCGATATGCGCATACATTTCCGACCAAATTGCATCGGAGTTTATAGGATAAGGCGGGACGCCCCACTCAATATTTATCGCCTCAGCCGCTTTAAACGCACGCCACGTATTATCCGCAACAACAGCAATACCGTTCTTTACGGGCAGAATATCAAGAACGCCGCGCATATCCCTTGCGGCCTGCGCGTCATAAGATTTCACACCGCCGCCAATACCGGGATTGGCCCGAACGGTGGCATAAAACATATTGTCAAATTCAAGATCGATTCCGTAAACTTGGCGACCCGTTGATTTAGCCACAATATCGGTTCGTAAAATGTCTTTACCCAGATAGCGCCACGTCTTTGGATCGCGTAGAACACTCGCTTCCGCAGGTTTGACTTTCGCCGCTTTCGAAGCCAGTGCCGTATAGGGGATGCGACGCGCATCTGGAAGAATAACGTGGCTATCTTCTGTCGTTAGATCGGCTATGGATACGTTAAATTCTTTGGCCGCTGTGCGTTTTAGTGTTTCCCGCGCAACGGCACCTGCACGGCGTAAACGTTCATACATATCAGGCACGGTTGATGACCCGCCTGTAATTTGCAAACCCATAAGGCGCCCGATGACATGCCCCATGCCCGGCATGCCTTCATTCATAACCGTACTGTTATAATAGGTCGGGCTCGGCACACCCGGCGACAGGCGAACTTGGGTCGGATCAACATCCAACTCTTCTGCCAAAAGATACGCTTGGATCGAATAAGCCCCCTGCCCTTTATCCGCCCTAGGTGTTATCAAGGTCACACCGTTTTTATCAATTTTGACAAAAGGCGTAAGCGCCGCCTCGCCAGCTTGCAAGCCCGTCTCAAGCGGATTTGGCAAAGGTTTTTTATAGCTATAGACCCCGAATGCGACACCGCCAGCAATGGCAGAGGATCCAATCAGAAAGCTGCGCCTTGCAATCGTTTTTACAGAAGCCACGCGCTTTATCCTTCCCGTAATTTAGACGCTGCGAGATGAACCGCGGCGCGAATGCGCGGATAAGTACCGCACCGACAGAGGTTTGCCGAAAGCGCTTGATCAATATCTGCGTCTGTCGGGTCTGGATTCATATCAAGGAATGCACTGGCCGCCATGATGTGACCCGCTTGGCAATAGCCGCATTGCGCCACTTGTTTTTCAATCCACGCGGCCTGCACAGCGTGTAAAGCCTTCGGCGAGCCAAGCCCTTCAATTGTGGTAATCTGCGCCCCTTTCACAGACTTTACCCGTATTGAACAAGACCGCACAGCCATACCGTCCACATGCACCGTACACGCGCCGCATTGCGCGATACCACATCCATATTTCGGGCCTTTAATCTTTAATTCGTCTCGTAAAACCCAGAGGAGCGGCATGTCGTCTTCAACATCAAGTGTGTAACCCTGTCCATTTACAGACAATTCCATATATCCCCCAAATCCTCAATAGGACTAGATTTTACAAAACTATAAAAACGTGTTTCCTATAAACGAATATTTGCCTTATGGGTCAAGCACCATAATTCAACAATAATGACGGGCGAAAGTCACACCCATGGAGAAAGAGCCTTTAAAACCCAGCCATCTTCTTTCTGATTTATCGACAAAAGACGCCGCAAAGCGACTCAATGTGTCGGAGGCTTCGATTAAAAATTGGGTAAAAGCCGGTGAATTAACCCGTACGAAAACCGGATTAATAACAGCGAAATCGCTTCTTTTCTTTACAAGAAATATCGCAGGCACCTCGCGCTTGATCCAACGCGCCAATAAGTTATATCAAGCTGGAACCCCGCCGCACTCACAAGAAAAACTCATCAAATCCGAAGCACTGTCTCAGGCTTATGAAAACACCCTGAGCCCGTCTTACCGGAACCGCGAAGGCATATATTACACACCCGCCCCTATTATCGATTCCATGCTGGCAAGCCTTCCCGAAGACGTATCAAACTTTCGTTTCTTTGATCCGTGTTGCGGCACGGGTAACTTTCTTTTAGGGGCTTTACGCCGAGGTTTTAAACCGCACAATATTTACGGTCAAGATTGTGACCCCCGCGCCCTTTCGATTGCCAAGACTCGTATGGAGCGCGAGACAGGGCATTCGTTTTCAAACCTAAATTGTGGTGATTTTTTAAGCCATGATTTTGTAAAAGAAGATACTGCAAAGCCTGAGACTTTAAAGCGTGCTTTGAGCAAACAGACCCTATCCGCACAGCAGCCTTATGACGTTATTGCCACAAACCCGCCTTGGGGCAAAAAATATACGCGCGCCGAAAAACTTAATTTTGCTAAATATTTTGGACTCAATGCCCCTATCGGATCTGCGGCTTTGTTTAGTTTAAACGCGCTAAAACAGCTTAAACAAGGCGGCTATTGCGCGCTCTTACTGCCTGAATCTTGTTCCAATATTTCAACATTTGAGCCTTTGCGACAGCATTTTCTAACCTTAGACATTATCGCGCTTACGGACCATGGACGCCCGTTTAAAGGTTTGCTGACACGGGCGCATTCGATTGTACTGCGTAACGCATCACCCAGCCCCGACCAAAAAATAGAGTGCACGACCCATACGCATCAAAACCAAAATAATAAATTACAAGTTTGCAAACGCACACAAAAAAGTTTCACAACACAACCAAAATTGATTTTGAACTTCCAAACCACGCCGCAAGACCAACACGTTTTAGATCACATTTATAACCAACCGCATCTGACCTTAAAAGATAAGGGACATATAACAGATAAGGTTCAATGGGGCTTAGGCATCGTGACGGGCCAAAACAAAACATATTGCAGAGCAAAGCCCAATCCAGGAGACGTGCCGATTTTCAGAGGGGCCGATATTTTAAAAACAGGTCTAAAAGCCCCCACGCATTTTATTGATCCAGACATATCCCAATACAGGCAAGCCGCGCCAAAAGCGCTCTATTATGCCCGCGAAAAACTCATTTACAAATTTATCAGTGACCGTTTGGTCTTTCACTATGACACAAAACAAAGCCTTATTTTGAACAGTGCCAATATGCTCATCCTCCCTGACACATTCCCGGTTACGCATTGGCAATTGGCTTTTTTGTTCAATACGGATTTAATGACATTTTTATTTCGAAAGATGTTTGTCACCCGTAAAGTCTTACGATCAGACCTTGAAACCCTCCCAATATTTCACACATTTTTTGATCGGGAAACAGACTTAACCGAAGAGACTTTACTCAAGCATTTAGGCCTCAAACCGCACGGGCGCTCTTATCAAATCTTAGACGCGTAAATTTATCCCATCAAGTCATCCTATTTCTAGCGCTTGAATAATTTTAAAAATCTGCGCATTTTAAATACCGTTACAGTTTCAGTATATTTCGCGGTGGGCCCATTTATGAAATCGTCTCTTTTTTCCAAAACCCTAATCTCTCAAACTCCGGGTTCTAAAACCCTGTTTGCTAAAGTGATGGGGTCTGTCTTGTGTTTCTGGCTTACGGCTTGCGCGAGTACATCTGTACTCGCCACACAAAAAAGCGGTAAACCCTCGGTTACAGTCCCGGGCAGTTTTGCGGATGGAAACAAGGGCCTGGCCCAAAGACTGAACGCCCGTCAAACCCCAACAAAAGCGAAAAACGTTATTTTGTTTATCGGCGATGGTATGGGCGTCTCAACCGTTACCGCCATGCGCATCCATGCAGGACAGAAAAATGGCATGACGGGCGAAGAATATGTCTTAACAATGGACAGGTTTCCGCATCTGGCCTTGGCGAAAACCTATAATACAGATCAACAAGTCTCCGATTCCGCTGGAACAGCCTCTGCAATAATGACGGGACAGAAAACCCGCGCGGGAGTTTTAAATATTTCACCTGCGGTCAAGAAAGGCGATTGCGCCAATGCTCTTAAGGCACAGGTTCCGACCTTGTTTGAACAAGCGAGCCAAAACGGCCTCTCAACAGGGATTGTTTCAACCGCGCGCATCACGCATGCGACCCCCGCAGCCGCTTACGCGAAATCACCGCACAGAAACTGGGAAAGCGATAAAGACCTGCCAGAATCAGCGCGCAATGCGGGCTGCCGTTCCATTGCCGCGCAGATGCAGAATGCGATTACGTCGGGTACATTGGATTTAGTTTTAGGCGGCGGTAATGAAAAATTCCCAAAAGAGTTTATGGACACATTGCCTGGAACAAAACTCATATCTGGGGCGGATCTGTCTGCCACAGACCGCAAGACCCCGCTCCCAATTGTGGGGCTATTTTCCCAAGACCATATGGCGTATATGGCCTCCAAAAAACCCAATAATACTGAGCCAAGCTTATCCGAGATGACTCGCAAAGCCGTGTCCCGCCTTGAAAATACGCAAGGCGGATATGTGCTTATGGTCGAAGGCGGACGCATTGATCACGGGCATCATGCGGGTAAGGCGGAACTCGCATTGGAAGAGGGCATTGAATTTGACAGAGCTGTCAAAGCGGCTGTTGATTTAATCGATCCTGACGAGACTTTAATTATTGTCACCGCCGATCACAGCCATGTCTTTACGATTGCAGGCTACCCAACGCGTGGCAATCCAATTTTAGGAACCGTAATCGGCAATGATAAAACAGGGACGCCAAAAACAAAGCCAACACTCGCGAATGACGGCTTGCCTTATACGACTTTGGGTTACCAAAACGGGATCGGCGCGACGAAAGGTGAACGCAGTCCAATGCTAAATAGCGGTCAAGTCATAATACAAAAGGCGGCCATTCCAACAGATTATGAAACCCATGCGGGCGAAGACGTGCCCGTCTTTGCCATTGGCCCGTCATCCGATCTGGTATCTGGTGTCATGGAGCAAAACACGATTTATCACATTATGCGACACGCGCTCGGGTTCTAAACAAATTGGGACGCCTTATCGCTTTAGCGCTAAGCACGTCCAGATTTGCGTTCCGTCGTTAACCATAGATCTTGAGTGGTCTGCGCGGTTTTATCATCAAAAACCCTGCGACGTTCCGCATGGTCAGCTTTTGCTAAAGCCCTCAACGTGTCTTCACGGACAATTAAAACCTTCAGATCTGATTTTAAACGCTCTAGCTCAGGCTGTAATGTTTCTATCTTTTGGCTAATTTGCCCAGCCTTCATGCGTTGTTGTGTTTCCCAACGCTCAAAAACGCCGATATTATAGAAAAAAGCATCCTGACTTTCCGAAACTTTATCGTTTTGAAGTGAGTTGGCGGAGCCCGCTAAGAGCTTTTCATGCGCGGTAATGACACAATCCTGCACGGCCTTAATCTCGTCTTCAAGCGCGCGTATCTGGCGTAAGACTTGGTTTAACGCCCCCTCGGCATGGGTGCGTTTGAGCGTGTTAATCCGCAAAAGCGCTATGAAATCACTCCCCGCCACGCGCTAATATTCTTTTGGTTTAAGACTATCCGCAAAATGGATAGAGGCCGCCACAGCAGCATAATGTTCAGGATTAATCGCCTCGCCAATCTCAATTGTCGCATAGAGTGAGCGCGCGCAAGGCGGATCGGAATAAACAGGTACGTCATAGAGTTGCGCTCTTTGGCGAATACGGAGCGCCATTTCGTCAACCCCTTTGGCCACACAAATCGGAACGCCTTTATTCTTACGGTCCCATTTCAATGCGACAGAATAATGCGTTGGATTGACGATCACAACATCAGCCCCCACAATATCTTGGAGCATTGTACTTTGCGACAGCGTCAAAGCGCGACTACGGCGCTCGCTCTTCATGTGCGGATCGCCTTCGCTTTCCTTATTTTCGTCTTTAACTTCTTTCAGTGTCATCCGTAATTTCTTCAAATGCGCAAACCGTGCATAGGGTAAATCAAACAAAGTAATGATCGCCATGGCCCCAATCATATAATAAGTAAGCGTCAAGGACATATCCCGCATTTCTGGCAATATATTTCCTGCGGCAATCCCGCTCATTCCCGGCAAAGTTTCAAGCAGGGACATAAAAAAGAAAATTCCAACAACGGTAACAAAGAGCAATTTAAAAAAGCGCTTGCCAAATTCAACTAAACCTTGCGGGCCATATTTCTGCTTCGCATTCGAAATGGGCGAGATACGTGAAAGTTTGGGTTTGAGCTTTTCAGGCGCAAAGACAATGGCTTGTTGTAAAATCAAAGAGATCAAAATGAACGCAATGAAAACCCCAAACACAGGGGCAACCGCGACAATGGGTTCAAACACAAGGCCGTCAAGAATAGTCAGCGTGGCTCGACCTTCACGCAATAAAAACTGAGCCCCTATATCTTCGGGATATTCAAGCATAGACGATAAAGACGCCATCATTTTTACGGAGGCTGTATTGACAAGAAGCAAAAGCGCTATGGCAAGCCCCGCATAAAGCATAAGCGTATTGGCTTCTGTCGATTGGGGAATATCCCCTTTCTCTCTCGACTTTCGTATTTTTGCTTCAGAGGCGTCAAAACTCTTTTCTTGGCCGCCTTCATCACCTTCCTCTGCCATGCTCTATCCAATCAACCGGTTAGAATAGTCGATGAAATATTTCATCCAGGCCAAAAGTAAAGCGCTAGACCCCAGAGCGAGCAAAGCCAGCCCCACGCCCGTAATGGCAGGCATGCCCACAAAAGAAACCATCAATTGTGGCATGGCCCGGTTCACAAAGCCCAAGAGCAGATTATAAATAAAATTCAGCAGGATAAATGGGAAAGCGAGCGTTACACTAATCTCAAAAACCCCCATCGCTTTTTGGGTAAGCGAAAACGCGATCTTATCAAAATCCGGCGCGCTGCCGAGCGGGAAAACCTCGTAAGAGCGGTACAAAATCCGAAAGGCTTCAATATGGAAATCATAGGTCATTAACAGGGTTACACCGACCATCATTAACAGCGTACTGATTGTTGTGTTCGGTTCCGTTGTAATCCCTTGTCCGAGCGGTTGAGACAGGGACAAAGCTTGTGAAGCGATGGTTCCAAGGAGTTGCAAAACAAAGATTGTTAGCCGCAAAGCAAACCCTAAAAACGCGCCGTAAATCGCCTCTTTGACAATCAATAAAACGCCCATTGTCAGGGTGAGGCTACTATAATCAAGCGGCGGCAAAACAAGCGGAACTAAAAGCCAAGTCAGAAGAAACCCCGTGACTAAACGCATACGCGCAGAGACAGCCAGCTCTCCAATGCCAGGAATTAAAAACAAAAAAAGCGACATGCGCGCAAAGATCGCTATAATCGGAAACACTGCTGTGAGGTAAGGCGCGACATATTCCGAAAATCCGCTGAGGAATTCCATACGCGCTAGACCTTAAGGCGAGGCATTAGGCGACACCCATGATAGAGGGCCGTTCAGTCGTCGCAATTTCCTCGTAAGAAATTACGGGATTACGAATATTTTTGGCTTTAAGGACAGATGCAATAAAGCGCCGCCTTTTAGACGTTGTAGCAATGACCGCATAAGCCCCTTGCTGGGCTGATTTATCCACTTGCGTTCGAACCGCATTGGCCAAATTATTAAACTCGTCGGGTGGCAAGGCAATATCACGACGACCCGACTCGTCTGACGTTTCATTCGCACGAAATTTTTGTTCCCATTCAGGCCCGATTTGTACAATGGGTAAACGCCCATTTTCATCGCGCAATTTTGGAACAAATTGATAACTTATGCGGTTGCGTACAAAATCAGCAATCTGTTCTGTTGTATTCAGCGAAGTTCGAGCCTCTGAAATTGTTTCCAAAATCAAGGGTAAGTTTCGAATGGACACGCGCTCTTCAAGCAAGAGCCGTAACACGCCTTGAAATAATTCTAGCGGGACTTTATCGGGTAGGAACTCTTCAAGGATTTTCTTATTAGACTCAGCCCGTTCAGGGTCCGATACATTTTTAAAGGTCTCCAACGTATTCCGCAAAGAACGCCGCGTTAAAAGTTTAGTGAAATTATCTTGAATAATTTCAAGCACATGCGTGGCAAGCACTTCGATCGGGGCAATCGTCGTAGCCCCCATCAAAGTCAATTCATCTTCATGCTCTTTCTTGACCCAACGGGCTGGCGCTTGAAAAACAGGTTCTTTCGTATTCTCCCCAGGAATTTCCGAATGTTCATGCGGTTCAATAAGCGCTAAAATTTCGTCTGATTTAATTATATCAGTGGTCATAATCGCACCCTGAATTTTAATCCGGTAATGATCGCGCCTTAATTGCGCATTGTCTGTGAGACGTATAGGCGGCAAGACAAAGCCGTATTCCGTAGCGACAAATTTCCGAATTTTTTGTATTCTTTGGTCAAAGCCAAAATCTTCATGCATGATCGTCGGCACAAGATTTGGCGATAATTCAACATTAATTTCGTCAATATCCAGCGCGTCACCCAATGTCGCCTCTTTCGGTGCTTCGGGTGTGACCTCATCCGATTTTTGTGATTCAGTCTCTTCCTTAAGTTGGGTTTGATAGGAAAAATACGCCACCGCGCCCAAAATCATCGCACCGCCCATAAAGGGTACGAATGGCAGGCCTGGGAAAAACGCAAAGATCATCATAATTCCAGAAACCGCCGCCATGGCCGCAGGATGACGCGTAAATTGTTTGGCCAGAGCCAAATCAACTGTGCCTTCTGCTTTGCCTTTCGCGAGTAAAAGGCCCGCTGAAATTGAAATAATGACCGCAGGGATTTGAGAAACAAGGCCATCACCCACGGTTAAAACGGAGTAATTTCGAACCGCTTCGCTAAAGGAAATCTTATGGACGCCAATCCCAATCCCAATCCCCGCGATCAAATTCAACAGCGTAATTAAAATACCCGCAACCGCATCGCCTTTCATAAATTTCGACACACCATCAAGAGAGCCAAGGAAAGCGGTTTCTTCTTGCTCTGTACGGCGGCGTAAGCTTGCCTCTGCATGGGAAATCGCACCCGCAGCCAAATCGGCATCAATCGCCATTTGCTTACCCGGCATGGCGTCTAGGGCAAATCGTGCCCCGACCTCGGCCATACGCCCTGCACCCTTTGTGATAACCATGAAGTTGACAATCACAAGCACGGCGAAAACAATCAGACCCATAAAAACAGACCCGCCCATAACGAACATGGCAAAGCCTTCGATTACCCCGCCTGCGGCCCCTGGCCCTGTATGGCCTTGGCCAATAATCAATTTGGTTGAAGAGACATTTAAAGAAAGACGCAAAAGTAAGGAGGCTAAAAGTACAGCGGGGAAAGAGCTGAAATCGAGCGGTTTTTCGATAAATAATGTGATGGTAAAAATCAAAATCGCAAAGGCGAATGAAGCCGACAAGCCAACATCTAAAACCCAGCTTGGGACAGGCAAAACCATCATCACGATAATCGCCATCAAACCCATTGAGAGGAAAATAGTCGGATTCTTCAATAGCGCCAATGCGCCGCCGCCTTGCCCTATTTCCGTACCCTTAAGCCCTGCAACGGGGCTTACAGCCGTCATATTTGCGACAGTTTCATTCATCTTGAAATCACGGGCCTGCAATCACAGGAATGACTATATTGTCAAACAGATTGATCGCCATTCGAGCCATAAAGCCAGCCGTGATAAAAAATACAAATAACATCACGGCGAGCTTTGGCACAAAAGTTAACGTCATCTCTTGGATTGCTGTCAAAGCCTGCAAAAGACCGACCACTAACCCCACTAAGAGCGCAGACGCCAAAAGGGGCGTTGCCATAATGGCCGCCCCCCATAGGAATTCGCGTAAAATTGAGAGAATTTCGGTCTCTGTCATAGCTGTAACTCAGGCATTACATCGGCATTCGCAAGAGTTCTTGATAGGCTTCGACGACACGGTTTCGGATGGTTACAGCGGTTTCCAATGCCACTTCAGCGGTCGCCAAAGCTTCGACAACCGAATGCGGATCCGCTTTACCCGTTGCCATAGCTTGGGTTGTTGTTTCTACATTTTCAAACACTTGCGCAAAAGCTTCAGCACTTTTGATAAGCGGGCTAGCCTCCGTAGGCTCTGGCGTGAGAAGCGCAGGCGGTTTTGCGGCCAAATCTGTCGGGGCCAGTGCTTGTTTCGCTTGTTGATATTGGCGTAAGGCCCCTAGTGATACAGGTTCCATAATCCGTCTCCTTAATTACGCAACAGATCAATCAGGCTACGATACATTTGCGTGGCCTGTTTAAAACTTGAGAGATTGGCTTCGTAACTCCGACCCGCCTCACGCGCATCGGCCAATTCAATCATCATGTCGACATTTGACGTAATGACCATGCCTTGGTCATTCGCAAGCGGATGGGCGGGATCATAGCTCTGCTCGCCAAGGCTCGGATCCAGTGTGACGCCGTCAATTTTGACCGTCTCGACTTTTGTAAGCTTATCCATTTCTTGACCAAAGGTAATCAGCTTACGCTTATATCCATGCGTATCGGCATTAGAGAGGTTTTCACTCGCAACACGCAGGCGGAACGATTGCACATTCATGCCGCTTGCAGCAGCGGCAATCGACTTAGAAATTGAATTGTCCATCCTAGACATCCTTATATTTTAATGCGCACGCATCCGTGCCGCACACTTCACACATTGCAATCACTTCAAAACGCATACTGGAAAACACAAACAGATTTATACCAACCCTTTTACAAGCGCCCCAAACACGCGCAAATTTTAGCCTACATATTTTTCCCTATCGCGATTTTCATCAAGCTGAGTGACTTTTTATAAATCTGCAATGACAGGTCATGTGTGTTGACCGCCTCCGCAGATTTCATCATTTCCGCTTCGAGTGACACGGAATTTCCATTGGGCGACAGCGCGTCACCTTGCTCTGAAAGAATGATTTTCGGATCGATTAAAGCGAGCGGAACCTCTTGAATTTGCGCCGATTTAAAAACATCATTAAAGCTTTCAACATCGCGCGCTTTATAATTAGGCGTGTCTGCATTCGCGATATTTTCCGCAACAACGGAATGCCTTTGCGCGGCGTGAGCAGTCATGGCAGACGCCAAATTCAAAATATTCAAATTTTTAAACATGGCGCGACAATCCTTGTGCTTTTATTAACCATAATTCAAGGTTTACCGCAGACAGTTAAAGGAATGGTTAACATCTGTTTAAACATAAGGGGGGTCTGCGTTCATCTAACGGACAGAGCCTTTATCGCCTCTGGGCAAGACTGGACTCAGATGTGCCGGACGCAAAAGTTATGAACGCTTATGTCACAGAATTAGAGCGCACACTTAGCCATGCCGACTTACCGCGCGCCCGCCAGCACTATGGACGGGTTGCTGAGATTACGGCTCAATCCATTATCATTGACGGGCTAAACGCTGCATTAGGTCACGGCGACCTTATTGGCGTTGTCGGCCCCGACAAGACGATTATTCGCGGCGAAGTTATTGGCTTGAACCCGCACAATGCGACCGCCATTATGCACACGCAATTGCGTCATGTGAAAACGGGACAAAAAGTCTTCCCACTGATTGAGCGTCCTTTATTCCCCTCCCAAGATTGGGTGGGCCGTGTACTGGACCATGAAGGCAAAACCATTGAAGGCGAAAGCCCCAAAGAAGGCGACCGCGCGATCAATCTGGGCGCAGGGCCGCCCGCGGCGATTTTACGAAAGGCGCTCGGCCCGCGCCTTGGTACAGGTATTGCGGCTTTGGATACATTTTTGCCGCTCTGCCAAGGGCAAAGGGTCGGACTGTTTGCGGGGTCGGGTGTCGGTAAATCAACTTTACTGGGTACAATGGCACGCTCTAGCAGTGCCGAGATCAATATTATTGCGTTAATCGGTGAACGTGGTCGTGAAGTTCGACATTTTGCTGAGAAAACACTCGGGGCAGAGGGCATGGCCAAGAGCATTGTTTTTGCGGCGACCTCTGACGCCTCGTCTGCAGTCAAACTGCGCACTGCGAAACTGGCAATCGCAACCGCTGAACATTTCAGGGATGCAGGGCAGCAGGTTTTATTTTTGTTTGATTCGCTCACGCGCTACGCCGAGGCCCATCGCGACATTGCTTTGACCGCTGGCGAAGTCCCCGCCCTACGGGCTTTTCCGCCGTCCACTTTTCGCGCCCTTGCCGGTATATGTGAACGCGCAGGCCCGGGCCTTGACGCAAGCGGAGATATTACGGCTGTGTTTAGCGTATTGGTTGCAGGATCGGATATGGAAGAACCTGTCGCTGACATGGTTCGCGGAATTTTAGACGGGCATATCGTGCTTGACCGCGAAATTGCGGAACGTGGGCGATTTCCAGCGATCAATATACGTCAAAGTGTCTCGCGCTCTTTACCAGACGCGGCGAGTGCTGATGAAAACAAAATGCTACAAATTGCCCGAGAACATATTATGCGATTTGAAGACGCCCGTAATATTATCCAAGCAGGGCTTTACGTTAAAGGGGGCGACCCCAAACTTGATGCCGCGATACAATATTATGACGGGCTCGATCAATTTGTGAGCCTCACGGATATAGAATCAATCGATCAATCTTTCCTAAGTCTTTCAAAGGTTTTAGATATTAAATCTGAAAGCTAGGCGAGGATTTGCGCGTCTTCCTCTTAACCGCCGCCCAGATTAGGTGTTTGAGAGGAGAAGGTTGAACAATCCCGAACTTCCCAGCCCCGACGTTCCGCCGCCTAAAAGCGCCAAGGCCGTCGACCCAGGCGTAGAGCCTGACGGCCCATTTGAAATTTGTTCGCGCAATAAATATTGATTGATTGTGTCTTCAACATTGTTCGGATCTAAGAAAGCATCAATAGATTTTGTACCAAATTTCTGTTGCGCTTTATCCGTGAGAATTTCGACTTGCTTATCCACATCCAATGCCGAAAATTCAGAGGGTAAGTTGAATGCACCTTCAACAACGGTTCGCATAGGTACAGAGCCAAGAACCCGAAACCAACCCGCTTTCTCAGACACGCCCTGCCCTGCATACGCTTGTATCTCACGTTTAAAATTGAGCGAAAGCCGCAAGCTATTGTCAATATTACCCACTTCAACCTCAAAGCGGCGCTCCTGATAAGCCTCCGAAACCAATGTCTTTAGATCATCAGAAATTGACATCTTGCCTTCACTATCGACAGCAAAGTTTTTAGCAAAAGCCAAATAATCCGTATTACCGAGTCGGTTAGCAAAGGACGTTCGAGACTCCGTGCCTTCTTCTAGGATTTTGCGGACGTAAGCGCCCTTATTGATTTCTTCGCCTAAACCGAATGCGCCAAGCGCTACGGTCAAAAGACGGCGATCCCCCATAAGATCATCAAGGGTTTCAACATCACCAGCATTTTCGTTAAAATAATCGAGGTCCAGTTGAAGATCAGGCGACTTATTAAACGTCTCGACCTGTTTATCGAGCGTGGTCTGTAAAAATTTCCATCCAGCCAATCCCTGACTGGGAATAAAAGGCTGAATGGGCATAATTCACTATCCTGTTTGCGCCATAGTCGGCACAGAAATGGCTGTTTTTTCAGCCTTTATTGTATTGGCATGACGCGCGAACAAATCTTTTTCAACATCTAGAAGCGTTTTAAGCGAGCAGAGTGCCGAATAAAACCGATCTTGCAAAACGGCATTCGCCGCTTTTTCCGCATGCTTTAAATAAGGCGTTTGCTCAAAGACACGCACCAAGCCTTTGAGCCCATCGAGAACCACATCCACCGCTTCGTCTGCACTCATGTCACATGACAAAATAAGCTGTAAAGCGTAATAAACACGCTTAACAGGGGTTGTGACTTCTTCTGGATGAATTACGTCACTCAGACGTAAAACATAAACATCATTATCTTCAACGCAGATTTGTCCGCGCTTTGGCCCATTGACCAACATTGCACCATTCACCAAAAACTTCTCATTAGGTTTTAAACTGAGTACGAGTCCCGACATCCTACGCGACCTCCCTATTTTGTGTTTCGGCCTGCTTAGCTTGAGCGACACGCCCTGCACTTAAAGCTGTTTTCAGACCTTTTAAAATCGCGGTATTTATATCAATCAAGACGTCAAGCGTTCCTTCACCACGGAATACTTTTTGTGTATGAGCTTGTGTAAATTCAGCGAGTGAGACCAAGGATCTCTTGAGTGTATTCTCCAACTGATTGGCATCGCTTAAAACATCAAGCATCAGAATTTGCCATAATTTTGCATTTTCAAGCAAGTCACGGGCAAGTTCTGGTGATAGACGCGGAGCGTTTTCATCAGCGGGTTCAATATGTGTATTCAGACGGGCGGTAATTTTTGAAAAAAGTTCAATCTCAATATGTTTATCAGAAGACATTTGTCTTTTGACTTGTCCATATCCGCGTCGCGCTGAGTGCATATCCATCATAATTCATTACTTCTGCCGAGGTTTCGGCCCTATATTAATCGCTCTAATTTAAATTAAAGGATCGGGGCGGCGATTGCCGCCCCGAAAGATTTATAGTCTCGGCTCTTATCTGAAGAGTGAGAGAAGCTGTTGCGGACCTGAGTTCGCAATTGAGAGCGCCTGAACACCAAGCTGCTGTTGAACCTGCAAAGACTGCAAGCGAGCAGAGGCCTCTTCAAGATTGGCATCTGTTAAGGCGCCAATACCTG
Organism: uncultured Caulobacterales bacterium; assembly: GCA_937965735.1. GTDB lineage: Bacteria > Pseudomonadota > Alphaproteobacteria > Caulobacterales > Maricaulaceae > CALCKU01. The sequence continues at coordinate 39,193 of CALCKU010000065.1, forward strand.
ATTTCAAACCATCAGAAAGTGTTGTTACAAATTCGTTTTGGTTATCAATACGAGACTGCTTAGAGCCAAAGAAAGCTGTGGCATCAATCGCTGTTTGTAGAAGCGAGTCAATTGATGTTAGAGCCGCAGCTGCGCCGTCAGTCGTTGAAATATCAAGACCTGCAAGAGCATTCAAACCACCCGCAGCTTCAGCACCAGCGACTACACTCGTTTGACCAACAGTGACATCATTCTGATTAGCCGGTGATGTCGTTGCAGCAGCCGAGTTTGTAAGGGTTACAACATTATCAGTTACCGTTGCAGTCAATGTGTCACGGATGGGTGAACTTGCATCATCCAACGCTGTGTTGATTGCATTCGCAATACCCGCAGCAATTGTATCTTCATCTTCACCAATCGCAGCTTCATAAACGGCCTCTGTACCGCCAATGTCATAGGTGTAAGTCGTTGCTTCAGTTGTCGTACCCGCAGCGATTGTAATCGTTGGAGCCGTACCACTGTTTTCAACGGCTGTTGTACCCGACAAAGTTGAACCTGTTGGATCACTATTTGTGACAGCTGTACCCGCAACCGCTGCAGCTGTTGACAAGTCTTGACGTGCAACAGAAATATTACCGGTTGTGACTGTACCATCGTCTTGACGGTTCAATGATGAAAGAACAGAAATAGATTCGCTGCCCTTTAAAAGATTTTGACCGTTAAATGAAGCCGCATCAACAATTGAACCAATTGTAGACGTAATTTCAGACAAATCTGTCTGATATTTGGCACGATCTGCATCCGTTACAGACGCATCATTTGCGCTAACAATCGCCGTTTTTGCTTTCTTAAGCAAATCCGTCACCTGTTCAGACGCACTTTGCGCAACGCCGACAGTAGCAGAACCAAGGTTCAAGCTGTCAGAGACTTGTGAAAAGCTCTCGACGTCAGATTCCATCACTTTAGAGATAGACCAGATCGCAGCATTGTCCGTGGAAGAAGAAATCTTCTTACCAGTAGAAATTTCGCTCTGTACTTGACCGAGATTTTTATTGATACCACGGAGTGTATCGAGTGCGACCATTGCGCTGTTGTTTGTTAAAATACTAGACATAGGTTTTCCTTCGTATGCGCGTAATTGCGCTTAATTTTGTGAGGAACTTGCGCCCTCTTGATTTGGCTGATTAGCCACCTAGGTCATCCTTGATGTCGCGTCCCCATCTCTGGTTTTTCGACCTACTCTCCTGAGTGAATTTATCTTGTATGCTGAAATTAATAATTATTCGTGAATCAAAGCACTTTTATTTTCATCGCCTGTGTTTCAGACATCTCAACCGAACGTCCACGTCGGTCATATGTCCCTGTTTGGCGCTCTTGATTGAGAATAGCGCTCACACGGTCATTCGCGCTTTTGACACCGTTTATAGCCGCAGAAAGCAAAACCGTATTAATAGAGGCATGTTTTTGCATACGCTCAAGTTCGGGGCGTAAGACCGCTTCCGCCTGCGGAGATTTTACGTCCAATAAAGCCGTTTCCAGCGCTAACATTTTTTTGGATTTTTCAGCGCTACTCGCATTAACTAATCGGTAATCACCCTGCTTGATATGTTCATTTTCTTGAACAAGGAGAGCAATAATATCCGAAATTAAACGTCTAATAACTGTATATTCTGTCATATTATAGGTCCTGTTTTGATGTTTCGAACGCTAATGCCGCGACTGAATTCACTTGATTTTACTCAGCGCTCTTAGTTTTGTTCAGCTCTCTTGATTTTGCTGTTTTAGTTTTTTGTAGAAATTATCGGCCAAACCAAAACCGCCATTCTCCACAATATCTTCTGCAAATTTGTCGATATAAATATCTGCAAAGGCTGCAACATCTTCGCCGCCGCTCGACGTTAGCGCCTCGGCAAGACCACTAAATTTCAGCATTTGCGCAATAAAAACCGCTTCGAAATCTTCAGCCGATTGACGCAATTCAGCATCCCGAAGGGCGTCCTCTGACTGGGCTTTAGACACATTTTGAGGGGTCTCTAACGGCAAACTTAACCCATTCATTTGTGTCATGGGTTTGTTATTTAACAGCTTCAAATCAACGGGCTTATCAACGGGCTTGGGCGTTGATATAGAGAGCGGTATTAATGAATTTGAAAAACTGTTCATAAAAACCACTTACCCTTTTTATGTAAACCAATAGTAAAGCATTCTCGTCTATACACGACACATGCAGGATGCTTTTTTATTGACAGAACCCAGAATCCAAACCCCTAAGGCTAACGCTGAAAACGGGCTA
>CALCKU010000066.1 GCA_937965735.1 uncultured Caulobacterales bacterium
TATTCCCGCTTTCTATTCCCAATCCAAAGCGCCCTTTTTCCAAGCGTAAAGTAGACCCACGGCCAACTCGCCTAAAAAAAGTAGCATTACAACCAAGCCATAAACCCCGATTTGATCCAGTGACACGGCGGCAGGAAAAAGAAACGCGACCTCAATATCAAAGATAATAAACAAGATTGCGACGAGATAAAAGCGCACATCAAATTTCATGCGCGAATCATCAAAAGCGTTAAACCCACATTCATAAGTCGAAACTTTTTCTGAGTCGGGACTTGCAGGTGCCATAACCTTTGCCCCGAAAAGGAAAAGTAGGCTGAGGGTCATTGCGACACCAAACAATATTAAAACCGGTAAATATCCTAAAAGGAAGTCTGACATAAACGCTCTTTGCTTTGGGAACTCTTCGACATTTTCCTATGTCCCACATTTAGCATAGAAACTAAAGTGACCCTTACGGGATTGCAATGAATAAATTGGCGCACTTGCCGCTTTGTAGGGTCCACGTTATGCTGGGGCCAGAACAAGGGAACGAAATGTCAGAAAACACTATTTATCCTGTACCCAAACACAGTTTTGAAAACACACATTGCAATGCAGAGCAATATAAAGCGCTGTACAGCGATTCTATTTCCGACCCTGATTCCTTTTGGGGCGAACACGGGAAACGCTTAAATTGGATGAAACCATACTCTCAGGTCAAAAACACATCCTTTGCAAAAGATAATCTCTTTATCCAATGGTACGAAGACGGAGTTTTGAACGTATCTGAAAACTGTATTGATCGCCATTTGGAAACACGCGGCGAACAGACGGCGATTATTTTTGAAGGCGACGAACCGACACACTCAGAACATATCACTTATAATGACCTCTTTGCCCATGTATGTCGGTTTGCTAACCTCCTGAAAGCCGAGGGCGTCACAAAAGGCGACCGTGTGACACTCTATATGCCAATGATCGCAGAGGCTGCTTACGCTATGCTGGCCTGTGCCCGTATCGGCGCGGTTCATTCCGTTGTCTTTGGTGGATTCTCTCCAGAGGCACTTGCAGGACGAATTTTAGATTGCACCTCTGATTATGTGATAACCGCAGACGAAGGTATACGCGGCGGCAAGCGCATTCCGCTCAAAACCAATGTTGATAAAGCCTTAGAGAAATGTCCAAATGTAAAATCTGTGATTATGGTGACGCGAACAGGTGCAAATGTCCCCATGATAAAGGGCCGCGATATACGCTATGAAGACGCGATTAAATCCGTCTCTGATGATTGTCCGCCCGAACCTATGAACGCGGAAGATCCCCTCTTCATACTTTATACAAGCGGATCAACGGGCAAACCCAAAGGCGTTTTACATACGACAGGGGGTTATCTCGTTTGGGCCTCTATGACACATGAATATGTTTTTGATTATCAAGACGGTGAAGTCTATTGGTGCACAGCCGATGTCGGCTGGGTAACGGGGCATAGTTACATCGTTTACGGCCCGCTCGCAAACGGCGCGACAACCCTAATGTTTGAAGGGGTACCGACTTATCCTAATGCTTCCCGAATGTGGGACGTTGTTGATAAGCATAACGTCAATATTTTCTACACAGCTCCAACCGCCATTCGAGCGCTCATGCGTGAAGGTGACGGGCCTGTATTGGCCACATCGCGCCAATCTTTGCGTGTCCTTGGCAGTGTCGGGGAACCGATTAATCCCGAAGCGTGGCTCTGGTATTATAATATTGTCGGCGAGAAACGCTGCCCGATTGTCGATACATGGTGGCAAACGGAAACAGGCGGAACAATGATTACGCCTCTACCTGGCGCAACCCCGCTTAAACCGGGCTCTGCCACGACACCGTTTTTTGGGATTAAACCTGCCCTTGTTGACACAGAAGGCCATGTTTTAGACGGCGCAACGGAAGGTAATCTTTGCATATTAGACAGCTGGCCTGGTCAGATGCGGACTGTTTACGGCGATCATCAGCGCTTTATAGATACCTATTTTTCGACCTATCCTGGTAAGTATTTTTCAGGCGATGGATGCAAAAGAGACGCAGATGGATATTACTGGATTACAGGCCGTGTGGACGATGTCATCAATATTTCAGGCCACCGCATGGGGACAGCCGAGGTCGAAAGCGCCCTCGTCGCCCATCCAAGCGTGGCCGAAGCCGCAGTCGTCGGATACCCACACGATATTAAAGGCCAAGGTATTTATGCGTATGTTATCTTAACCTCTGGCAGCGAACCATCAGCGGACTTGCATAAATCCCTGATCCAGCAAGTGCGTAAAGACATTGGCCCAATCGCCTCGCCTGACCTTATTCAATTTTGTCCGGGCCTACCGAAAACACGGTCTGGTAAAATCATGCGCCGTATTTTACGCAAAATTGCTGAAAATGAGTTTGCTAATCTAGGTGATACGTCAACTCTGTCAGACCCTGAAATTGTCGACGTCTTAATTGACGGCCGTCAGAACCGCTAGAGCCGCTTATAAAATGACAAAAATACTATTTTTTGGCCCCCTGCGCGAAGTCATGGGTGTAAAAGAGTTTGAACTTGATTTTGAGACAACACCGCTCCTGCGCTCTGATATTATTGCTCGCCTTGCGAAAGGCCAAAGCACAATTGCAGAAGAACTTGGCGCGGCGAGTGTTCGGATTATCGCAGACAATTCTATCGTCGCAGATGATTTTGATCTCAGCGCATCTAAAGAAATCGCTTTCCTGCCGCCCATGAGCGGTGGTTGATCATGGTGCGGGTTCAAAAAGAAGCGTTTGACGCGGGAGCAGAGTTGAATGCTTTCACGCAATCACACACCGATATGGGGGCCGTTGTGACCTTTAGCGGGCATGTGCGCGACCACAATCACGCCGAGACGGTCAGCACGCTAGAGCTTGAACATTATGCAGGCTTTACAGAATCAGAAATTCGAAAAATTGAGACAGAAGCCCATAATCGGTGGAGCCATATTCGTACATTGATTATTCACCGTTTTGGAACGTTAAAACCCGGTGAGCCAATCGTTATGGTGGCGGTGGCGAGCGCGCACCGCAAAGCGGCCTTTGACGCCGCCACGTTTTTAATGGATTACCTCAAAACAGATGCACCGTTTTGGAAAAAAGAGACGCGCGGCGACACCGCTCATTGGATAGAACCCCGCGAAACAGATCGCATAGCAAGGCAGAACTGGTAATGGCCCACGGCATTCAAGAAGACCTAGAATTCAAACCCGTTCGAATTGCAATCCTCACTGTGAGCGATACACGGACTCTGAAGAATGATACATCAGGGCAAGTCCTTGTTGATCGCTTACAAGCGGCGGGACACACACTCGCAGACCGCACTCTTGTGCGCGACGATATTCCGACCCTACAAAAAACGGTCAAAGCGTGGATCGCCGACCCAGAAATTGATGTGATCATTTCAACAGGTGGGACTGGCCTCACAGGGCGAGACGTGACGCCCGAAGCGCTTACCCCGCTTTTTGAAAAAACCATAGATGGGTTTTCAGTTATTTTTCACCAAGAGAGTTTCAAGACTGTGGGACTTTCAACCTTGCAATCACGCGCGATTGCAGGGCTTGCCAATGGCACCTTTATCTTCTGTCTTCCGGGGTCAAACGGCGCAGTCAAAGACGGCTGGGATAAGGTCATTGCCGCGCAACTCGATAGCCGCCATAAACCGTGTAATATGGTCGAACTCATGCCGAGATTACTGGAAAAATAATGTCGAATTCGCTTACACATATTGATTCCGATGGCCGTGTGAACATGGTCGATGTTGGGCACAAAAGAGTCACGCAGCGCATGGCGATTGCACACGGCTTCGTTACAGCCCAGCCTGAAACGATTACACGCGTCCGTGAAGGCCTTACCAAAAAAGGCGATGTTATGACCGTAGCTGAAATTGCAGGGGTTATGGCCACAAAGCGCACAGCTGATCTTATTCCCCTCTGTCATCCTTTACCTGTTACATCAGCGAAAGTTACCATTGAGATATTCAATGATACGCAATTTAAAGTGACCGCTAAAGTCAAAACAGCGGGGCAAACGGGTATAGAAATGGAAGCGCTCACCGCTGTTAGTATCGCCTGCTTAACACTTTATGATATGCTTAAAGCGACAGACAAAGCCATGGTCATTGGCCCCATTGAACTGCTTGAAAAGACAGGCGGTAAATCAGGACGTTATACAAAATTATGATAAGCGTCGAAGCGGCGCTTGAAACGCTTTTAGCACAAGCCAGACCCACCCCAATATGTCGTGTCGAAACGCAAAATGCCTTGAACCGAGTCATCGCAACAGATGCAATCGCCAATTTCACACAACCCCCTTTTAAGGCTTCGGCAATGGACGGTTATGCCGTAAATTTCGAGGATGTTGACGCCGGCCCCCTTACGGTTATCGGAAATGCGCCTGCGGGCTTCGTCTTTAAGGACAAGGTTGAAAGCGGACAAGCTGTGCGTGTTTTTACAGGCAGTGTCATGCCCGAAGGAACCAATCATGTTATCATTCAAGAAGATGTCACACGCATAGATAACGAAACGGGCAATAAAACAGGCTATAAAATTGATATTACCCACACGCAATACGCGCCGTCTCATATTCGAAAAGCGGGTGTAGATTTCAAGAAAGGCGATATTTTATTACAAAAAGGGACACGTCTTACCCCATTGCACCTGAGTGCATTAGCCGCCGCCAATATTCAAACGCTTACCGTTTATGCGCGTCCCAAAGTGACGGTTTTTGCGAATGGTGATGAATTAAAACCGCTCGGCGCAAAGATTGAACGCGGGCAAATCATTAGTTCGACACCCTATGCTTTGTGCAATCTATTACGTGAATGGGGCGCAGAAGTCGATTACATTGGGATTATTCCTGATAACAGAAATGCGCTTTCAGATGCGATTAAATTAGCTGAAAAAACAGCGGACATTATCGTGCCTTTAGGCGGGGCCTCTGTTGGCGATTACGACCTCGTCAAGGCACAGTTTAACGGGAATGGATACACCTCTATTTTTGAAAAAATAGCTGTAAAGCCCGGCAAGCCAACTTGGTTTGCATCTAAGGGTGAAATTTCAGTTCTGGGTCTTCCAGGCAACCCTGCCTCGGGTCTGGTTTGCGCGTTTTTATTTCTCAAACCCTTTATACAAGCGCTTTGCGGGGCGGCCTTTCGCGACTCATCCATAAAAGCCGTTCTAACAGACCGCCTTGCCAAGAATGGCCCGCGCGAATCTTATTTACGTGGCACAGCCAAGATCGGCCCTAAAGGTTGCGTGTACGTGACCCCTTTTTCACGCCAAGACAGCTCATTATTAACGCCGTTTTCAAAAGCAAATATCTTGATAAAACATGCGCCCAATGCACCGAAATCTGACGCTGGCTCCATCGTTGACTGCATTGTCATTGGACCTTTGATTTAATGGCAGATGAGACTTCAGATTATCTCCTGCCTGTCTGGTTGTCTGAATCTAAGGCGGGTCATTCCGTTTGCCTTGTGACATTGATCGCGGTTGAAGGGTCTTCTCCGCGTCCGCTGGGCAGTCAAATCATTGTCTCCACTTCGGGCCATTGCATCGGCTATATTACTGGGGGATGCGCAGAAGCGGCAATCAAGGTTGAGGCACTCGACGTTATAAAGTCAGGTAAATCACGAATGGTCAGATACGGCGAAGGGTCCCCGTATAAGGATATTATTCTCCCTTGTGGTTCAGGATTGGATATACTGTTTTCACCGAATATTGATTATAAACTTATCCAAGATATTCACATGAAACGAACCGCGCGAAAGCCTGTCGCCCTCTCGTTTAATCTTGCTAATGGGCAAGTCGAAATAACGAAATACGCGAGCCCTGTTTCCAGTTTACATCGCAATCACTTTTACCGCCCATACGCCCCTCAAACGCGTCTTGAAATCATCGGAAAAGGTCCAGTTGTCCTCGCCCTTGCGCATTTGGCCGATTTGAGTGGCTTTGACATCTCTGTTTCTTCGCCCGAAACGGATACGTTATCGGCAATCAATTCTGAAACTATTCACACCACGCATATTCTTAAACCTCAAGAGTTTATCGCCCAGACACTTGATAAATGGACGGCCTGCGCCCTTTTGTTCCATGACCATGATTGGGAATACCCTATTTTAGACTCCCTCCTTAAAAGTGAGGCATTTTTTATAGGCGCATTAGGGAGCCGTAAGACTCAAACGCTTAGAGCCGAAACACTCTTGAAACGGGGCGTTACTTCTGAACTTATTGACCGCCTACACGCGCCCATTGGGATTGATATACAAGCGTCAACTCCGAACGAGATTGCTATTAGCATTTTATCTGAAATCATAATGACCTACCGAACAGGTATATACGGGCCTGCAAGATGGTAAAGATTGGCGGCTTAATCTTAGCGGCTGGGCAAAGCCAGCGTTTTGGCCGAAAGAACAAACTCTTATCCAAATATTTAAACAAACCCCTGATCGATTACCCGCTCGCCTGCCTCTCAGCTTTGCCTTTAAATGAAAAAATCATAGTTTCAGGCTATGACCGTGAAAACCTAGAAAAGCGCGCCCGTTTATATAAAATACAACCCGTTTATAATCCAAAATTTGAGAACGGAATTGGGCATTCTATCGCGACTGGCGTAAGGGCCTTGCCAGAGACTTTGGATGCCTATTTTATATTATTAGGCGACTTACCGCGCGTTAAAACCAAGCTTTGTATTGATATTTTAACGGCCTTCAAACGCAGTGACGGAAACGCGATCATTCGCCCGGTTTACGAAGGGCAAGCAGGACACCCCGTCTTGATACCAGCAAAATATAGAGACACATTAACCCAGCTAACGAACGATATGGGATTACGCGGTATGATAAAAAGCCTAAACATCCCCGTCATACATGTAAATTGTACAGACGGAACTTGCCTTGCAGATATTGATACCGAAAATGATTTGCCGTCAAACTTGTAAATTATTAAATCTGACTTAAATCATAGCTATGCCAAATCCTACGCTCCGACCTGTTTCCGAAACACCCGCCCTTTGGCAACCGCATCGTCCCGTTCGTCCAGAAAAATCAGAAGGGGGTAAGCGCTTTCGTCTTGTTTCAGAATTCGAGCCTAAAGGCGACCAACCCAAAGCGATTACGGAGCTGGTGGACGGCTTAAACTCGATTGATCGCGATCAAGTTCTGCTTGGCGTGACTGGTTCAGGCAAGACGTTCACAATGGCAAAAATTATTGAACAGACGCAAAGACCCGCTCTAATAATGGCCCCGAACAAAACCCTTGCGGCGCAATTATACGGAGAGTTTAAAAACTTCTTTCCCGACAATGCGGTGGAATATTTTGTATCTTATTATGATTACTACCAACCCGAAGCCTATGTCCCGCGCACAGACACATTTATTGAAAAAGACAGCTCCGTAAATGAACAAATCGACCGTATGCGCCATTCGGCCACACGCGCCATATTGGAACGCGATGACTGTATTATTATCGCGTCGGTTTCATGTATTTACGGGATTGGTTCCGTCGAAACTTATACGGCCATGACCGTAGACATCACTAAGGGGGACAATTTTGACCCCCGCACATTGATGCAACAGCTTGTCGAATTGCAATATAAACGTAATGACCTTGCCTTTCAACGCGGGACATTCCGCGTTAGAGGCGACACAATTGAAGTTTTCCCCGCGCATTATGACGACACTGCGTGGCGGTTTGATTTCTTTGGCGATGAAGTCGACACAATCACCGCTTTTGACCCGCTGACGGGAAAATCAAATAACTCGCTAGAAACGGTTCGCATCTACGCAAACTCGCATTATGTCACGCCCCGCCCAACCATGCAGGCGGCCATGAAGGGCATTAAATCTGAACTTAAAAAGACGCTCACGCGTTTTGAAAAGGAAGGCAAGCTTTTAGAGGCCCAACGGATCGCACAACGCACAGAGTTTGATCTGGAAATGATCGCCGCTCAAGGGTTCTGCTCGGGTATTGAAAACTATTCGCGTTATCTGACAGGGCGGGCACCAGGCGAACCGCCGCCAACCTTGTTTGAATATCTACCTGAAAATGCAATTCTATTTACCGATGAGAGTCATGTCTCTGTTCCGCAAATCGGCGGCATGAGTCGTGGGGATATGGCTAGAAAAACAACCTTGTCAGAGCACGGGTTTCGCCTGCCTTCTTGCATCGATAATCGTCCTCTAAAATTTGAAGAATGGGACGCCATGCGCCCGCAAACTGTCCATGTATCGGCAACGCCCGGTAACTGGGAAATGGAACGCACGGGCGGTGTATTCGTCGAACAAGTCATTCGCCCAACAGGTTTGATTGATCCGCCTGTTGAAATTAGACCTGTGGCCAAAGACGGGGCCTCACAAGTTGACGATGTTATTGATGAAGTTAGGCGTACAACAGAGCGCGGCTTCCGCTCTCTCGTGACGACATTAACAAAGAAAATGTCCGAAGACCTTACGGAATATATGCATGATCAAGGCATTCGCGTCCGCTATATGCACAGTGATATTGATACGTTAGAACGCATAGAAATCATCCGAGACCTCCGTCTCGGCGCGTTTGATGTTCTGATTGGGATCAATCTCTTACGTGAAGGTTTAGATATACCAGAATGTGCTTTTGTTGGTATTTTAGATGCAGATAAAGAAGGCTTCCTACGCTCTGAAACTGCGCTCGTGCAAACCATTGGTCGCGCCGCTAGAAATTCAGAAGCGAAAGTCGTACTCTACGCGGACAAAATTACCGGGTCTATGGAACGCGCAATAGATGAAACAGAGCGCCGGCGTAAACGCCAAATAGCCCATAATGAAAAACACGGCATCGTCCCAACGACCGTTCTACGCAATGTCATAGATATGGTCGGAGATTCAAAAGCTGGTGAAGATATTAAAAATAATGCCAAGCGTTACACGCCGTCAGGGCAAATAAAGAAGAAATATCTCGAAGTCGCAGAAGGCGAACAAACTCCGTTTATTGGACAAAATTTACAGGCGGTATTGGCGAATTTGGAAAAAGAAATGTTCGAAGCGGCTGAGAACTTAGAGTTTGAAGAGGCGGCACGGATCAGAGATGAAATCAATAAATTAAAAACCAATACAGTATAGATAATTTAAACATCATTCAGGAAAAACATCCAGAAAAATTTAGGTATGAAAATCTTATTGGTGATATGAAACTGAGAATAAAAACTTATCCTAATGGCAGAATAAGTGTATTATGTTATAAGTTTACACCTATACTTTAAACGATTGTTACGCGATGGAGATTAAATTTTGAAGCCAGATGCGCGTGACATAAATCTAGATCCATTCTTTAAATCTGAGCCTAAATCCGTTAAAGACATAGGCGTAGACTCAAGGCCTGATCTATTGAATATTGAAGAAATAATTGCCCGTCGACGGGCTTTGATAGAAGCGCGCCTTGCAAACTTAATTCCCAAAGAAAATATCTGGCCCGCGAACTTACATGCGGCCCAAAGGCACGCCTTACTTTCACCCGGCAAACGCCTTCGCCCACTTCTTAGCGTATTTATCGCTGAGGGTTTAGGCTATTCAAGTGAGGCCAATATAAACATCGGAATCAATGTCGGATGCACGGCTGAAATCGTCCATGCCGCCTCCCTCATACTTGACGACCTCCCCTGTATGGATAATGCAGATTTGCGGCGTGGTCAGGCGACAACCCATATTGCTTTTGATGAAAGCACAGCAATCCTTTCGGCAACAGCTTTATTAAACCGTGCTTTTGGTGTGCTGGCAGAGCTTAAAGGCGTTGAACCCGAAATACAAATTCGGCTTATCCGGCGGCTCTCAGACTGTGTCGGCTCCAAGGGTTTAATTGCTGGGCAGGTGGCGGATTTAAGCAATACCGATACAAGCGCGAGCCTTGCAGAGATTGAGCGCCTAAATGCGCTTAAAACGGGCGCTTTGTTTGACTTTAGCATTGAAAGCGCGGCCTTGCTCGCGAATGCGTCTGAAACACAAACAGCGGCGTTAAAAGATTTTTCTTATTCTCTTGGTCTGGCGTTTCAATTGATGGATGACGTCAAAGACCAAGTTATGAGCGAACATCATGCGGAAAAAACCGTTGGACGCGATATAGGAAAGGCCACAATTTTAGCCCTTTCAGGCTCTGACGCTACACTCAAACACCTACGCCAATATTTAACATCTGCCAAGCAAGCACTATCACGAGCGGAACTCTCGAACACACCAATCTTGAACTCTGTTTTAGAGGCTCAGTTTCGCTTTCTATCCCTATGACATTTATCCTTGTGACGTATGCTTTATGATACAGTGCTTATCGGTTGAAAACCTATCTGTAAAATACGACTCCGCAACAGCCTTAGACTCTGTCACCGCACATATTGACACAGGTCAAGTCGTCGGCCTTATCGGCCCGAACGGCGCAGGAAAAACAAGCTTTATCAAAGCAATATGTGGACGTATTAAAGCTGAAGGTACAATTAAAATCGAAGGTAAAGTGCTAAAGCACGGTATGAACCGTCAAGCTTTAATTGGTCTCGTCCCCCAAGAAATTGGCCTCTACCCGCATTTAACGTGCTACGAAAACCTATCCGTTTTTGCTTCCATCATGGGCCTCTCTAAATCTGAAAAACCGCGCGCCATGCAATCTGCATTACAAGCCGTGTCTTTAACGGATAAAAAGAACGCGCGCGTGAGCACTTTAAGCGGTGGCATTAAGCGACGTCTTAATGTGGCCATAGCGATCATGCACAAACCGAAACTCATTATTCTTGACGAGCCGACAGCTGGAACGGACATGCCCGCGCGCGATTCTATTCACCGATTAACGCGTAATTTGGCACAATCGGGCATGGGAGTTTTATTAGTCACTCACGAGCTTGAACAGGTGGAAGCCCTCTGTGATCGCATTCTTATTCTCGCCAAAGGACGGCTATTATCGGATGGCCCGCCCGCACAAATTTTAGAAAATTGCTTCGGAAATATGCGTGAATTAGTGATACGGTTTTCAAAACCGCCCCAAGCTAATCTTCTAAATGAGCGTTCGCCTTTTCGCTTTACACAAGGTGAATTGCCAACGATCTGGCATGCCCTCACTAATGAAAGTCAGTCGGGCGCGGCGATAGATTTTTTAAACCGCTTACAAAGTGAGAATTCACATGTTCAAGAAATCGCTATTCGCCGCCCCGGCCTTCCAGTCTTGATGCAAACCTTGGAGACAACGGGGCAATTACCTTACAATAAACCAGAAAAAATATTTGGGTAAAATGTTCAAAGCAATCTTCAAGGTTATGGGTTTAAGGCTTTGGCGTGATAAAGGCGCTCTGATACTGGCATTTATTTTACCCGGTTTTATTTTCGCAATATTTGCGGCGATTTTTTCTAACGCTTCTGGTGGACAATTAGATATTCGCGCCGCCATGCTACTCAGCAGTGAGACACCCGCGACACAAGACTATGGCGAACGTCTGTTAAAGGACGCGCCCTTTTCTATTTCCACAGACCCTGAATGGACAAGAACCGATGTGGCCGAGCGTGTGCGTCTGGGGCAAGATGATGTTGGGTTTATACTGTTTGGCGACATAACCCAGTCGACAACACCCTCAATTGAAATCATCAAAGACCCAAGCCGTGATATAGCCGCAACAGTTTTAATGGGACAATTACGCCAAGCCCTTGCGACATTATCAAACTCCGAAACGACGGTTGAAATTTTCACGCAAACCTCTGCACTTGAGGAGTCGAATTCTGCTCTACAGGGAGATCAATCTGTGACCTATTATATAGGCGCAACCGCGATATTATTCTTACTATTTTCAGCTATGCAAGGTGCAGCAATATCACTTGAAGAACGCAAATCAGGTATATCAGACCGAATTTTAACAGGCCCGCTCGGGGCGGCCTCCATCATATTTGGAAAGTTTTTATTTCTAACTTTGATTGGAACCTTGCAAGCTTTTGTTATTTTATCTGTCGCGGCTATTGGCTTTCAAGTCCCTGTAATTGGCGGGGGATTCCTGTTAATCATAGCCAGTGTAGGGGCGGCGACACTTGCAGCCTCAATCGCCCTCCTAACCGCAAGCTTATGCAAAAGCGTTACGCAAATGAATACAGTGTCTACCTTTCTTGTTTTACTGTTCTCAGCCATTGGCGGCTCTATGGTGCCGCGCTTTATGATGCCGAGTTGGTTACAGAATATTGGGCAATTCACGCCCAACCATTGGGTCATAGAGGCCTATTACGGCATTTTGGCACGGGGACAAACAGGATTTGATTTGCTAACTATATGGTGCGTACTATTTGGCGTTACGTGGTTCTGTCTTATCCTCACAATAGCCGTGTCACATAAATTAA
>CALCKU010000067.1 GCA_937965735.1 uncultured Caulobacterales bacterium
CCCGTTTCAACGAGTAAAACAGGACTTAAATCCCCATATTGCGCGCTAACAAGCGTCGGCGTCGCCAGCATTGCCAAGCTTAAACCCATAGCTTTCAAAGATTTTCCCAACACAGGCATATATGTCTCCAAAATTACAAACTGAACATTTTGAATGTCTTTAAAGCAATTTTAGCGCCAAATCACGCAGCAATAGCAGTTCACCAAAACAGCAAATTTGGGAAAGTCGTCCTTTTGGGAATAATCGCTCTAAAGCGTTCCAATCGCTCCGATAAACCGCGAAATATCTGTCTCAGACACATAGAGGTGCGGCGTAACGCGTAAGACAGGGCCACGAACAGAAATAAATATATTTTGCGCCGACAAAAAACCGGGTAAATTTTCAGGAACACCATCCGCAAAAAACAGGCCTAAATAATGCGGGGCTCTTATATCTTTTGGCAAAACGCTTATTTTTGCGTCCGGTAAAGCCTGCACTATCATTTCGGTCTTGGCCCCCAAAGTCTCAGATATATTATCAACCCCCCAATCCAATATTTGTTGCAAGGCAGAAATTGCGCCCATCAATTGCGCTGGATTGGATTTCTCGCCCATATCAAATTTAGTTGCGCCTTTTTGAAAGGTATCACGGTAATGTGTCAGGCCTGTAAAATCCTCTGACCCTGAACGGTTCATCCAATTATGCTCTAGCGGCTCTGCAATGTGCCATTTTGGGTCAACATATAAAAACCCAAGAGAGTACGGCCCCATTAGCCATTTATAGGTCGCGCAGACGGCAAAATCAGGCCGTATATCTGAAACCTGAAAGGGTTGTGCACCCAGCGATTGCGTAAGATCAAGCACAAGCGCACCGCCAACACGATCAAGCTTTGCACGAATGCGGTTTAGATTTAGGGTGGCCCCGCTCGACCAATGAGTTTGAGACAGTGCAATAATCGCGGTTTTTTCGGTGATCGCGCCGAGGATTTCGCGTGTCCAATCATGGTCATGTGGAACGGGCAATATAGTGACATGACCCTCCACCGCTTTTGCTTTTTCTTGCCAAGGGTAAATATTTGACGGGAATTGATCGGCCATAACCAAGACCTCTTGGCCCTTACCGAGCGGCAAAGCATTGGCCGCTATTTGTAAGCCGTAACTCGCGGAAGGCACAATGGCGATATTATCTGCAACCGTCCCAAATATTTGCGCCGCAAGGCCGCGGGCTTTTGCCGGATAGGTAAAAAATTGATCCGATGTATAAGTCCACGGCGCAACTTTGCACGCAATGCCTGTTCCCATAGCGCTCACGACGCTGTTCATCAGTGGCGACATATAGGCATTATTTAGATAAGCCACATCATCAGGAATACTAAAAAGATGTTTTTGGCAGGGTATAATCATGCCCTGCTATGCCTTAATCTGCATGTCTTGTCAGTCAAATTTAAACATAAGCTTTAGCCCTCAAGGGAGTCTTCAAGAGCTTTCGTCCACTCGCCCTTAGAAGCCAGACCGTTCATATGCGCACGATGGTAAAAGGCTTTTTGCGCTGCCGCGTAATTTGCCTCTTCTCCCCTCCAAGCTGACAAAGCCGATTGTTGCAAAGCCCGACCATAGGAATATGTTAGGTTCCAAGTAAATTCACCAATTCTATTCATCGCGTCCAAATGCTCGGTCGCAATTTCATTGTCCTGTCCACCCGACAAAAATGCAATCCCAGGAACAGAACTTGGCACCGTGTCTTTGAGCACTTTAATGGTACGCTCGGCGACTTCTTGAACACTCGGTTGCACTGCGCATTTCTTACCCGCAACCACCATATTTGGTTTTAGGATAATGCCTTCGAGTTTGACACCTTGCTCGTATAATTCTGTAAATAATGCATTCAACGCTTTTTCCGTAACTTCGTGACACCGCTCAACTGAATGATGTCCACCCATTAGGACTTCGGGTTCGACAATCGGGACGATATTCGCTTCTTGGCATAGCGCTGCATAACGCCCAAGCGCGTGCATATTCGCCTTAATTCCGCCGCGTGTCGGCGTCGACCCGACATATTGGTCAGGGTGTGAGATTTCAAGCACAGCGCGCCATTTGGCAAAGCGGGCGCCAAGTATGTAATATTCACTCAAGCGCTCACGCAGACCATCAAGGCCTTGCGTAATTGTCTCGCCGGGCCGACCAGCAAGCGGCGTGATACCCATATCGACTTTGATACCGGGAATAGAATCGTGGCTCTTTATCAGGTCAACAAGCTTTGTCCCGTCTTTCGCGTTTTGGCGGATGGTTTCATCATATAAAATCACACCTGAAACATGATCTTTCATCGCCTTATCAGTCCGGAAGAGCATTTCGCGCCAATCGCGGCGCGACTCTTCGGTCGAGACTGTATCAATTGTATCAAAGCGTTTTTTAATTGTACCCGTAGATTCATCGGCCGCCAAAAGACCTTTACCCGGCGTGACCATTTTTACGGCTATCTTATTTAAGGCTTCTATATCCATTATTCGCTCCATCTTTATTTTAGTAAAATCTCAACACCTGGCAATGTTTTGCCTTCCATCCATTCCAAAAAGGCTCCGCCTGCGGTGGATATAAAGGTCAAATCATTGGCCACACCCGCATGTTTCATAGCCGACACCGTATCGCCGCCGCCTGCAACGGCAACCAAACCCACCGATTGAACCCGAGATACAGCATATTTGGCGGCCTCGACGGTAGACGTATCAAAGGGCGTTATCTCAAATGCGCCCAAAGGCCCATTCCAGATCAAGGTGTTCGAGCTATCGATCGCATCCGCTAAAAGATTGACCGTCTCTGGCCCCGCATCCAAGATCATCTCATCAGGTTTAACGCTCTCCAAATCACATACACGGCTCTCGGCATGGGCCTTAAACGTTTTCGCCACAACGAGATCGAAAGGCAAAATAATTTCGCAATTTTCGGCTTTCGCGCTTTCCATAATCTCAAGAGCCAGAGGCTTTAAATCATGCTCGCACAAAGACTTTCCGACGTTATGCCCTAGGGCTGCAAGGAAAGTATTGGCCATGCCGCCCCCAATGGCGAGCCGATCCAGCTTTTTAACCAAATTATTCAACAGATCAATTTTTGTTGAAACTTTCGCCCCCCCAACCACGGCCATAACGGGCGCTTTGGGATTATCGAGCGCCAAGGATAAATGATCGAGCTCCCGCTCCATCGCAAGCCCCGCATAAGCGGGTAAAAATTTAGCAATCACGGCACTGGATGCATGGGCACGGTGAGCGGTGGAAAAAGCGTCTTGAACAAAAATATCCCCCATAGCGGCGTAAGCTTTTGCCAATTCTTCATCACCAGCAGTTTCGCGGGCATCAAAGCGTGTATTTTCTAGCAAAAGCACACCGCCGTCCGGTAGATGCTCAACACTCGCGGCTTCAATCTTATCGGAAAAAGACACATCACATGCTAGCTTATCCGCCAAGATAGGCTGAATAAAGTCTAGCGACATTTCGGGAACGCGCGCGCCTTTAGGGCGACCAAAATGGCTCAAGAGAATAATCTTAGCGCCTTTATCCTTCAGGTATTTTAACGTCGGCAAGGCGGCGTCAATGCGCGTTTCATCGGCTATTTTGCCGTCTGGATGGCGGGGTACATTGAAGTCCACACGTACAATCACGCGCTTGCCTGTCAATTCAGCTGTCTCTAATCGTTTAAAATCCATAAATTATAGTCTCAAATCTTGGTGGTTACAGGCAATTCTTGGTGGTTACAGGCAATGTTTAAGGCGGACTTTTAAAGCAGGCGTTTACAGTTTAGTCCTAAGCCGCGGATTAAACAGTGTCCAACTTACCCATATCTCTGGCAACATCAATCATGCGATTGGCAAAGCCCCATTCATTGTCGTACCAAGCAATAATTTTTACCAAATCTCCGTCTAAAACCTTTGTCAGTAAAGACGCAAAGGTCGCAGAATGTGGGTCATGGTTCAGATCAGACGATACTAATGCATTTTCAGAATAGCAAATAATACCCTTCATCGCACCTTTGGAAGCCGCTTTCATAATCGCGTTTAAATCGGCCTCAGTTGTATGCATTTCAGGCTGAAAGGCTAAATCGACCATCGAGACATTAGCCGTAGGAACACGAACGGCAGACCCCGATAATTTTCCTATTAGTTCTGGGATAACAAGGCCCACCGCTTTGGCCGCCCCCGTACTGGTGGGAATCATGTTTAAAGCCGCCGCGCGGGAGCGGTATAAATCCTTGTGGGAATTATCCAGTATGCGTTGATCTTGAGTGTAACTATGAACCGTAGTCATAAACCCGCGACTAATTCCGACCGAGTCCATCAAAACCTTAGCAATGGGTGCCAGACAATTCGTCGTGCAAGACGCGCAAGACACGACCTTATCTTCTTTGACTAAGTCTTTGTGATTAACACCGTAAACAATCGTGCGGTCAACCTTATCCCCAGGGGCAGAGATTAAAACCCGCTTGGCCCCGGCTGTAATATGTTTACCCGCCCCTTCCATATCCCGGAAAATGCCCGTGCATTCCATCACAACATCAACGTCTAAAGCGCCCCAATTGATGGCGGCCGGGTTCCGCTCATGTGTCATGCGCACACGGCCTTTACCAAAATCAATATAGCCTAAGCCTTCTTCAACTGTTGCCCCAAAGCGCCCGTGTACACTGTCATAACGTAATAAATGAGCAGAAGTTGCCAAAGCCCCAGGACTATTGATTGCAACAAGTTCAACATCTTTAATATCGTATTCGTATAATGCCCTAGCGACGAGACGCCCAATTCTTCCAAACCCATTAATACCGATACGAACTGTCATGGAAGGCTCCGTGGCTTGGGCTGTAAATATGGGTCTTCATCCGCTATATGATTCAGAAACACATTACTTAAATTTTGCGTTTGAAATGGCCAATCGACTATGAACTGTCAACAATATATAGCTTGGAAATTAACAAATTATGGGCCATTCTATCGTTTCTAATAAAGGATTCGAACGGTTCTATGAATGACAGCGCTGACATTAAAAACGCCGCCGATCGCTTACAATCGGCCTTAGCCAAACTCGAAAATTCGTTAACACCGCTTTTACAGGATTTAAACCGTCTTGAGTCTGTAGAAAAAGAATCTATCCGTTTCAAAGCAGACCGCGCAGACCTTGCCGCGCAACTGGATCATGCCAAGGCGCGCAGTCAAGATTTTGACAAACGTGAGGCAGAGTTTACCGAACTCACAAATGAAACTATTACCGAGCTTGACCGCGTCATTCGACAGGTCAATACAGTACTGCAACAGCAGTCATCAGGACAGTAATCATGGCAAAAGTCAGCCTGAACATTAATGGTCGAAAATATGCGCTCGGATGTGATGACGGCGAAGAAGAGCGCCTTTTAGGATTGGGGGCAAAACTTGATTCTAAAATTTCTGAACTTGCCAATCAATTTGGGCAAATCGGGGATTTGCGCCTCTTGGTCATGGCGGGCATCACATTGATTGATGAAAATGATGAGTTACGTGCGGGGGTTAAAACTCAAGCCGAAGATTTAACCCAGTCTATACGACAAGACGCCGAAACTCGCAAGATCGAAGCCCATCATGCGCAAGTCAAAGCCGCCGATAGTTTGATCGACGCAGCCCAAAGAATTGAAAAGCTCGCGGAACGTCTTACCAAACAGCGCGGTCAATCATAGTAGATTTCAGAGTGTGTGCTTAAGCCTCCGCTCGGTGCCAATAAAGTGCCCAAATAATAAAACTCACAAATGCAAAGAGAAGAAACCCACCTGTGACCCCTGCAAGAACAGGGGTATCAGCATAAATATGGGTTTTTCCAAAACTATCCAATGTAATTGAAAGGGAGTCGAGCGCCATGGCAGGGACGACCATAAGACAGGTCGGAACAAGCATATCGTGTTTTGTCCGACCCGTTAATTTCGCGATTAGGGGAATGAACACAACAGGGACGAAGAAATTTGCGATCCAGAACCCAATGTGAAACAGACCCCCGTCAAACACGATGGGCCCAACAAAATGCATTAATATTGCGGCCAAAGCCCAGAAAATAACGCCGATTAAGATGAAGGTGAGTTTCTTGTCCATGAAGGGACATTACAGGGGATTTACACATTTGTCGATAGGGTGACAATCTCCTACAGCTCAAACATGAGGACAGTATATAGAGATTGTAAAATCAGGACTACAAAATTAGGACTGTAAAATTAGGACTGTAAAATTCATCGCCGTTGACAAAACCTCTTGCACTTCGGCGCTATCAAGCCCACATCACTTATGACGGTTGCTGCGGAGTCCGTGAGGGGCACTAATCCACCGGACCTTAATCAACTCCTCGGGAGCTGGCTCTGTTGGAACCGTGGTTCCTTTAATTCCGGCGCCCACCTGTACATCAGGTTCACGAGGATTCTTAAGCCGCCACGACTTTGTGGTGCCGTCACACTCAAAACGCTCAAATAATCCGATTCAAGCCCTCCCACGAAAGAACGCTCACTAAGACTTCAAGCAAAACACAGTCTGCTTCTCCTTATGTTTTTCAGACTTTATGTTTTTCAGACTTTATGATTTTCAGGAGGTTTTCGGGTTGGGGTTTGGAATGCTTTCGCTTATAGCCTTTACCCATGGATATAAACACCCAAAAAACACGCGCTAGACTACAAGCCAAAGCCAGACGTGCGACCGTCCAAGCCCCCATATCGGCGGCAATCGAACTCATAAAGCATGCCCCGATTTCTCTATTTAAAGGAAAAAATATTGGGGGTATTTGGCCCCTGCCTGGCGAGATTGATACCCGCCCCCTCATGCAGGCGCTCTCTAGCATGGGAATCAATTTATCCCTGCCCTGTACACCGCGTAAAGGACACCCCCTCACATTTCGGGCTTGGGCACCCAAGGCTCCGCTTAAAGCGGGCCCATATGGTACAAAAGAACCCAGCCCTGAAGCCCCCATTGTCTATCCAGACCTTGTACTCGTCCCGCTATTGGCCTTTACCAATAGCGGAGACAGACTGGGTTATGGCGGCGGATTTTACGATAGAACGCTGAGCGCGCTCGCAGATCATTTTGAATCGGACCCGAAAAAATCGCTTGTCACATGCGGTATTGCATTTGACATTCAACGCGCGAAGACATTGCCAATAGGTGAGTACGATCAAGCGCTTGATGGAGTTTTGACCGAACATGGCTATACAGATTTTAAATACGCATTAGGAAACACGGTATGAAACTGGCTTTTTTCGGAGATGTTGTTGGACGATCTGGACGGGCAGCTGTGACGTCCCATGTACCGCGCTTACGCCGTGATTTGGGCCTAGACGCTGTTATTGTAAATGCAGAAAACGCGGCGGGTGGATTTGGTATAACCCGTTCCACAGCTGACGAATTATATGATTGCGGCGTGGATGTTTTGACACTCGGCAATCATAGTTTTGATAACCCGCAAGGCATTAGCGTGATTGAAACCGAAGACCGCCTGCTTCGCCCCTGTAATTATCCGCCCAATACAGTGCCAGGGCGCGGCGCAGGGCTTTATACTGTGAATGGCTATCAATTGCTTGTTATCAATGTTTTAGGGCGGGTGTTTATGGATGCCTTAGATGACCC
>CALCKU010000068.1 GCA_937965735.1 uncultured Caulobacterales bacterium
ACAGAGCCGGGATCAGTCGCTGCAACATCAACTGGAAACCAACTCTTTCGCGGAACGGAGATTTTAGAGGTTGACGGTGTAGATCTGGTCTCTGGATCCGACGTAAACACGCTTAATAACGGGTTATTTCCATCAACAGAAGGCGAGACACATACATTTAAAGTCAGAGACGCCAACAGTTCCGAAACCCGCACCATTACTTTAGCCGCTGAAGGTGTAACCGTTGCACCCGTCAATAAAACTGAAATCATCACGGCTGCAAATGGAGACAAAGTTGGTTATGTCCATCTAACGACTTTCAGCCCCTTCACGACAGAAGAGGCCATTATTGGTGCCATGACCCAGATGCAGTCAGCGGGTGTCAATGATCTTGTACTTGATTTGCGCTATAATGGTGGCGGACTTTTGGACATTGCAGGTCAAGTTGGGTTTATGATTGCGGGGACAAATCAGACCAATGGTAAAACTTTTGATCGTATTGTCTTTAATGACAAACACCCTATCACTAATCCTGTTACGGGCGCGACGCTTACGCCGATACCCTTCCATCAAGAATCGCTCGGCTTCTCTGTCACAGCAGGTCAAAGCCTGCCATCTGTGAATTTAGCGCGGGTTTTTATACTGTCCACGAGCAATACATGTTCAGCAAGCGAAAGCGTCATTAATGGGTTACGCGGGGCAGATGTTGAAGTCATCCTAATTGGTAGCAAAACCTGCGGAAAACCATACGGGTTTTATTCAACTGATAATTGCGGCGTAACCTATTCAACAATTCAAATAGGGGCGAAAAACGATAAAGGTTTCGGCGAATATGCGGATGGTTTCTTGCCTGACAATTCATCTGATACAGTCGGTGTAAAAATTAAAGGCTGTGAATTTGAAGACGACTTTACAAAGGCGTTAGGCGACGAAACTGAAACACTTTTATCCACTGCGCTTTATTATCAACAAAACGGCGCGTGCCCTATGACAAGCACAACAGTTAAACCTGATCTTGTAAATTCGAAAGCCTTATTTGGGCAAAAAATATCGACAGACCCTGCACTGGATTTAATGTCAGACCCCCGCATAAAAGCCAAATTTAACTTGGAAGAGAATGCATTCCTTGATCCAAGAAACTCTCGGAACGTCCATAATCAATCTCAAAATGGCACTAGAATTTCTTCCAAAACATCTAGAACGCAAAAATAATGCGGTTCCCAAATGTCAAAACGAGTTTTAAAACAATGAGCGCCTGCCTGAGTTGCGTTTTCACAACTCTGGCCTGTCAAACCACGACGCATACGCCTGAAACCCCTGCCCTCTTGATCCATTCAGAGCGTAGCGCCCCAAAATCGGTTAAAGAGGCTGTTAAAAAAGCCTTAGGCGGACGTGAAGTCATATTAGGTTTTGATAGTTTCACAAAAAAAAGTACGCTGATCGTCGAAACGGGGTCTTCTGACCCCCGTATGATGGGTGACAGACATATCCCAAAAGCAGATTATTTTGACCTGATAAAGTCAGGGTCATCCTGTTATATGGTACACCGAAAAACAGGTATCAGATATAAACTTAAAAACGTGAATTGTCGGGTTCATCAGTCTTAACGACTTTCCCCAAATGACATGGCTCACATGACATGGCCCAGATTTTAAAAACCAAATTAAAAAATTAAGTCAATTAGCCCGAATTAATAGCGTCTAAGATTTCTAATCGCTCTGGATGGTCGAGCCAAATCACGGGCCCGTTCTGCAATTCAATCCACCCTCTCACCCGTACAGTTGCGCCCTCTAACCCGAGCGGGTCTAACCCCGCTTTTTTAAACCGTTTCTTACTGGATTTCACAATCGCAATTGTAAAATCGGTACGGTAATTTGCACCAAAATTTAAATAAATCTGTCCACGAATATCAGCAACAGAGGTTATGATACCTTCGACGATTTGAAAACTATCCACATCTTGCGCCAGCGGGTCTGGATCTGGTTTTCGAATTTTGTAATATTCGAGCGCCCATATCCCTCGCCCCTCTGCTCTCGCTTTGCGCTCGGCTTTATAAAGCGCTTGAACATCTAACCGATTGTCAGAGACTGTATCAGGCCACGTATAGACCCGTGCTAGCCCCTGAGAAATCATCGCTTCTTGCACCCAAATATCAGGCATACCCTGCTCGTCTAAAGTATAGACTTGCGCTAAGGCCCGTTTATAGCGATCGCGTTTTAATCCAGAATAATAAAGCCCAATAGCGCGACCTTCGGTGAGTTCATACAGCGCTGATTTCGCCGCTTCCCCCAGTGGCCACCCCGTGAACCCAGCGCGTCCCAAAGGCAGTTTTGGGGCTTGCATTCCCGCTAAACGTACTTTTAAGCCCCCGTCCATGAACAGTGTATCACCGTCCACAACAGATTTCATAAAGCCGGTTTCGCCCTTTTCAAGATCAGGCGCTTTAATCGCCGAAGCACTCGCCCCGATCACCGCAACACCGATCATTGCAAACAAACGGCGCGGCCATTTTAGCTCTGCTCTATTCAATCCCATATGAATATAGTGACCCAAAACGCCGCTTTCGTCGAGTCCTTGAAACGGAACTCTGCACAAAGAAGACAGTCTGCAAACGCGCATTTGATAGATCAAATATTATTGAAGCGCGTCTGCGCCCAATATTTCGTTCAAAACATGACCACGCTTACCCGGTGGTTCTGAAAAGACTGAGGCACTCAAACATCAAAACAATCAGACCTCTTCAAACACAGCTTTACCTCACCTCTCTTGATAGGTTGCAAGTTTAGCGTCAAACAGACTCCAATCATCCTCTTTGTCAATTGGAGCCCAAAGCGCCCCAATCTCGTCATATAAGAGGCTGGCAGGTTTATCCGTTTGAGCTGCAGGCAAATAGCTTTCGTAAAGCTTGAAAGTTTTATACCAATCGGAAAAATCATCGCCGTGATAAAAGTCTTTATTTGGGCCTTTTAAGGCCGTATTTTTTTGTGCGGCTCCGCCTCTGAAGTCATGCCAGAATTGCGGCCACGGCGCCGCACTCAGTTCTAAAAACTTAAAAGTCGCAAGCACAAATTTAATATCTGTGTCTAAATCTTTTGGCTGAATACCCAATTTTTGAAAGGCCGCATTGACGAAGGCCGCGCGGTAAGCCTCTGAAAAAGTTTCAAGAGCGGACAAAATGTCATTGTCTTCTGCAATCAGTGATAAGCTCTGAGACAGCTGAGCGAGATTCCAGTACATACTCTCGGCTTGCCGTCCAAAGGCATAAAGGCGGTTGTGATCAAAATAAGCCGCCGTGAAATTTGAATTTAATACAGGCAGAAAACGATAGGGGCCGTAATCAAAACTCTCGCCTGTAATATTCATATTATCCGTGTTCATTACACCGTGAACAAAACCAGCCACCATCCAACTCGCAACGGTTTGAGCCGAAGCCGTAACAACGGCTTTCAAAAATTCACCGACCGTTTCCCTGTCAGGGTAAAAATGTTTTTGGCAATATAAAACAAGCGCTTCCAGATTGTCTGTATCGTTAAAATAAGCAAGGCGTTGAAACGTACCAAAGCGAATATGGCTATGCGAAAGGCGTACCATAACTGCTGAGCGTGTTGGCGACGGTTCGTCCCCGCGTTGCAAAGCCTCACCCGTTTCGATCAATGAAAAGGTTCGGGATGTATTCACGCCCAGATGTTCAAGATAGCGCGTTGCAAGCACTTCGCGGACACCGCCGAGTAATGTCAGCCGTCCGTCACCGCGCCGAGAATACGGCGTTGTCCCAGACCCTTTAGTGCCAAGATCGAGTAAGCGACCTTTATCATCCCGCATTTGTGCAAATAAAAACCCGCGTCCATCGCCTAGATTGGGGTTATAATTTTGAAATTGATGGCCGTGATAGCGCATTGCAAGCGGCTCTTTTAGCGACCCTTTGAGCGGTTGAAACCTTCCGAAATGCGAAAGCCAATCGGAATCCGATAAAGCGTCTAATCCGACCGACTTTGCCGCGCGGTTATCGCGGTAGCGTAAAACTGTTTGCGGAAAATCAGCAGGCTCAACGCTGTCGTAAAACGCGTCACCAAGGTCTAATATTGCGCGTTCCGCTTGGAAGACTATAATCCAATCTCCGCGCCGTAATGGCTATGCACCGTTGTATAAAACGCCTCGGAACGCAGCCGATCGCGCCACGCGGTCAACGCTTTATACGGCGATAAATCAATCTCTAAGACTTCAGACGGATCCAGAGTTGCCAATAAAACAATATCCGCAATCGTCATTTTTTGTCCGGCAAGAAACCCGTTCTTGGCAATTTGGCTGTCCACTTGCGGCAAGCTTGTCGATAAAATATGTAGGCCAAAAGCAATGGAGGCTTCGTCCTTTTTCTGACCGATCCGTTCGGCAAACATACGGTTAAACTGCACCCGCGAGAACGGGGTACGGACATGAAACGCAACAAAATCAAACCATTGCTCTGTCACGGCGCGTGCTTTTAACTCCGATGGGTAGAGCGGGGATTTCACCTTGCGCGCCATATATTTAATGATCGCGCCGCTTTCGGCCAAGGTAAAGGCACCGTCTTTTAGCGCGGGGACTTTTCCTAATGGGTTTATCTTTTTATAATCTGGCGACATATGCTGGCCCGAAGCCAAATCAATCACATCAACATTATGTTCGACGCCCATCGCATTCGCAGCCAAAAGCACAGACAGTGCAGGTGTTGAAAGGGGATATGTGTAAAGCGTTAGCATAAGCTGTCTCCAAAGTTATTGCAGGGTTTCACGCAGAAAATCAGCCGCATCCAATGGCACTTTTTTGCCTTTAGGGAAAGCCCGTGCAAAATTTAAAAACCCGTGCGGCATGGCCCGTTCGTGACAATATTTCACGCGCACACCGGCTGTTTCCATATTGCGCGCATAGGCCCGACCCTCATCGCGCAATGGGTCTAATCCACAGGTCAAGACATAAGCGGGCGGTAAACCAATCAAATTTTTCTCAAACAAAGGCGAAAGTCGTACATCCTGTGGATCTGAACCGGCAACATAATGTTCTTCGATAAATTTTAAGGCCATAACACCGATCTGCAACCAATCTTGTGGTCCAGGCTTAGGCGGTTTTAACTCTACTAGCTGCATGAGGGGGTAGAACAAGATTTGCGCCTTCAAACGATCTCTATATTTCTGCGCTAAATACGCCGTCATATTTCCGCCAGCACTATCACCGCCCAGTGCAACAGCCCCTGCGTTCAAACCATATTCAGCCCCGTGACCCTCCAGCACCCATTTTAAAACGGCTTCGCAGTCTTCTGGCCCCGCTGGATAAGGATATTGCGGTGATAAGCGGTAATCGACCGATAAGACACGCAGGCTTGCCCCGCTTGCAAGGCGACGACATAGCCCGTCATGGCTCTCGGTAGAACAGGTCACAAATCCGCCGCCGTGCAAATAGATAAGGCACGGCCCTGTTTCGTCCGATAAGTTATGCGGAACGTAAAGCCGTACAGGCACGGGAAAGTCACCGTTCGGGACGTTAAAGTTTTCAACTTTTTTCATATCGGGGCCGACCGCATCAAACTGATTGGTCATGCGTCTAATATTATTATGAATTGCGTAGACCTGATCGGCCTTAGGTTTCATTTGTTCAAATTTTTGAAACAGATCGTCCGCAATTTTTTTAGTATTTCCGCTAAAGGGGTTTTTCATAATTCTACCTATTAAACCTCTGCTGCGTAAGGCGGCGCAGGCTCATATTGCATGGCACGCTGTACCTGTCGCGCTAGTTTTTGTGTAAACATTTGTCCCGTAATCCAAAGCGACATATCAATACCCGCCGAGACACCAGCAGAGGTGACAAGAGTATCATCACAGACATAGCGGACATGCGGTATAAGCACCCCTGCGAGTCCCAATTGTTTGAATTCGTCAAAATTTTCTCGGTGCGTTGTTATTCTTTTTCCCTGAGTAAGGCCTGCTTTTGCTAAAATAAAAGCCCCGGTACACACAGATGTGACCCATTCACATTCAGGGGCAAGGGCGATTAACCAATCCAATACGGCTCTATTATTCAGCTGCTGTCGACTACCCTGCCCTCCAGGTATTAAAACAACATCCAGTTTTTCAATGTCGGACATAGATTTATGCGCCCCTACGCGCATCCCTTTACGACCCGTTATATCACCGCCTGTTTCCGAAATCAGCGTAACCTCAACATAAGGCGCATCCCCTTTCGATTCCGATATCTCATTTATCATCGTGAAAACCTCATAAGGCCCGACAAAGTCCAACTCTTCAACATCATCAAAGATAAAAATACCGATTGTTTTCATTATCGAACTCACAATTTATGCCAGATATAAATCTATATTAGGGTTCAACTTATGTCAGAGGGGACGCTGACTCTTTGCAAAATTTATCGCCTCTATAATCGTTTAAAGCCCTAAATAGCCTTATAACACGTCAATGCGATTATAGGCGAAGCTCACCAGATAAGATTTTTTTATAACTGGCTTTTGTAATTTTCTTATAGGTTCCCGATGCAGCGTCAGCATAATAGAGGGGTTCTGAAATATTCGCAGGGTCAAAACCCGCCTTAACCAGATTGGTTTTTTTAAATTTAAACGTACTCGTCGTATCCGTCTCTTTAGAAAACCGAAGGAAGACAGGACGGGCATAATGCGGCAATTCTGATTCAATATGTTCTTTTAACGCCACGAGATCCAGCTCGCCCTCAGATACGATAGACGCCATTCCTGCCCGCCCGTCATACCCGTCAACCGCCACGCCGTAGACATTGGCTTGCGTTATGCCTTTGAAATTTGACAAAGCCGCCGCAACCTCACCCGTTGCCACATTCTCAGCTTTCCAACGGTAAGTATCGCCCACACGGTCAATGAAATAATAATACCCCAGCGCGTCACGGCTCATAAGATCGCCTGTGCGGAACCACGCATCGCCTTTTTTAAAGACATCGCGCAGAATTTTTTTCTGAGTGGCTTCTTTGGTTTGGTAGCCTTCAAAACGAAAACGCGGATCATCATTGCGAATTTCACCAATCAATTCACCGACTTCGTCATTATCGGTTCGAATACAAAACCCGTCAGAGCCGCGTAAATTTGCAGCGGTTTCGACATCATATTTGATAATGTCCATATTGAATTTAGAGCGAAGATAATCAGGCGCCCGTCCGACAGCCCCGACCTTACCATCAATATTTATCAGGCTGACATTCCCTTCTGTTGCACCGTAAAATTCAATTATATGCGGGATATTGAATCGGCTAACGAACCCCGGCCAAACTTCAGGACGCAAGCCATTACCAATCGCCCATTGTAGATTATGGTCACGCTCTTTGGGGTGCGGCGGTGATGACAATAAGAAGCGACAAAGTTCACCAACATACATAAACATAGTCGCGCCATAATCTGAAACTTCATCCCAAAATTTAGAGGCAGAAAATTTCGGTCGAACAATCACTGCGCCGCCATGAGACAAGGCCGCCCCTACGCCACAAAGTCCACCTGTCGCATGATACATTGGCAAAACCAACATCATTCGGTCTGTGGGTTTCGATTTAGACCCCGCCGCAAAACCGCGCAAATAATTTTGCGCCCTTACATGCGTGACTTTTGCCGCCTTTGGCATACCCGTTGTACCCGAGGTAAACATTTTCATACATTGCTGACCCGCCGTCAAACCTTTGCGAATGCCGCGCGAAGGACGGTTTGGCACATGTTCGGAGATCGCCAGATCAAAACTGTTATAATCCGTCTCGTCGCCAAAAGCTTCGAACACTTTTAAATCTTTTGGCATATCGGCCTTGGCACTGTCCCATTGCCCCGCAAGTTCACTGTCGAATATAGCTAATTTAGAATCTGAAATATTGACGCAATGGGCCAGCGCTGCGCCTGTCAGTTGAAAGTTTAACAAGGCCGGTATCACGCCGACTTTAGACAGACCAAACCACAGTGCGACATATTCCGCGCGATTTCGAACAAAGATCGCGACGGTATCACCGACTGAACAGCCTTCTGAAACCGCCCAATGCGCCACACGATTGGCATAAATTTCAAAGTCTTCATAAGTCAGCGTTTTATCATCTTCGAGGAAGGCGATATTTTTACTGAATTTATCAACACGCATTTCAAGCTCATCTGCAATTAAATGCGGGCCATCGGCATCAACAGATTTTACAGATTTCAACATGCGCATGACACCACTAAGATAGTGCGCCTCGCGCTTAAGGGTCTCTATAAAACTCATAAATCACTCCGCCATTATCCAGATGGATCACCCGATTATGCCAATGAACATAAACGGCTCGCCGCGATAATCAAGCAAGCTAGGCGTGGAAACTGTGCGAGGTTTTGAAAAAACAAAACCAATCCTTGCAAAAAATAAAAAAGGCTCTGCGGTGGGACGCAGAGCCTTTTTTGAAAACTGTTAAAATCAGTGTGGGAGGACTGTTTTAACGAAAATGATGTCTCGATCATTCCAATAAGATTTCGCAAGCTTCATGCCAGTTTAAGCAAGGTTTTGAAACTCTTTTTGTCAGAAATTAACCATAATGCGTATCATTTATAATAGAAACACGCGCTTAATTGGCAAAGATGTGTCAATCTGGAACATGAAACACTGGCGGAGACGCCGATTGGGCAAAACCCTATTGCGTGATCGCCGGATACCCTTGCGGCGTTGTTGAGGACTCAGGCATAGACCTAGAAGGCACATTTGCAGGCCCATTTGCAGGCAAGCTTAAAGTCCCGTTTGAACGTATTGATGGCGTCTTAGGTGAATAAACAATCCCGGCATAATCTGCGCGCGCTTTTTGAAAGCCCGCTATGTAATTCGGCGGAATATAAATTTGTGTACCCTGTGAATTTCGATTGATAAGTGTCACAAATAATCCGTCAAAACGCGCCGCGTCTAGCCTTGCCTCTGGAATATGAAGTGTCAAAACCTCTTCTCGAACACAGCCCGAATGATTTTCACCCGCTTGCAATGTAGACGAAACGACGACCCCGCTCAGACCTGTTTGAAGGGGAAAGAAATGTTTAATCCGCTCGGAACGCTCAAAGCGTGGATTATTGCGCCGAAACGTACGGTCAACGGATCGATCCAAGGCTTTATCGCGCGTCTGCTTTGAATTTCGATTTTGTCGTGAACGTGTTGACCGCGGAGTTTTTGCATGAGCAGGTTTTGCATGAGTGGGTTTTGTGCGAACGGGCTTTGTATGTGTAGGTTTTTGACCCGTTGGTTTTTGATGTGCAGATTTAGGCCGCGTGTTTTTAACGCGCTCACTTTTACGGGGTGTTTTCACAGCCTGTCGGGGAGTTTTCATATTCGAATACGGCGTTTTAACCGTGGAATACCCTCTCGGACTTCGGTCAAGCTGATTTCTATCCCGAACGCGTTCTGGATATTGAATATCTTTTACAGGATGATTTTCAGCGCGCGGCGTGTCAGACCGCAGAATGGAAAGCCCGTTAGAACGCGCCCCTCTTGGTTGACGCATATTATCGCCTCTCGGGGCTTTAGGTTCTGAATTACGAGCCTCACCTCGGCCACGGCGCGAGCGATCTCTTTCTACAGACCTTTCTCTGGCTTGGTCTCTGGCTTGGTCTCTCCTGTATTCCCGCGCTTCTTCTCTCGCTTCGTCCCTCGCAACGTCCCTTGCAACATCTCTGGCCAAACGCGCGCGGTCTTGACGCCTTTCTCTGGCTCTTTCTCTTTCTCTTTCTCTGGCTCTTTCACGCATTCTGTCAGAGAGGTAAGGCGCGCTATCACGATAAAAATCTGAGTATCCGAAATGTCTATTGGGGTGTCTATATGCAGGATAATTATGGCCGTAATAATGTGGCAAAGCCATATATAGGCTTAGGTCATAATCGGAATAGGAAGAGAAATTTTCGTGATTCATCCCATAATTAGGCCCGTTTATTGAGCGCGTACATTCCACGAGCCGATTATCATACCGCACAGTATTGATCTGTTCACCAGACAGAAAAGCGCCCCGTTCATAGCCGCGCATATCAAACGGATCATTTGAATCCGTCCTGTAAACAAAGGTCACATCCAATAAAGCGCCGCCTGTTAAAACCGCCCCGTTGATAGCGGTCACTTGCCCTTTATCGGTTGAATTTGTACTGCCAAGAGATCTCAAAACAGCCGTACCGTCTAATCCGTCCACAGATTCAAAAGCCGCAAAAGAGGCCAAAGCGATATGCGTCAACCCTGTCGCGTCATCATAATTAAGTGTTGCATCCTTTGCGATTCCTTGCGCCGATATTTCCGTCAAGGATACTGCAAAAGAAGGAACGCTGGTCAGTAATAAAGAAAAAACTGAAAATATACCAAAGGCCGTCGCTGAAGATGTGTGTCGTGCTTGCATAATTCGTACATACCATAGCAAAGCTGATGCCAGACTGAAACCGTCATTCACACATTATTCATAATTGTCTCAAACCCTTTTGTATTCAGTTCGCTTCATCACCAAATTCAAGATTTAGGCTATATTGCTGAGTTATAGATTGGTCGTCGAACAATAAGGCTTCAAACCGTATGTATGAAACGGATTCCTTAGCCTCAAAAATCATGTTAGTTTTCGTGCATGGGATATGAACTTACAGTGTTAAATTTTGTTTTTGGCACGGGCTTACTTGGCTTGCTTCTTATAATTTCAATTATTGATTTGCGGTCATTTCGTCTACCAAACGCACTGAATTTCACCCTTATTGTGACAGGATTTATTTACGGGTTTTTGACATTCGGAATCCTACAGAGTGTCATTGGCGCAGTCATTGGCTACGGGTTTTTCGTGAGTGTTGAAATCATATTTAGGACGCTCCGCGGCATAGACGGACTTGGACGCGGCGATGCTAAATTACTCGCCGCAGGCGGGGCGTGGTGTGGATGGATGGCCCTACCTTATGTTGTCCTGTTTGGAAGCTTATTTGGAATTATTGCGAGTCTTTTACCCATCTTTAATTCACACGAAAAAGGTTGGATACCCTTTGGCCCTTTCCTCGCATTGGCCATATTTTGTGTCTGGATCGCGCAAAGGCTAGTCTCACTTTAAACCGTTACAATCGGCTTTCCTTAAAGCGAACCTTTAATCAATTTCATAATAGCTGAAAAATCTAAATCATCATGCCCAGAGGATTCCATTAGCGCGTAAAGCGCCTCTGATTGTGCGCCAAGAGGTGTGGGCGCTTTGGCATGACTGGCAGCGTCTTGTGCCAAGCGCAAATCTTTTAGCATCATAGCGGCGGAAAAACCGGCTTGGTAGTCACGATTAGACGGCGCGCTCGCAACTGGCCCTGGCGCAGGGCAATAAGTTGTCATTGACCAGTTTTGGCCACTCGCCGTACTGGAAATATCGTAAAAGGTCTGCGTATCAAGTCCGAGTTTTTCGGCCATATTAAACGCTTCACAGGTTCCAATCATATGAATGCCAAGCAACATATTATTACAAATTTTGGCAACTTGACCATTCCCCGCCGCACCTGCGTGAAACACGTTTTTGCCCATAGATTTAAGAATCGGTTCCGCACATTCAAAGGCTGATGCGGTGCCGCCGCACATAAAGGTCAATGTCCCCGCTTGCGCGCCGCCGACACCGCCAGAAACAGGCGCGTCAATCATCGCAAAGCCCCTATCCGCAGCGTGCGCAATCACAACCCGCGCACTGGCCACATCAATAGTCGAACAGTCT
>CALCKU010000069.1 GCA_937965735.1 uncultured Caulobacterales bacterium
CGTCTTTAAATAACACATCTTTACTGACTTTTTTGTCTTTGACAGTCGCTTTCTCAATAATCAAATCGACGACCTTTTCTTCAAAAATAGGGGCGCGAAGTTGAGCAATTGCCTCTGGATTTTTTTGATAAAATTCAATGACTTGCTGTTCTTGACCTGGGTAACGCCGCGCTTCTGCAATCATGGCTTGCTGTAGCTCTTCATTTGAGATTTGTATCTCTTCTTTTTGACCCATCTCTGCCAAAACAAGACCAAGACGTACACGACGGTCTGCGATTTTTTTGTAATCCGCTTTCAGATCGTCTTCAGATTTCTTGGAGTCTTCTTCATCTAATTGTCCGGCTTCTTTTTCAGCTTGGACTTGCGCCCAGATGTTTTGAAATTCGGCTTCTACCATTTTTGGCGGTAATTCAAAGTCATGGGCTTTGTCGAGCTCATCAAGGATTGCCCGTTTTAATTTCATACGCGATTGCATATCAAATTCATTGTCTAGGCCTTCTTTGAGCGTCTCTTTCAACTTTTCGAGGGAATCCATACCAAATTTCTTGGCAAATTCGTCATCAATTGTGACCTCTGTTTCACCTTGGACTTCCAAAACCTCTGTCTCGAAAACGGCTTCTTTTCCCGCAAGATCTGTGGCTTGATAATTTTCAGGGAATGTAACGGTCACATCAAGCTTTTCGCCTGCTTTTGTCCCAATAAGCTGGTCTTCAAATCCTGGAATAAAGGTTCCTGACCCTAAAACGAGCTGATGGCCTTCCATTGCGCCGCCGTCAAAGGCTTCGCCGTCAACACGGCCCGTGAAATTAATCAAAACGGCATCATCTTTCTTAGCTTTGGCCGTTTTGGCCTTCTTTTTGTAAGATTTTTGACCTTCTGATAGCGCTTTCATACGTTCATCAAGTTCGGCATCTGTAACTTCACAGGTAAGGCGTGTGAATTTAAGACCCGATACATCCGCAGGTTCAAATTCAGGAATTGTCTCAACTGTCAGTTGATATTCCAAATCCGCTTTCCCTTGCGTAACATCAGCGCCATTGGCCCGTAAATCAATTTGCGGCTGGCCAGCTGGGCGCAGATTATTATCGGTCATTGTTTTTTGAGAGGTTTCAGCCACAACTTCTTCAACCACGTCTTTCATAATGCTTTGACCAAACATTTTGCGAATATGATTCGTCGGAACTTTACCGGGACGGAAGCCTTTAAGGTTTACTTGCGGCTGCATTTCTACAATTTTGGCAGAAAGCTTAGTCTCTAGATCCTCTTTAGGAACGGTGACTGAATATGTCTTGCTAAGGCCTTCAGCCTTGAGTTCTTTAACCTGCATTTTAACGTCCATGCTCTTTTATTAAAATGGGGAATAAGCTTATGCTCATCACCCGTCCAAATATTCGTAATTTTGCGTGCGCTTATGTCACGAGGCGGTGCGTAACGCAACATGCTCATTGTGTCAAAACATTGAGAAAAACAGACTATATCTCGACTTGTCGGCGTTAAGGTCAATCGTTAGACCGTCTTCATAAGAAATTCATCCAGTTGCAGAGCGTATTATGCCTGATTCCACACCGTGGCTCATTTATATAGGTGTTTTTTTGGGCCCCTTTGTCCAGGAGGACGCCGCCGTCATTACGGCTGCGAGTTTATCGGTTAACGAAATGGCATCTTGGCCTGTTTTATTTGTCGTAATTACTATGGGTTTGTTTTTTAGTGATATTTGGAAATATTGGATTGGGTGGGCCGCATTACGCAATGAACGGGCTAAGGGTTTTGCCGAAAAGGAAAAAGTCATCCAACTTAAAGATAAAGTGAGACGCAATTTAATTGTCACACTCTATTCTGCCCGTTTCATACCGCTTGCGCGTGTGCCAACCTATATTGCTTGCGGAATGTTCAGAGTGAATTATCCAAAATTCTGTGCTCTCATATTTTTAACGGCGTTGACCTATACAAGTTTTATCTTTTGCCTCTTTCATATTTTAGGTGAGGTTGTCGGGGAGTCTTTGAAATGGGTTTTGCCTATTATCGGATTAAGTTTAGCCACAACCTATATTGGAGTGCTTTATCTAAAGCGTCGAAAACCCCATTAGCCGAAAACCCCAATAGCTGATAATTCCCTAACAGCCTATAATCTAAGTCATTGTAAATTGATCTGTGACCTTGCCTACAAGGCATTAAACCTTGATACAGGATTGAAGATTACTGACACGCATAATTTTGAAGGATTTATTATGAAAGCGCTCATCTGCCGAGAATTTGCCCCTTATTCTGAACATTCTGTTGAAGATATGCCTACGCCAGAGTTGAAAAAAGGGATGGTTAAAATCGCGGTCAAAGCGGCAGGGGTGAATTTTCCAGATATTTTACAAATCCAAGGTCAATATCAGATGAAGCCTGCCTTCCCTTTTATCCCGGGTGCAGAATGTTCGGGCGTGATTGAAGCTGTGGCGGAGGATGTACCGCATCTTAAAGTCGGGGATCGTGTTGCTTGTCTCACGAGCCTTGGGGCTTTTGCCGAAACGGTTGTAGCACCTGCCATGGCGACAATGAAAATCTCTGATAAAATGTCATTTGAATCGGCGGCTGCTTTTGCTCTTGTCTACGGAACGTCTTATTATGCGCTTAAACAGCGTGGAAATTTGGTCAAGGGAGAGACTTTACTTGTCTTGGGTGCGGCTGGCGGTGTGGGACTAGCCACCGTTGAACTTGGTAAAGCGATGGGCGCGACCGTAATTGCGGCGGCTAGCACCGCTGAAAAGCTCGCTATTTGTAAAGCGCATGGAGCCGATCATCTGATAAATTATAAAGATGAAAATATTAAAGACGCTGTCAAAGCCCTTGGCGGCGCTGATGTAATTTACGATCCCGTTGGGGATAAAGTTTCAGAACCTGCCATGCGGACTTTAAAATGGGGTGGGCGACATCTTGTTATTGGGTTTGCGGGGGGAGAAATTCCAAAAATACCACTAAACTTAGCCCTGCTAAAGTCGATTGATATTCGCGGTGTCTTTTGGGGTGCATGGACGCTCAGAGACCCCAAAGCGCATCAAACGAATATGCGAGAGATCATGGATATGTTCGAAAATGGGACAATCAATCCGCGTGTTAGTAATCGCTATCCGCTAGAGGCGTTTAAAGCCGCCTTTGCTGAATTGATGAATCGTAAAGCTATGGGAAAGGTCGTTTTGACGATGGCATAGAGTTTGCTCATATATCATGCCGCCCCGTAGACATTGGCTGTAATTATGAAGCTTGTATGCGGGTATATGGCTGTAAGGTCTATAAAAAGAGGGCGTTAGCTAGGTGCGAATAAGCCCATATACATAATATATGACTGCGTATAATAATATTGCCTTGTTTGAACGGCGGTTTCGGGCGTTACCGCCTTGAATACTTCCCCTATGTGACAGATATTTATAATAGATATTTTGAGTTATACTCTGAATTGGCTTAAATATTGCATCGTTAGGTTTATATCTAATTTTGACTTATTTGTCAGGGACACGTTATGACTTTGATGCCTTTACATATATCGCTACAGCCAGCGCCCTCGATTAACTTTGTTCGCGTTTTAAAAGGTTTTTTGTGTGCGATGACGGTCTGTTTTACAGGACTGCTATCGTATTCCGTTTTACCGTCAACAGCCGTAGCGCAAACCCTAACAGAGCGTCCGAAGACTGAAATCGCAACCATAAAATTTAATTTAGGGCGCCTAGAGCAAGATCTAAAAGCTTATGGTCAATGGACGGAATATGATTTTCGTGGCCAAGAGCGATATAAATTCACCGAAATTGAATCAAATCCTAACACTCTACGCCTGCTTGGGCAGAACGGGAGTGTTCAGCTCTTAATTGATCTCGAAAACAAAATAATTTCAGGCGAATGGGCTGGCCATCCCATGGAAAAACTCTACACGATTGTCGAAATTGACCGCATGATGTTTACTGCAAGTCCAACCGTAAAGGCGAGGGGTGAGATTACAGCCTCCACTGATGTTCCTGCCATTCGGAGTTCTGACCCCCTTCAGCCGTCTACGGAGCCGTCTGTAGAGCCGTTCGTTCAACCCGAAGACAAAACGTTTACAGAATTCCCTTCAAACGATACGCCTACTTTAACCCCGCCGCTTACGTCTTTGCCCGTGCCTTTGATCTTAAATCCAAATACGCGTTCTGGCATCCCTCTCTTGGCAGGGCCATCAAGCACAGTGTCGGGTACTGATTTCGGGCAAGCGATTGAGCCAGCGCTTATTACACTGGTGGCCCATTCTGACGGAGCCTTTATCAAAAAACGGGGATTTGACTGGATTGAGACAACGCCGAACACGGTGTTTGATCTTAAGAAAATTGGACATAGTGAGACGTCTATTTTCCTTTATGAACAATCCCGAGGGCGTTTGGTTGCGCTTGATTTAAAAAATCGCTTTGCGCGCAGTAGTCAAGGAGGGCGTTTGGAGATTTTATACCCGCTGACTTCTATCGATCAAGACTCTATGCGTATACTGGCACCTCAAAACCCTATTGTTGACGGACCAGATACGTCTGAATCCAGCCAAGCTGTATCAATTCTACCAAGTCCGCCACAAACAATTCCGCAACAAGCCATTCCAGAGCCAATAATTCCAGAGCTCGTCAATCCTGAGCAACCCGACTCAGAGCAAGCGATCAAAGACGGTATCAAGACAGAAATAGACACAAAGCCCGTATCCGATAGGCCTGTTGTTCAGACACCAGAATTTAATCAAGGTCGGCTGACAATCAAAGAACGGTTTGAGTGTCGTAAAAAAGGCGGCTTTGTCGAACGCGCAGGCAGGCTCGGTGCAGAACGGTGTACAATTCGCTATTCTGACGGCGGAAATGTTTGCCTCGATAGTCAAGACTGCCAAGGCAAATGCCAAACAAAGGCGAATTCTAGTAAGAAAACGGTTTCAGGAAAATGTCAAATGACGGATAATCCTTTTGGCTGTCGTGCCGAGGTTGTCAACGGCGAAGCCGAGCCTATGATTTGTGTCGATTAGCGGGTGTTAACTGTTCCAGTTTTCAGTTTCCATTTTTCAGTGTGATAGCCTTTATTCTCCGAAATAGAGCATTATTATCAACATTAGGGATCATCAAGATTAGGGTGTGAGCGCTTTTATAAGCTCGGCATGTTGCGGGAATGTTTGTGTAAGCTCGGCGCGCTTTGCTAATTCAAAGTCTGAAAAGTCAAAACCAGGGGCAACGGTGCATCCGACAAGCGCGTAACCCTGTTTGACAGGCGGTGAAGCGTTAGGCGGTGAAGCGTTAGGCTGTGACGGGTTGGGTTTTTGAAATTCAGCGAGCTTTGCGCCAAACCATGTGTCTTTTGGAACAACCCCTTGAAACCATTGGCCAGCTTTTGGATCTGGGCCGAGATGTAAAATGGGCGCGCGACCCTCCGCTCTAAGGCAGTAGACATTGAGAGGGTCACCTGCATAAAAGTGCCACATTTCATCACTCTTTATTCTGTGAAAATGTGAGACTTCGCCTGCGCGCAATAAAAAATAAATAGCTGTTGAGGCGGCGCGCAAATGTGTCGGCGGGCTATGCGTGTCAAATTCTGTATCGCTCTTTTTGACAGGGTAAGTTTCTGTCGAACGATAGGTTTCAGTATAATATCCACCTTCTGGATGCGCGGTCATACCTAAATGTTCTATCCAAAACTCTGCACTATACGCCATTGATTCTCTTTCTCATATACTCTCTATCTATTGCAAAGACGGGTTCAGCTATCGCGGGACTTATTCTGGACCCTAACAGAGTGGAATATTGAAATTCCGTTTAAAATCATTTTAAAATATAAACCAATAGCCTATTTTTGATACAGCTTTAACGTAAAATACTCTAAGCTATGGTCATTACGTTTTCCCCTTAACCTATGAATGCCCTTTATGTCTCAGATAGAAATCATCGGGTATGTTGCCGCTCTGTTAACATCCGCGAGTTTTGTGCCGCAAGCTTGGCTTGTGATTAAAACACAAAATACAGAAGGCTTATCATTGGCCATGTATAGTATTTTTACGACAGGGGTGGCGCTTTGGTTCGTTTATGGAATCTTAGCAAAGTCGTGGCCTGTGGCGGTTGCAAACGGATTTACGCTTGTTTTGGCACTCATAATTTTGACCGTAATTATACGGCATAAGCGATAATTTTTCGCGCAACGTCTCTATTAAAGACACTTCAATAATTTTGATATCAATTATCGTTTGCAACGCTTTATCTGTAATGCGAATCTTGAGGTAGACTCCGACACGGTTTGTCAAAGCACGCCCTGATTCTTTCAACAGCTTCTGTTTCTGCCTTTACAGAGAATACCCATTGGGGGCAGGGCATTATTTTCAATATAGGGGTTTGTTGTGGGCGCATCTCGACAAAAACGAGGCTCTCATATTCAGCGCTTGGAACTTTGCCACACCAAGGGCCACTACACCGTGTTTCTATGTCAACAGGATATAGCGATAAGGGTACATCTGTGCGCGCATTTGGCGTCAGCGCATAACCCGTAAATTGCGCAGATGTTAATTTCGGCGGACGGGGTTTAAATTGATCTCTGGGCGCGATAAAGTCCGAATGCACCTGCGCGCTCGCCAGCGTGTCAAAGGTTCCTACCCATACGGAATAGACTGTTTGGCTCGCTTTAGCCTCTTCCATTGTCTTCATTAAGTCTGGCCGCATACAACTCAAAGCATACGCAGTATTGGAAAAAACAAGAGTACTCATAAGGGCTGTTAACAGGATTTTAAAAGGCATACTAAATCTCCACCCATTCAAAGGTGTAATCAATTTAGCTTTTATCAATTGAACCCTTTCTGAAAGCGAAATTTAACTGACGTTCAGATGATAAGGCACGAATGCCACCGCTTTAAATCAAAGTTATGAGATCAAATTCATAAATTGGATTATAGAGCCCAATGTTTGGTAAATGTTGAAAAAGCAGATCGCTCTAGACGGTGTATCGATCAAATTTAACGGCGGATAAAGTGGACGCTAAGTCACGATGTTTGGCGGCTTCCATATAATCAGGCAGCGCAAAAAAGTTCTTGAGGTGCGCGTCATCGCGGAACTCTAATAAGACGACTTTATCCGTTTCCATGTCCGGCGTCATTGCTACGGGCTTTTCGTCATTCCCTAAGATTTTTACACCTTCGCGCATGAATATAGGGGTCGCCAGTTCAACATAACGTTGGTAACCTGCCGGGTCATGGATTTTAAAATGAGCAAGAATAAATTTTGACATAATATTACATTCTATTGGTTTTAATTTTAAAAGTGCGTTCTCGACGTGGTATTTGATGCGCCGTATGTGCTAATTATCTGTGTCATATGTGAGCGCCATAAAAACATCTTCAAGGTCAGGCTCTTCTGTGCGTAGATCAGAAATTGAGACCCCAGCGGATTTTACCATGTCTAATAAATCTGATATATTATCCGTACCCGATCGATAGTGGATGGCTAGGTTTCCTTCCTTTGTGAGGCTTATATCTTTTGCGTGCCGTGGACCTTGTTCTATCGGTATACCTTGTTCTAGCGGCGTG
Source organism: uncultured Caulobacterales bacterium (assembly GCA_937965735.1). GTDB lineage: Bacteria > Pseudomonadota > Alphaproteobacteria > Caulobacterales > Maricaulaceae > CALCKU01. Next base: position 7,547 of record CALCKU010000069.1, read on the forward strand.
GCTTGTGTTTTGAGACTGGGCGGAATTTCAGTGATTTTTGTTAAAGGCGTTATCACTAATGTGCGTTTATCAAGGCGTGACAGCATTGTGGTTTTATCATCATTGGCCACGATTTTGCCGTGATGTATGATTGCGATACGATCACAGAGGGCTTCGGCTTCTTCGAGGTAATGCGTTGTTAAAATAATTGTTGTGCCGCGCGCGTGAAGCGTATTCACATAGTCCCAAAGCTGACGCCTTAGTTCAATATCTACACCCGCCGTTGGCTCGTCTAAGATTAAAACGGGCGGCGTATGGACTAGGGCTTTACCGATTAAGAGGCGGCGTTTCATCCCGCCTGATAGTTGTCGGACATAGGCATCGCGTTTATCATAAAGACCAAGAGCTTTAAGAATTTCATCAGACCGCCGTTCGGATTTTGGAACGCCGTAATATCCCGCTTGTAATTCGAGGGCTTGAAACGGCGTGAAAAACACATCCATAGAAATTTCTTGTGGTACAACGCCGATTGAGGCCCGCGCTTGGCGGGTCTGTGTCTCTATATCAAAGCCACAAATGGACGCTGTTCCAGACGTTTTATTCACAAGACCGGCCAAAATATTTATCATTGTTGATTTGCCCGCACCGTTCGGGCCGAGCAGGCCAAAGATAGACCCACGTGGAATTGTAAGGTCAACGCCTTTAAGAGCCGTTTTTTCTGGGGATTTACGAGATTTTGCATAGGTTTTCGTAAGGCCCTGAATGTCAATGGCGGGGCTTTCCGTAAAATTATTTGAAGACGCTGATTTTGATGAAGCGTTCATTGTGGAATTGACCTTTTCGAGCGCCTCTCATATGACAGGCGGAGTAAGATTTACTTATATCGGATTGATAGCATGTCAAAGACACCTAATGAAACCCCGCAAGACGCCACGCATAAAGAAATTTCAGAGGCAATAATCGTCGCCTCAAAACGGGTTGCATGTGACGGCGGCGGGGGCGCGTTGGGCCATCCCAAAACATGGCTTGATATGGGCCAAGAGCGTGAGGTCACTTGTAAATATTGCGACCAAGTTTTCCAACTTAGCACCGAGGCTATCAATTCTGCCCCTTAGGTTAAATCACAAAATCCGTTTTTAAAGACTCTTAAAACGGTAGCGCTTTATTACACCCCGCACAGAGATCGGAACTCCGTCTACGGTTTGCGGGAAAAACCGTGTTTTTAAGGCGGCGCGCTTTGCAGACTTTACAAAGCTTTTTGAATAACGTTCAGCTTCGACTGAGAGTACAGTGACGCTCTCGACCTGTCCTTGTGTATTGATATTAAGCCCCAAGACGACAAGCCCGTCTACACCGTTTCGTTCGGCAGATTTTGGGTAGCGGGGGGTAACGTTTTTGCGAACTTTTGGTGGGATAATATTTTGCGCTGTCCTTTGGTGTGTGACTGGTTTTGGATTGGATCCTGAACGGCTCTCAAATACGGGGCGCCTAACCCCACCCGCCAGTATTGTTTCGGATAATTGATCTGAATAATTAGGTGTGGGTGCGGCGAAATCTTCTGCGGTGAAATTTTCTAAATCACCCTCCAGATCACCTTCTGAATCTCCCCCTAAACGCCTTTTTAAAATCCCTTCAGAATTCAGATATGTGTCTCTTTCTATCTCTGTTTTTAAAGTCTCAACAATACCTAAATCTTCTTGCATTGAGAGAATATCATTTTCACGCTCGCCCAGATAAAGCGGCCCCCAATCTCTGATATAAGCCTGTATTGCGTCCTTTTTATCTGTGTCGCTTAAAGTTCGGTTATAGACGAGATCGCTCAAAATAGCCCAATCATCCGCTTCTGCATTGTCAAGTTCCAAGAGTTGCGTTTTAGCCGAATCAAGGGTTGCGGCGTTGGGGTAGGTTTGAATAAAATCGCGTAGACGGGCGCGTTGCAACGGTTTTGAGCTTTCGTCTATGGCGGTCGCGTATAGCGAGTGTTCCATTTCGGCGGCATTCGGACCATTTTCGATTTGGGGTTTGGGATAGACACTGTAAATGACACCGCCGATGATGAGTAAGGCTATCAGCGACAAACAGAGTGTTAACCACAGAGCGCGTTTACGCGTCTTCGTGTTTTGTTGTTCCCACTCTGGATCATCAATGTCTTGGTACACGTTTTTTTCCTTTTCAAACCATATACAGCTTAATGACGAAATTAGGGCAAAAATTTGACCCCTTGTCTTGAAAAGCCGAAGTTCAGCCCTCACAAGGGCTATTCAATATTGCATAAAAGGATAAATCATGTCGATTTCCAAGCCTGTAAATAAAGACTCCCATGTCGTTTTGGTGGATGGCTCGGGATATATTTTTCGTGCTTATCATGCTCTGCCGCCCCTTACGCGTAAAACGGACGGCTTACCGATCGGGGCCGTGGCTGGATTTTCAAACATGTTGTTCAAGCTTTTGCGTGACCAAAATGATGAAGATCGTCCCACGCATTTTGCCGTAATTTTCGATGCCAGTGGCAAGACCTTCCGCAGTGATATCTACCCTGAGTATAAAATGAACCGGTCCGAAACACCCGAGGACTTAATCCCGCAATTCCCGCTTACGCGCGATGCGACACGGGCCTTTGGCGCGGCGTCCATTGAAATGACGGGATTTGAAGCGGATGATTTGATCGCGACATATGCGCGCCAAGCCGAAGCCCAAGGCGCGCGCGTAACAATCATCAGCTCTGACAAAGACCTTATGCAGTTGATTTCAGACAAAATCACAATGGTCGACACGATGAAGAATAAGGTCATGTCCTTTGCCGAAGTCGAGGCCAAATTTGGCGTTGGCCCTGACAAGGTGGTCGATATTCAATCCCTTGCCGGTGATAGTGTCGATAATGTTCCCGGCGTGCCGGGGATTGGTGTGAAGACGGCGGCGCTTTTGATTAATGAATTTGGTGATCTGGATACACTCCTTGAACGGGCGGGAGAGATTCCGCAAAAAGGACGGCGCGAAAAACTCCTCGAATTTGCTGATAAAGCGCGAATTTCGCGTGAGCTGGTTACTTTAAAAGCCGATATAGAGGTCGAGACACCCTTAGAAGCGCTTGCGGTCTCTGATCCTGATATCGAAGTCTTGTTCAATTTTCTTGAAGATATGACATTCCGAACACTGACTGCGCGGGTTCGTGCCGCGCTCGGCGAAGGCGCGACAGAGGGGTTGCGCCGCGATGACAGTCAGCCGAAATTCGAAGCGCCGGGGCAATTAACAAGCCCTGAAAACGTCACATTCGATAAAGACAAATATGAGTGCGTGCAAGATATTGAACGCCTGAAACATTGGGTGACGCGCGGCTTTGAAATCGGCACAATTGCGGTCGACCTTGAAACTGATAGCCTTGATAGCGCCAGTGCCAATATGGTCGGCCTGTGCCTTGCGGTCGCCGATAATGAGGCGTGTTATATCCCGCTCGGGCATACGGGCGGCGGCGATATGTTCGGCGAAGGCGCGCCAGACCAAATCCCGATACAAGAAGCCTTGGATATATTAGAGCCGCTCCTGCACGCAGAGAGCGTTCTGAAAATCGGCCAGAATTTCAAATATGATTTAGGCGTGTTTCAGCGCTATAAAGGTCAGGGTAAGACGCTCCGCCCCGCGCCTTATGATGATACAATGTTGATTTCTTACGCACTTGAAGGCGGCCTGCATGGGCACGGCATGGATTTTTTGTCCGAGATGTATTTCGGCCATAAACCGATCGCGTTCAAAGAGATCGCAGGAGCAGGTAAAGCGCAAAAGACGTTTGACCAGATTGCATTGGATGTTGCCACGCCTTACGCGGCGGAAGACGCCGATGTCACTTTGCGGTTGTGGAAATTTCTAAAACCGAAACTCGGCACGCATAAAGTCGCCACTGTCTACGAAACGCTTGAGCGGCCTTTACCTGCCATTGTCGCCAATATGGAAAATGAAGGCATTAAGGTCGACCGCGCTGTGCTGGCGCGCTTGTCGTCGGATTTTGCGCAGAAGATGGCGGGATTAGAGGCGGAAGCCTATACGCTTGCGGATACGCAATTTAACCTGGGCTCGCCGAAACAACTGGGTGAAATCCTGTTTGATCAGATGGGACTTGAGGGTGGAAAAAAGACTAAGACGGGCGCATGGCAGACAGGGGCGGGGGTTTTGGAAGACCTTGCGGCAGCGGGTGAAAAACTGCCGCAAACCATATTGGATTGGCGGCATTATGCGAAGTTAAAATCCACCTATACAGACGCCCTAGTCACGCAAATTAACGCGCATACGAAACGTGTGCATACAAGCTATTCTTTAGCCGCGACGACAACGGGGCGGTTTTCGTCTTCTGACCCGAATCTACAAAACATACCCATCCGCACAGAAGATGGGCGTAAAATCCGAGATGCCTTTGTCGCGGAAAACGGCAATGTTTTAGTGGCCGCCGACTATTCTCAAATTGAATTACGCCTGCTTGCGCATGCTGCTGATTTGCCGTCGATGAAACAGGCCTTTGCGGACGGCGTTGATATTCACGCCTTAACCGCGAGCGAGATGTTTGATGTCTCATTGGATGACATGGACCCCGCGACACGGCGACGAGCGAAGGCGATTAATTTTGGGATTATCTACGGCATTTCCGCCTTCGGTCTTGCGAATAATCTCGGCATTAGTCGATCGGAAGCGTCTGATTATATCAAAAGCTATTTTGAAAAATTCCCCGGTATCAAAGCCTATATGGACGCGGCTAAAGACGAAGCGCGCGAATATGGTTATGTCAAAACCCTCTTTGGCCGAAAATGCCATATTAAAGGCATTAAAGATCGGAACCAAGCCGTGCGCGGTTTTGCCGAACGTCAAGCGATTAACGCCCCCATCCAAGGTGCTGCTGCTGATGTAATCCGCCGCGCGATGATAAGAATGCCAGACGCGATTGCAGGGGTGGAGGGCGCGAAAATGCTCTTGCAAGTGCATGATGAACTCGTGTTCGAAGTCCCAGAATCCCGCGCAGGTGACCTTATGGCGGTTGTGACAAAAACCATGGAAAACGCGCATATGCCTGCGGTCAATATTAGCGTGCCCTTAGTGGTGGAAGCGAAAGCGGCGCAAAATTGGAATGACGCGCATTAAAATAAGCTGTCATCCCGCACGTGATACGAAATCTCTGATCAGGGGCGGGATAACAATATGTTTAAGGTTATGTGCTCATCTTTTTCACCCGCTCACCCCAGCGAAGGCTGGGATCCAGACTTTGGTACGGCTGGATCCCAAATCAAGTTTGGGATGCACGGGGTTATAATAAGATCATAGTTCTTTCACCGTTTTGCAAATTTTTGGGAATATATATGAGCGACTTAAATAAGATTAATAATACTGATAAAGAACTGGCCATTAGAGTTTTGTCAAATTCAAACGAATCTCAGAAAGCGGCTTTAGGTGAGTGGGCTAAAGGGTTGTTAGCAATAAAGCATAGTAATATGGGGACTTTTGTAAAAGGGCAGACTGCTATTAAATTTACTGCTCAAAGCAAAGTGATTATCCCGATACTAAAAATTTTAGCAAAAGAAATCAAAATTGATCAGTTAAATTTATCAAAAGCTAAAACTTCTTCAAAAACTTCTGTCTTGAAATCTATGAAAGCCTTTTGGGCAAATAGGTCTTTGCCTACAAAAATGGGTCTAGGAGCAAGCTCAGTTGCACTTATTGTGTTTGGTACACAAGGTGCTGGAATAGCGGCACTCGGTACGGCTATCGGAGTCCCTTTATGGGTGGTCTTTGGTGCTGGAGCCACTTTTGCAGGCGTTTTGTATGAAGAAGTTACAGGTAAGAAGTTTGATGCAAAAACTATTGATATGTCTGCGAGGAAAAGCTTTTTAGGTAAGTTGTCTTCAGCTTTATCAGCGGGCATTAAAGAGATGAAAAAGTAATGATCACATTGTCATCCCGCACGTGATACGAAATCTCTGATCAGGGTCGGGATAACAATATGTTTAAGGTTATGCGCTCATCTTTTTCACCCGCTCATCCCAGCGAAGGCTGGGACCCAGACTTTGGTGCGGCTGGATCCCAAATCAAGTTTGGGATGCGCGGAGGGTGTTTGGGATGCGTGGAAGGAGGGTGTTTGAGATGAATTGCGGGGTGTGTTGGGGTGAACGGTGTTCTTAAATGACAGAAGTGCGGGTGATGCGCGGAGGGTATTTGAGGTGAGCGGGGAGGGGAGATCCAAAAGAGATTGTGTGAGATAAGCGGGATTTCTTTTCAGTGGCGGGTGGTAGATTCTGACATTCTCCTTGCCAATCGGGCGGCATCTTTTACAACGGTTTTAAACATTATAGGACACATCACATGACGAAACTTGTACTCGTTCGGCACGGACAATCGCAATGGAATTTAGAGAATCGTTTTACAGGGTGGGTCGATGTTGGCTTGACGCCAGAGGGCGTGAAAGAAGCCAAGAAGGCCGGTAAATTGCTCTCTAAAGAGAAGATCGATTTTGATATTGCGTTTACGAGCTATCAAAAGCGCGCGATTAAAACGCTTTGGCTGACTCTAGAGGCGCTCGACCAAATGAGCATTCCTGTGACAAAAGACTGGCGTTTAAACGAGCGTCATTACGGCGGCCTAACAGGGCTGAATAAGCAAGAAACACGCGATAAGCACGGCGATGAGCAAGTCCATATCTGGCGTCGCAGCTTTGATGTTCCCCCGCCGCAAATCGATAAGGATAGTGAGTTCCACCCTATTCACGACCGAAAATATATTGGTATTGACCCCGCTGAGTTACCAATAGGCGAGAGCTTGAAAATGACGACTGAACGCGTCTTGCCGTACTTTGATCGTCAAATTTCACCGTTTATTCGAGGTGGCTCGAATCTCATTATTTCGGCGCATGGGAATTCCCTACGCGCCCTTTTGAAAACGTTATTTAAAGTGTCAGACAAAGATATTCCAGGGTTTGAGTTTCCAACAGGGAATCCTCTTTTGATTACCTTAGAGCCCAATTCCACAAATGTGGTGTCTGCAAAATATCTTGACGAAGACCGCGCGAAAGATTTACCCGAAATACCGTCTGCTTGATTGACATGTCTGACGCACTTTACATGAAAAAGGCGTTAGATCTCTCTAGAGCGCTGATGGGGCGCACAGCAGAAAATCCGTCTGTAGGCTGTGTGATTGTCAAAAACGGTAAGATTATTGGTCAGGGCGCAACGCAAGAGGGGGGGCGACCACATGCAGAGCGTCAGGCGCTTTCTACGCTCACCGAACCCGCTAAAGGGGCCACCGCTTATGTAACTTTAGAGCCGTGTTCGCATCACGGGCAAACGCCGCCTTGTTGCGATGCTTTAATCGATTCTGGAATCTCGCGGTGCGTGATTGCTGTGATTGATCCAGACCCGCGTGTGAATTGGCGCGGCGCGGCAATGATGCAAGAGGCGGGTATTGATGTGGTGGTTGGGGTTGGCGAGGCTGAAGCCTGTAAAATTATGGAAAAATTTTTAAGTCAGTTTTAAAAATGCGGCACTGTGTGCGAGGGAGGGTATTTACACACAGTGCCGCGTCATAAGCGGATAGTCCTAAGGGGGGAGGACGCCTCTACGCTTCTGAACTTATATTAGGCGGCCTTACCCTTTCCAGAGCGTGTCTGGGTAATTAATTTTTCTTCAGATTGGGGTTTGCCAGCTTGACCAATCGCAATTTTTCGAGGTTTTAAAGCGTCTGGTAATTCACGTCTAAGCTCTATTGTCAGTAAGCCATTTTTCAATTCGGCACCGGTCACAATGACATGATCTGCAAGTTGGAAGCGCCGTTCAAAATCACGTTCCGCAATCCCGCGGTGAAGATACTGAACACCGTCATCATTATCGGCATTTTGCAATTTTGTCCCTTTGACGGTTAAAACGTTTTCATGGCTCTCGATTTCCAAATTTTCATCAGAAAATCCAGCAACGGCCAATTCAATTCGGTAAGCATTCTCACCTGTTTGAGCCACGTCATAGGGTGGGTATTTTGAACTCGTATCAACCGAACGCGAGGCGGCGTCAATGAGGCTGGCTGTGCGGTCAAAGCCCACAAATGAGCGGTAGAGGGGGGTAAAATCATAAGTACGCATAGTTTAACATCCTTTATAGCAATGTTGTTTCGGGTCCTCTGAATTGAGCAACCCTTTCGTTTCTGAGACCCGTAATTGGCGTCTCGCTATCACAAATAGGAAGGCGTTTTTGCACTTCAAGGGTCGGATGCTTAGTCTTGCAAAATTGTAATATTTCCGCGATAGAGAATAGGTTAAGCTCAGATTTGAAATTCATCATATGCAATCACATTTTAAGGAAACTCAATGAAAACCGTAAAACGATTAAGCCTTTCGACTCTGGCTTTAAGCCTGTCTTTTGTGAGCATGACTTTTATCGCGGGCTGTAAAGCACCGTCTCCTAAAACAAGCGAGGGGGAAACAAACGCCGTTGAAAAAAGCGCGGTCGAAACAAAGGGCGATGAGGCGTCCATAAAAACGGAAATTCAGGGTGAAGACAGTGTGGTTCAACCCGTTATGATTACGCTCGCGGATGTAATTGCTGATCCAAGTCGTGACAAAGATCGTGCACGGGATCAATTTCGTAACCCCTTAGAAACATTAGAGTTCTTTGAAGTTAGGCCGAATAAATCTGTCGCTGAAATTTGGCCGGGGTGGTATGCTAAAATTCTTGCACCTTATGCCAAATCGAATGCGGGTGCTTATACGGCAATCCTATTGCCATTTGGTATTAATGAACGATATGACGCGCGGATTGAGGCCTTTAAAGAGACTTATTCGGATATTGATACTTACGGTGTCGTTGCCTTTGCAGAGTTTGACGGAGCCAATATTTCAGGATTAGAAGACAATAGCCAAGACGTAATTTTGACGTTCCGTAATGTTCATAATTGGATGAAAAATGGGACAGAACAAGACGCATTTTCCGCCTTTTATACGGCGTTAAAGCCAGGCGGGATTTTGGGTGTCGTTGAACATAGATTGCCCGAATCGGTGGTTCAAGACCCAAAGGGTACGTCTGGTTATGTCCAAGAAAGCTATATGAAAGCCCTCGCTAAAGAGGCGGGTTTTGAATTTGTGGGCGCTTCGGAAGTCAATGCTAATCCGCGCGATACTGCTGATCATCCTTTTGGCGTTTGGACATTGCCGCCTCGTTCCCGCACACCTGAGGCGGGTGACCGTGAATATGCAGATTTTAAGCCTGAACTTTATAAAAATATTGGTGAAAGTGATCGGGCTACGCTTAAGTTTAGAAAGCCGCTTTAGAAATCAGCTATTGGTATAATCCAATATGTGCTAAGCGGAGACCGTCAAAGACGTAAAAACTTCTAGCCCTGAACAAATTTTAACCCCATATAGAGGGTATAAATTACACATTAAATCGTAATTCGAATTGGAGATATTATGGAAAATGCAGAAATTGCTAAAAAAATGACAGAAGCATTGGCAGCCTCTGGTGGTTTGTCAAAATCTGTTAAATTTGATTTTGGGGATGACGGTGTTGTCTTTGCAACGGGTCAGACTGCGACAGTTGAAGACTCAGAGGCTGATTGTACGATTAAATTATCGAAAGATGATTTTATTTCCCTTGCAGAGGGTAATTTAGACCCGATGATGGCCTTTATGTCGGGTAAATTAAAAGTCGAAGGGGATATGTCTGTCGCAATGGGCCTGCAGAGCATTTTTAGCTCAATGGCATAACAGATAGATTTGCATATATAAAATTACGATATTAAAGATCGTCTGATATATGCAAAATCACATATATGCTGAAACGATTACGGGGCCAGTTTGACTGGCCTTGTTCTTTAGGGGGAAGAATGGGGTCAAAAGTCCCAAAATTTGAGGTCGCTGAGCTGATCTATCCCGAAGGACAGGCTTTGCCTGATGCTTTGAAGGTGCGCGCCAAACCCTATTACATTACGCGAGATGGAACCCGTTTGCGTGTGTTATTGGTTTCTGCGGCTAAGGATAGCCCGCGCGGGAGCTTAATTTTCTCACCTGGACGGACTGAATTTATAGAAAAATATTCAGAAGTGATTGAGGATTTTAGCCAAAGAGGGTTTACGGTCTTTGTCGTGGATCCCAGAGGGCAAGGTCTGTCTGATAGACCGCTGGCGGATCCCGTTATCAGCTATGTCCATGATTTTCAGGAATATGCAGATGATTTAGCCTTTGCAGTCGATCAGTTTGAGCCTCTCCTGCCAAAACCGCATATACTGGTCGGCCATTCAATGGGAGGAACGATTGTCTTACAATCGGTTCTATCGGGCGTAATTTATCCAAGTGCGGTTATTACAAGTGCACCAATGCTGGGTATTTTTGACCTTGAAACCCCTGTCATGGGATGGTTGATAAAATTTCTGGCCTTTATTGGTTTACGGACAAAGGATTTACCTTTTCAAAAGCAAAGAAACGGTGAACCCATTCCGTTTGAGATCAATAAGCTTACTTCCGACCCTGTTCGCTATGCGCGATGGGCCGAGTTTTTTCGAACCATTCCACGACTTCGCGTTGGTGCTCCGTCTTTTGGCTGGATTAGTGCGGCGATGAAGGCCATGGCCTATGTCAACCGTAATGCAGATAAGTTAAAGATACCGTCTCTTGTTGTGGCCGCAGGCGCAGACCCAATCGTCGATCCCGCTTCAAATAAAAGCTTTGCCGCGAATTCGGGCAGTACGTTTCATATTATACCGGGTGCCTTACATGAGCTGATGATTGAACGGGATATATACCGTGATCAATTCTTTGACGCTTTTGACACGTTTTTAGTGACACATGCGCTTTAGAGTTTCCGTGTTGATAGAATTAAGACGAAGGCATAGCGCGCCCTAAATAAGTGTAGAGCTCGGGCAAAAGTGCTTTGTCCCCAACACATATCACACGGCCCCCATTTACGGCTGAAGCGCCGTGCCAATTCGTGAGTGTACCGCCTGCACCTTCAATAACAGGCATAAGCGCACGCACATCACACGGCTTTAAGCCCGCCTCAATAATTATATCCATTCGCCCGCTCGCTACCATTGCATAACCAAAGGCATCAAGGCCCAGCCGCGAAAATCGCACGCCGCGCCGAATAATATTATACGCGGCCAGTTCTCCTGCATCCAACATTGATAAGGGTTCGGTACAGCCCAGAACGCCGTCTTTTAGTCTTGAGCAAGCGCGTGTTGACAGAGTTTGTGTTTTCTGTCCCGCGTGGGTTATCACCCACGCTTTATTAGGTGCGCCCCAAAAAGCTTTGTCTTGGGCGCTAATATCAATCAGGCCCAATACGGGTTTGTTTTTGTAACTGACTGCAATCAGAGTACTCCAGACGGGAATACCTGCCAGAAAACCGCGTGTCCCATCAATTGGGTCCAGTGTCCAGAGCCAGTCATTGGTTCCGATGACATCGTCAAATTCTTCCCCGTGAATGGAATCGTGTGGAAATTCTTTTTGTATAATTTGGCGTAAAATGCGTTCGCACTCCGTGTCAGCTTCGGTCACAGGGTCATAGCCAGTTTCAGCTTTGTTTTCTGCGCTTAACCCGCTTTCAAAGAGGGGCAAGGTAATCGACCGCGCCGCATTTTGTAGAATTTGCATCAATTTAAGGCGGAGGGCTATTGGCTTAGAAATGTCTATTGTCATGTCTATGCGCTAACATGTTATCTTAAGAAGATATAGACTTTTGGAGCGTGCAAAATGCGTTAGCAAATTGCACGCCCGATCGGGAGCTGTCTTATAAATCCGTCGAATGCGGATGCGCTGTTAGGGCGCAACGAGGCGCAAAGAGCCTTTGCCCGTTGTCTCTAATGATTTGGCCAAATCTAAAAGGTGACGCCTGGGTTCGGGACTCAGGGCATAATAGGCTCTTACGAGATCCATCGTTTCTTTTTTGGATAAAACATCCGGTGCTAAAATTTCGGGATTGGGTTGGTTATAAAGACTGTTCTCTTTTGACAAGCCTTCATAAAAATATTGCACGGGTACAAACAGCGCCTCCGAGAGTTCAAATAAACGGGCTGCACTGACACGATTGGCACCGCATTCGTATTTTTGAATTTGTTGGAACCGAATACCGACTTGCTCAGCCAGTGATTGTTGTGTCAAACCCAATAGGCGGCGGCGGCGGCGTAAACGTCTTCCAACGTGAAGGTCAATATCATTTGTCATTACTCTACCTCTCTATAAGCCGTTTGTCCGATGTGGTGTCTCGAACGTTATAGGCTAAATTCATTCTTCGCTTTAAAGGAGAGCAAGCCTCATGCCAGACTATATGGAAGTTGTTCCCTAAAAAAGCGAAGCAAAATCAATTGCTTGCTTTAATACGAGAATTTTTTAACTTCGAGAAAACGTGGATTGTCCTTATTTGGTACAGAGAGGCGTATAAAGCTCCCTCTTACAATCAGCTTATTCTGCGGCGCGAAGCGTATTTGTATGTCGCGTGGAAATAATCGTCTGTATAATGATATCAATGTCTTTTTTCAGGCGGGCATATCCAGGCTTTTTCGTCAAAGAAACTGGATTAACATAAAGATCACGATTGATTTCGATTTGCAGCGTTTCAAGGCCTTCAACCATTTTGTGATAATGGGATGTGACATAGCCGCCTGCATAAGGGTAATTGCGTCCGACACTATATCCTTGCGCTTTGAAAGCGTTCTCTACATTCAATAAGGTCTCAGGGCGACAGGAGAGGCCATGGCAATCGCCAAGGACGATGTCTGGGCGGCGCGCTCCAAAAGGTGCAAATCCGGGCATGGAATGACAATCAATCAATAAACCCTGCCCATATATGTCTACGGTCAGTGTTGCTAATTGCTTCAAAGCGGCATGGTAGGGATGATAAAGTGTATTTAGTCTCGCCTTGATTTCAGAAGACTTGGGGGGGCGTGTATAAATAGGTGTATTTTCAGAAATAATCAGAGGAACAACCCCGAGCCCAACACGCGCACGCTCGCTTACATTTTTACCCGCACTAAATGGGGTTTGGGTTAAGGGATTATGGCCTGAAATATTTATGTCGGCGAAAAATTCATCTTCGGCACGGTTTACATCAACAAAACTTCTTGGGAACCGAGCCTTCAAAAGCACGGCCCCGAAATCTACGGCGCTTTCAAATAAGCGGTCAATCCAGATGTCTTCATTTCTGCGAAGTTGTTTTTTTGTCAAGACGCTCATTGCAATAAAGGCTTCGGGATAAATCTGCCCAGAATGCGGGGAAGCGAATATAACTGGGGCTGCGGGCCAGTGTGCGTAAAACGGCATGTGCGGGGTCGATTTTGGAAATGCCCTGTTCTTAAATGGGGGCGTAACGCGATTTAGTGGCGTATTCGAGGCCGTGTCTTTGTGTTTAATCTCAAACGCAGGAGTCATTTCCGTAAGGCAGTCGCGCTCTAAAGCGCGCCTGCGTCTAATCATAAAACCTTCTTTAATCATAAGTCTTTAAATTCTTATCGGATTCGTTAGAAAAACTTAAGAGCTTGACGCTAATTAAGCTCAACTTGGCGAGAAAAATGCAATAGTGCGACATTAGACGGTAATAATGTCTCATAAAAACGCAAGTCATACCTTAATCCTAATGGTTAGGCATGTCCCAATGGCGGGATTGAGGTATAGGGGTAAAAGAGTGAAAGGTGTTGGGTAATGGCTACGATTTTATATGCAGAGGATGACGATGCCATGCGTCGTTTTTTTGAAAAAGCATTAGAGAAAGCAGGCCATCACGTCATTGCCTGTTCTGACGGTGAACGCGCTTTACGGGCTCTAAAATTTGCTGATGGTGCCTTTGATCTGTTATTGACTGATATTATGATGCCTGGGCTTGATGGGATCGAGCTGGCGAAACAGGCGGAATCATTATCGCCTGGTATTAAGATCATGTTTATCACAGGATTTGCAGCCGTTGCGATGAGCGACCCTCAAGCCCAAGAAAGCACTGTGCTTTCCAAGCCTGTGCATTTGCGACAACTTGTTAATGAGGTTGACCGACTTATTGCGGCTTAAGGGCAAGAGACTTTAAATTCATTTGGATTTTATCGAGGTCAAACTTGCGTTTAAACGGGCTGGTCGACGAAGATCGGAGGGGTAAGCTTCCGCTTATACTGTGGATTAAGTGCATGATGCTTTAAATTCATAACTTTCTAGATTTAGACTTGATTACAGTGTCGCGCGGCGATATATCCTCGCAATGATTAACGTAGACAAGTCGTTGGTTGTAGAGAGTGCCGAAAAATACTTGGACGATTAGCTCAGCGGTAGAGCACTACATTGACATTGTAGGGGTCACTGGTTCAATCCCAGTATCGTCCACCATCCTTAGGCCTAAAAATACTTTCATTTCAATCACTTGATCACACCGTTGGTTAAATTATTGAACGGCGTGTTTTTCTCATAACATCGTCATATATCGCTGTAAATCGCTATATTTGGCCCCCAACTGTGATCAAATTGTGATCAGATTTGAGATAAAATATTCATTCTAGATACCCCTTCTACTTTGAGATATGAAAGAAATGGAGGGTGCACTAATGATTAAGTTTTCAAAATTCCTATTTGCAATTATTCTGCTGTTATCAATTTCATCAAAATCATTGGCACAAGATCAGGGGAATGATGGAACTGATGACCCCGATTTTGACTATCTAACAGATGCTGAAATTGAAGCTGAGGGTCTTTCCTCACTTGAGGAAAGCCTTTTCGCTAAAACTGTTAGCTTCATCAGTTCACGCTTAAGACGCGCTAGCCCTCCAACGAGTTTTAGTAACGCTAAAGTAAAATTGTATAAGAAATTAGGTGATGAAACTACATTTTACTGCGGCTGTAATACTGACCTCGTGAATAGAACATTTGATAAAAGTTCCTGTGGCTATGTACATCAAAGAGATAATGTCCGTGCACATCGCACGGAAGCCGAGCATGTGTTGCCTGCATTTTGGATAGCTAAATTTAAACCCAACACGACATGTTGGGTCAGTAGCCCTACAACTTGTGGAAGTTCACGAAAGTGTTGTTTAGCAAACGACGCTGTTTTTACAAAAGCTCATAATGACCTCGTCAACCTGATCCCTACTATTGGCGAACTAAACAGTCATCGATCAAAACATCCTTTTGACATTATTGCAGGTGAGAAGCGTGAATATGGTCAATGTGACTTTGAAAAAGTCAATGGGCCATCAC
>CALCKU010000070.1 GCA_937965735.1 uncultured Caulobacterales bacterium
AATTGCAGGCCGTGACGCCTATTTGGCGGGTCGAATGCCGCGAAAAAAATACGCCGATCCAAGTTCGCCTTTAGCGGGTCTTATATAAAGCTTTAGGCTTTATAGGCTGGGCGTTCAGAGATTTTTGTGTGCCAAGTATGAAGCGCGGTTAAATCATCCTTTGGATATTGTTTTACCCATTTCGAGAAATCCATAGCAACCACGGCGGTAATGTCTGCCAAGGTGAATGTATCGCCGCAAATATAAGTCTGCTTTGAGAGTTGCGCGTTTAAATCTTCAAAGAAGTAATGAAGGCGAAGGGCGCCGCGTTCTGCCAATACGGGCAATTGCTCGACATTGCGGGGCCCTGTCATGGCGCGTTTTTTCATAGCGGGCGCGGTATTTCGCAAGATTTCAGCAATTGCGGATAGGCCTTCAAATTCACAACGCCAGTTCCATTCTAGGACATGTGCGCGCTCAATTGGCGTGCGGCCCATTAAATTAGGTGTTGGGTGTAGCGCTTCAAGATAGCTGGCAATCGCAATATTTTCTGAAATAATCTCGCCTGTTTCAGTTTTAAGGGCTGGCACGGCGCATCGTGGATTGATGGCTTTAAACGCTTCGCCTAATTGCTCACCAGCGCGGATGTCGATTTGTACGCAATTATAATCAATATTTTTTTCGGCTAGAAAAATTCTGGCGCGACGTGGACTTGGCGCGGCAGTATAATCATATAGAGTCAGCATATCTCTCACCTTCAAAATGTTGGAAACTGATTATGACAAATACGGGGCCAATTAAAACCCAAATTTTACCGAAAGAAAAAGATATTGGAGAATTCTCAGTGCGACGCGCTTTGCCACAAGTGAAATTACGCGCGATTGGCCCATGGGTGTTTTTTGATCATTTCGGCCCTGTCACCTTTAAAAAAGGACAAGGCATTAATGTACGTCCGCATCCGCACATCAATCTGGCCACTGTGACTTATTTATTTGAAGGCGAGATATTTCACCGCGATAGTGTTGGAAGCGCTTTACCTATCCATCCTGGCGCTATCAATTTAATGGTAGCGGGATCTGGCATTACCCATTCAGAGCGAACGCGCGAAGCCTTGCGTGAAACGGGATATAGTTTGCACGGTTTACAGCTTTGGTTGGCTTTACCCGAAGAATTTGAAGAAATTGAACCTGCCTTCTATCACACACCTGCTGACAATATACCCAGAGTTGAAATTGACGGTGTTAAGATATGTGTGATGATGGGCACAGCCTTTGGTTTGACTTCGCCTGTAAAAACATTTTCCCCGACACTTTTTCTTGAGGTTGAAATGGCGGATGGAGCGGAAATCACGATACCCGATTATGATGAGATCGGTGTTTATGTTGTCAAAGGCTCAACAGAAATTGACGGCGTTTTATCGCCGATAAATGCCATGAGCTTTACAGCGAGTTCCGCACAAAAAATTAAAGCGATTGGCGAAACAAGGCTTGCCATTATTGGCGGTACGTCTTTGGGACGGCGTTTTCTGGATTGGAATTTTGTGTCTTCACGTAAAGACCGTATTGAGCAAGCCAAAGAAGATTGGCGGGAAGGGCGCTTTGCGCCCGTTTTTGGTGACAGTGAAGAATTTATTCCCCTGCCATAACTTTATTCTTCTACCATAACTTTATTCCTCTGCCATAAATTCCTTTCGCCCTTTTAACCCGAATTTAGGCTTACAAGATGAAAGCCCGGAAATGATTGAATGAAGTGAAAATTTAACGTGGACAAGCCTAACCACGGTCTAGGGCTATGTTGCGAATAATTCGCTTGGGTTTTTAAAGCTCTTAAACTCAAGCGCATTACCGCTTGGGTCGAGGAAAAACATTGTCGCTTGTTCACCTGTTTGGCCTTTAAATCGTCGGTAAGGTTCGATAATGAAATTCGTATTCGCGTCCAAAAGGCGGTCGCGTAATTCATGCCAATCTGACCACGGGAGCACGGCCCCGAAATGGCGAACAGGCACGTCTTTGCCGTCAACGGGGTTTGTTGGCTCTGGGCTTTGAAAGCTTTCAGGCTTTACGTGAAAGCTGACTTGATGCCCAAAAAAGTCAAAATCAATCCAGTGTGTATCTTCACGTCCTTGTTTGCATCCAATGACGTGCTTGTAAAATATGCGCGTTTGTTCTTTGTCTTTAATTGGATAAGCCAGATGAAACGGAATTTCAGCCATATCAGTTACCCCGCTTTAGGGCCGTAAGCGTAATCGCCGCCGCGTGCGAGTGCCTTTAAATAGGCAGGGCGTTTATGGATTTTAGCAACGTAATCCAAGCAGGCTTCATAGCCCTTTAAGCGTCCGCGCGCTTTAGCGGCCTCAAGGGGGAAGATCATTTGAATGTCGGCCCCAGTGAGGGTGTCACCTGCAAAATATTCATTGGCGACCAATTGATATTCGCAATAATCCAAAACGGATTTAATCTCTTTCATTATCATAGGGGTGATTGGCGCTGCGGCTTCACCTAGAAAACCCGTATAAAGCGCTAGCAAAAGAGGCAACATGGCGGAGCCTTCGGCAAAATGTAGGAAGTGGACATATTCAATATAGTCTTGCGTGCCTTCTTCTGGACGAAGGCGGCCTTTACCGTAAGTATCGAGGATATAGACAATAATCGCACCAGTTTCCGCAATCACATTATCGCCGTCAACGATAACAGGAGATTTCCCAAGTGGGTGTATGGCTTTCAGCTCTGCGGGAGCGCGGTTAGTGTCTGGGTCGCGTTGATAGTGCTTGATTTCGTATTCAACCTGTAATTCTTCAAGAAGCCAAAGAATACGTTGTGAGCGCGAATTGTTAAGATGGTGTACGGTCAGCATACGCTTATCCTTTGAATAAAATGGCCTTAAATATTTCTTTTATACAAAAACAATCACATGCCTATGCCTATTTGACGATAGGTCAATTTTTACGCTGGCCTAAATCGTTATACGTTTGGGGCCATCATGTCTTTTAAACTGAAGCGATTGAACTGTTTCTCCCAGTGTCACATCCACATTATTTCTTTGGTCAGTATAGATATTATGGAAAATTTGGCAGGTGATAATCAGTTGCGGCGGCTTCTTTTTTAGTGGAATTTGCTGGTAGACATAGGCGCTTTGCCCGTCAATTTCAGCGCCAATAATTTCGAGCGCGAGCTTTTTTTTACCATTGAGCGCGAGTGTAAAATTTTCGTCTACATAAAGGGCTAATCTGAGTTGCGATTTGAGAGACGTTAGGTCGGGGTATCGAAGAACACCAGTATCATAGAGGGCATTTTCAGCTTCATGTATGTGGAAACTATGGGTGACATCCAAAGTTTTTTGAACATCATCCCACTCAATTAGGGTTAGCGAAAGACGTTGCTTGTGCGCGAAAGCCCTTGGCACATTCGCCGCGCTGAAGAGCCCTATTGCGAAACCAGCAGAGGCATATTTCCAAAATGCGCGACGCGAATACAGACTACGCGAATACAGAGATTTAGAATACTGGCGGCGAGTATCCATAGAGACCGTCTATTCATTTCCCATTAAACGATCCAGAGTGCGGCGCAATGCCGACTTATCATTATCAGTAAGGGGTTTTTTAGGATTCGTTTGCGTGCGTTTTGGCGTTTGTGTTGCGTTACGATCTTGAGAATTTGTTTCTATATTTTCAAACCCTTGCGAGCCATTCAGCGGTACCGCCTTGCTGTCTACCGCATTGTTCTTCTCTTCAGATTTTAACTCGACTAACATATCGGCCATCAGGTCTTTTGAAGACCGATTAGATTTGTAAAGTTTGAGCCGTGACGGCTTAATGACAGGCGGGTAGCTGTTATTATTATAGTCCGCATCAGCAGTTTGATGGGCCTTATCAAGATCAATAGATTTTATTCTACGGTCACGAATAATCAGCTTTGTCACAGTGTTAGAATTGCGCCTCCATATTTCGGCTGGGATCATCAAATCTTCGGTTTTCCCATTCGCAAAATTCAGGGTAAGAGGAAGCGGACTAATTAATCCGCCGATATTTTCAAAGTCGATGAAATAGAGGAATTGACCGTCTTCCAGAGCCTTTTCATAAGCATTTCTTTCCCAATCATTTAGCCCTTTAAGAAATGAAGAATATTTATTCCTGTCAGCGTTCGTGACGGTAAATTTGTCGTTTTCATTATAAAAATCATTCAAATCTTTGAAGCGTTTCAGACGAGTTTTTAGGCCTTCTTCACGATTGCGTTTTTGGATAATATTTTCTGGATACTCAACACTATCATCTTTGCGATCTTTTTTGAATTCCGTATCTGGGTCTTGGGTCGAAATCGTATATTCGCGGACACTGGTGATGGCAATATCAACCGGGTCTGTGTCAAAGAACCAACCCCGCCAAAACCAATCTAAATCCACAGCAGAAGCGTCTTCCATAGTTCTAAAGAAGTCCGCTGGTGTTGGGCGTTTAAACTTCCAGCGATTAGAATATTCGCGGAAGGCAAAGTCAAAAAGCTCTCGCCCCATGACAGTCTCACGCAAGACAATAAGGGCTGCCGCAGGTTTGGAGTAAGCATTCGGGCCAAATTGTAAAATACTATCAGACTGGGTCATAATCGGCACTTGATTAGAGCTGGTCATATACCGTGAAATCTGATCCAACGGATTTTGCATACCTCGGATGATCGGGAAGTTTTCTTCCCATTCATATTCAGCCATATATTCCAAAAATGTATTTAAGCCTTCATCCATCCAAGTCCAACGGCGTTCATCAGAATTGACGACCATCGGAAAATAAATATGGCCAATTTCGTGAATAATCACGCCGATCAAGCCGTATTTAACGCCGCGTGTATAGGTAATTTCACCACTCGCCTCATCAAGACTTGGACGATACCCATTAAAGGTAATCATCGGATACTCCATCCCGCCGCGTTCCCAACTATTGACGGATTGGGCGGTCGGATAAGGATAGTTGAATGAGAATTTATTATAGACATCCATTGTATGGACAACGGCATGGGTCGAATATTGCGACCAAATGGGTTCCGCTTCATTGGGGTAGAAAGACATCGCCAAGACTTCGGGCACATTTTCGTCGTCTTGTTCAAATTTCATTGCGTCCCAAATATATTTATTCGAACTTGACCAGGCAAAATCTCGAACATTTTCGGCTTTAAAATTCCACGTTTTTGATGATTTTGCTGTGCTCTTTTCGTTTTCTTTGGCTTCATCAGGTGTGACGATAAAAACAGGCGCTTTATCATTGGCTTTATCAAGACGCGATCTTTGCTCTTCTGTTAAAACCTCTTCTGGATTGGTAAGGACGCCCGTTGAAGAAACAATATGATCAGAAGGAACCGTGATATTGACTTCGTAATCTCCGAACTCAAGGGTGAACTCACCGCGTCCGAGAAATTGCTTGTTTTGCCATCCCGTGTAATCTGTATAGGCGGCCATGCGTGGAAACCATTGCGCGATTCCATAAATATAGGTGTCATTTTCAGGGAAATGCTCATAACCGCCCCGGCCACCAATCGCCGCTTCATTGATTATGTTATGAGCCCAAGAAATTGAAAACTCTATTGACGTTTGCGGGGATAACGGCGCGTCTAAATCAATCCGCATCATTGTGTCATTGATGATGTAATTCATTGTGTTATTGGCGCTGTCGCGTACAGATTTTATTTCGTAACCATGGGGGCGCTCTGCGAACGCTTGCGCGCGCCGCAAAGCACTAAAGCTATAGCTATCACCAGCCCCCGCATTGTCACGACGCGTGCCAGACGCCGAGGCAACGGCACTTGTTCGGGCTAGAGAGCCGTCTTTAAAGCGGTTTTGATCCAGTGATACCCAGAGATAGTTTAAACTATCGGGCGAATTGTTTGTATAAGAAATAGTTTCAGACGCAATGAGACGCTTCTTGGCCTCATCCAATTTCACATCGATAATATAATCGACGTCTTGTTGCCAATAGGCAGGGCCAGGCGCGCCAGAGGCCGTACGGAATACATTCGGTGTTGGCAGGTCTTTTTCAAGCTGTCTGAATTTTGCAACCTGATCTGTTGGACTGCCTGCGGGCCCGTCAGCAAGCGCTAGCGATGGTGTGAATAAGAGGCACGATAAGACCAAACTAAAGGGCTTCAAACCTATTCGAGATATAGCGGCAAACCCAGAACGGAAAAAATTTTTAGAATTTGTAATTTGAGAGTTTGGCATGCGTATTGGTCGCTTTCAAATTGAACGTGTTTTAACTATGCGGATTTATCCCGCTAAATCCTACTAAAATTTGTCGATAAAAAACAATTTTTTCTTAGTTTTTCATCATGCGTCTCTAAAATCGCCCTGAATGCGCGCGCCGATTGGCGTAAGCGCGAAAGCGAGCCTCTTGTAAAATGTCCAAAAGTGCTAAAAAGGGATGGCGCTTCCGAAACGCATGTCGTCCGTAAATAATAGGGTTGGCAATATTGTCTTTTGCGGATGTTTCGGATGGTTCTATCCGGCGCAGAACCTCTGTAATGAAGTGCATCAAATTATATTCGCTCAAGACACGCCGCCGCGCTTCAAGAATGGCTGGCAGGCGTGCGGTGTAGCTCTTCTCACGAAGCGCTTTTTGAATAATGTCCGCACTTTTTTGAACATCGTAAATATCAATCGCAATAAAGCTATCTTCAGGAAAATAGTCTGAAATATTCTTGGGGCCATAATAAAAAGGGAGGCTAAAACTTAAAAAACAATCTGCAATTTTTTCAGTCCAGTGATGATCTTCAATATGGTTTTCAATTGCGATATGGTAACGGCACGCATCCATCGCTTCGGCTTTATTGCGGATCGGTTGAACGCCGCGCCCATACCATTCCAATGTGTCACCTAAAATGGTTTTCAGGGCTTTTGTAAACTCAAAACGTTGATTAAGGGTCGGCGTCATTACCTTATTGCTACACACGGTTGAAACGCGCTCAAATTTTGAAGGATTATCCATTGTGCTTAAGGTATCAATAGAGAGAAAATCTGTTTCATTATCATCAAGTGGACGACCATAAAACCAACGCAAGGCGGGTGTTTTAAAGATTTGTTTAGGGTGATCTATAATCTTTCGCGGTTGTGTGCTGAGCACATGACCGAATTGACGCAAATAATGACGACCATAGTTTTTTATTGAACAGGGCTCTGTGGTAATAAAAAGGGTGTTCTCTTTTCGGCAAGCGAGGCGCTCAATTCGGTTTGAGCGCTTTTCATTAGGCAGGGGCAATAAATCTTCATAAACAACGAGCCAGTCATATGCTCGCGCTAACGGGTCGAAGGTGAAAGTATAGGGGCCAATTTCAGGATGATGGTTTGAAAACAAACAGGTCCAGAGGGCTGGGTCTTGGTGTGCGGCCGTTCTTGCTGAAAACTTTATGACAATTTTTTGTTCCATATTTGCAATTAGATTGATGCGCGTTTGATTAAAGCACTTGTAAATGGCAGGCTATAGAGCCTGTTATGTGTTTCAAACAGTCTTTTTGAAACAATATCGGCTGTAAACCGCCATAATACATCATGTACTCGCGCTACTGCACTATACAGGCGCCACATAACACTTATGCACCAAATTACATTTTGTATCGCCATAATATGTCGAATTTAATCTGTTCTCATCGCGTCCCTAAGCGCGCGAAACTCTGTGCCTTCATACCAGTTGGGCCAGTCTTGACCTTCTGCCAATGTATAACCGAGTTCATGTAATATCTCTGTTATGTTTTGAATGCCAGAGAGGTCCCAGCTATTATCAAATTCATCCGAGGGTTTGTGATAGCGCTCTTTTGTATATTCATTTGCAAAAGCTTCGCCAAAATCTTTTCCGTTGATAATGTGGTCATTGCCACCGTCCGCATAAAGCATTGGCACGCCTTTTTTAGCGAGGCTGATATGATCAGAGCGGTAATAATATCCAGCTTCGGGTTTTGGGTCTGGGACAATATACATATCTCTTGGATCAAGAACTTTCTTCAAATGATTTTCAAGCTCTGACGCGCCGTGACCGACGACAATTACGTCCTTCGTTACGCCCAGCGGTAAAATGGCATCAATATTGATGCCAGCAACGGTTTTGTCTAACGGCACAAGCGGGGCTTCCGCGTAATAGGCGGATCCTAAAAGGCCCGATTCTTCGGCTGTAACAGCGACGAAAATAGCCGATCTTTTGGGCGCGCCCGCTTCAACAAAGGCTTCCCCAATTTCAATAATTGCGGCTGTGCCCGTGGCATTATCAACAGCGCCGTTCCAGATATTGTCGCCTTCAATATCGGGATTTTTTCCAAGGTGATCCCAATGCGCCATATAGAGGACATATTCATCAGGATAGTCAGTGCCTTTAATGCCGCCTGCAACATTACGGGACTTTACAGTCGAGCTTGTTTGCTTGAGCTTTGAATCCAGTGTTAGGCCCGTCATTGGCACGGCTTTAAAAGCATTTGTTTGGGCTTGTTTTTTGAGAGTTTCAAAATCAAGTCCGGCCGCTGAAAACATAGATTTTGCACTGTCCTTGTGTATCCAACCTTCAATCTTAGTGCGAGAGGCTCCGCCGTCTGGACGAACAAGATCATATTGCGCTCCTGTCCAACTGCCCGACACAACATCCCAACCATAGCTAGCAGGCTCTGTCTCATGGATGATAATTGCCGCCGCAGCGCCTTGGCGTCCCGCTTCTTCAAATTTATACGTCCAACGACCATAATAAGTCATTGAATTTCCTTTGAACAAAGCCTCATCTTTCGTCGCAAAGCCTGGGTCATTAACAAGCATGACAACCGTTTTGCCCGTAACATCTAGGCCCGCATAATCATTCCAACCAAATTCAGGCGCGACTGTACCGTAGCCGACAAAGATGAGGTCGCTATCTTTAACATCAAGTTCTGGCGAAAGCTTCTTTGTCCAATAGACAAGGTTTGTTGTTTGGTCGGCTTGTAACAGAGTGTCGCCGCCTTTTGATATGCTGAGGGTTGAATCGGCACTCACCGTTGAATTGGTAAGTTCAACGGTTTGAAAATATGTGCCATTCTCACCCATAGGGACAAGGCCCGCTATTTTCATTTCATCGGCAATATATTGGGACGCGGCAATGCCGCCCTTAGTACCCGGTGCACGCCCTTCAAATTCATCAGATGAGAGGGTTTCAATTCTGCGTGATAAATCCGCTGTGCTGATTTTGACAGATTTTGCAGACTTTATTCCAGACTGTGTTGTAGCCTTTGTTTCTGTGTTTGCCGAATTTAACGTCTCTTTGGATTGACATGCGGTGAGTATGAGGCCTGATAAAGCCAGTATTGCGGTCAGTGTCGTCGTAAGCGTTCTGCAATTGTGTTTCTGAGAGATTTGGGTCATAAATTTCATCCGTCTAGAATCTTATATTGTTTTATTTCAAACATATCTGCGTTCAAATAACCAGAATTTTAAATTCAGTTTGTGTGTGAAAGTGTCTCGCTTGAACTTTCGTATTATAAAATGACTTGTAGAAAGCGTTTGAAGTCGGTTAAAGCTAACGCAATTATTTTTTGGATTTATCATGCGTTCTTTCTCTAAAACAATCTTTGCCTCAACACTTCTTTCGACTTTTTTATTGGTTTTTGCAGGCTGTAAAGCTTCAAATACTGAAAGCTCGGGGTCGGGTCACGCCGCAGCAGAGCAGAGTTCTGATGCTCCCCACACTTCAGGCGCTAAAACACTGGCCGTTACAAAAGTGTTTGAAAACCCATTGCAAAATCAGGTTGAAACACTCATTCACAACGGGCTGGCTGGTCGACAAGCTTATGAAATTACAGAATCTTTGACAACAGAGATTGGCCCGCGACAGGCGGGGAGCCCTGCTGAGGCGCGGGCGCGCGATTGGGCTGTTGATAAATTTACAGAGATTGGTCTTGAAAATGTTAGGATTGAACCCTTTACAATAGAGGGTTGGAAGCGCGGGATTGAAACAGCGACGATTCTATCCCCTTATCCGCAGTCCTTGCTTGTAACCGCACTGGGCGGGTCTGTCGCCACGCCAGATGATGGCTATGTTGCACCCATTGCTTATTTTCCAAGTTTTGAAGATTTGGCCGCTTCGCCTGAAACGGGCCTTGATGGTATGATCGTTTTTATTTCTGGCCGTATGGAAAAAGCGCCAGACGGGGCGGGATATGGCCCTGCAAACCGAAAACGCCGATCGGGCGCAACAGAAGCGGCGAAACGGGGCGCGTTAGCCGTTGTGATTCGGTCTGTTGGCACAGACTCACATCGCTTTCCGCATACGGGTCAAATGCGTTATTCCGAAGAGGTAAAGAAAATTCCTATCGGCGCTTTATCAGCGCCTGACGCCGATCAGCTAGAGCGCATTCTTATCAGAGGTCAAGAGGTCGTCTTAAAACTGGTGATGACGCCAAAAGATTTAGGGCCTTTGCCTTCTGGAAATGTAATTGGCGAAATTGTGGGCTCGGAACGTCCTGATGAAATTATCCTTATTGGCGGCCATCTTGATAGTTGGGATGCTGGAACAGGTGCGGTTGATGACGGTGCAGGTATTGGTATAACCGCAGGAGCGGCGCAGCTCATTATAGAAGCGGGATTAAAGCCTAAGCGGACAATACGGGTTGTGGCATTTGGTTCAGAGGAAAACGGACTTCTTGGTGGTTATGCTTATGTTGATCGTCATCTAGAAACACTCGATAAACATATGCTTGCCAGTGAATCGGATTTCGGTGCCGAGCGTATTTATGAAGTGCGTTCGGGCGTAAAAGGCGCATCGGGCGAAAAAGTGATTGCAGACATTGCGAATGTTTTATCGTCAATCGGAGTTGAAATGGGCACGAAGGCGACCAATGGCGGGCCAGATATTGGGCCTATGTTTTCG
Source organism: uncultured Caulobacterales bacterium (assembly GCA_937965735.1). Lineage (GTDB taxonomy): Bacteria > Pseudomonadota > Alphaproteobacteria > Caulobacterales > Maricaulaceae > CALCKU01. Next base: position 10,829 of record CALCKU010000070.1, read on the forward strand.
AAAGGTGTGCCGGCTATGCGTCTACAGCAAGACGGCACTGATTATTTTGATTTACACCATACTGCCGATGACACATTTGATAAAATCAACCCCGACGCTATGGCGCAGAACCAAGCTGGCTTTGCGGCTATGGCTTGGATCGCCAGTCAGTCGGAATCAAATTTTCGCGATTAGACTTTGAGCGTTAAGTCGGGTGCGTCCATATTTTCGCACGTGTAAGTTTACGCTCAAAGTGCATCTCTTTTCTTGACAATTGGGTGTTTGCCTAAGACTAAACACTCAGAAATTATCTGTATTCTTAAAAGCGAGATTGACCTTTGGCCCTTCCTAAAATTCTTCAAAACCTAGAACTTCCAATTATTGCGGCTCCGATGTTTATCGTTTCTGGCCCAGAGCTTGTAATCGCGCAATGTAAAGCGGGCATAGTTGGCTCTTTCCCAGCCTTAAATGCACGCCCGGCAGAAGAATTAGAAAAATGGATTATTCGTATTAAGCTTGAACTTGAACAATATCAGAAAGAAAACCCTGATAAGAAAGTTGCTCCGTTTGCAGTCAATCAAATCTGTCATGCTTCGAATAATCGTCTTGAACATGATATGGAAGTTTGTGTTCGTCAAAAAGTCCCAATCATTATTACAAGCCTTCAAGCCAATAAGATGGTGTATGATGCAACGCATAGCTATGGGGGTATTGTTCTCCACGATGTTACGAATATGCGCCATTCGCGCAAAGCCTTATCTATGAATGCGGACGGTTTGATTGCGGTCTGTGCGGGTGCGGGGGGGCATGCGGGACGGTTGTCACCCTTTGCCTTAATTCCAGAACTGCGCGCCATCCATGATGGGCCGCTTTTATGTTCTGGGGCCATTGCAACGGGCGGCGCTGTCGCGGGGGCTTTGGCAATGGGCGCGGATTTGGCTTATATCGGGACTCGTTTTATTGCCTCTAAAGAAGCGAATGCGGTTGAGGGATATAAACAAGAAATCATCGACTCTTCTGGCGAAGATATTGTTTATTCGTCCCTTTTTACAGGGGTTCACGGGAATTATCTAAAAGGTTCAATTGAAAAAGCGGGTATGGATCCCGATAATTTGCCAGAAGCGGACAAGTCTGCAATGAATTTTGGCTCAGGCGGAAACCAAGAGGCGAAAGCTTGGAAAGATATTTGGGGTGCAGGACAGGGCGTAGGGTCTGTTAAAGATGCGCCGTCCATTCAAGAGATCGTTGATTCGATGAAAAAAGAATATTTGGAAGCGATTGAGCGGGTTAAACTCTAATTTGCAGTCATTTTAATGCCCTAAGCTTTGGTAATCACTGTTGAAACTTGTTTTCAACAGTATTGCTTCGTTGCAACATATTTTTCTTTCCTGTAAAGATTAACAGAACGTTCCAATTAGTAAGAGGGAGGAACACAATGGGGAAGTGGTTTTGGGGGATATTAATCCTCGCAATCGTCTCGTTAATATTATCATTGTTCGGGCCGTGGAGTGCGACTCGTCATTCAAAAATGATGGGGGCTTCTGTCGCAGAAGCTTTGAGCGCTGAGGGGCTTGATTTTGCTACGGTTGACATGAGTGGCAATGTGGCACGGCTTATGGGCACGGCGCCCAATGAAGTCGCGGCTCAACGTGCAGTGAAAGTAGCCGAAGGTGCAAGATGCGAGACATGTAAAGACAAAGACAAGTCTTGGCACGTAGTCAAAAACAAAATGGACGTTGTTAAAATCGCGACGGCATCACCTTATATCTTTAATGCAACACGTGATGATGCGGGCGGGATATTACTCGATGGTTATGTTCCGTCTGAGGCGATACGCCAATCTGTATTAAACAAAGCCGAGGCGTTACATCCTGGGCAAGTGACAGATAATAAAGTTACACTCGCCGCAGGTGCCCCTAACGGTGAATGGGGCGCGGTTGTTGGGTCAGGCCTCGATGAGCTTAATGCCCTTGAGCGTGGACGTTTGAACATGGAAAATGATCAAGTCGTTATCACAGGATTTACAACGGATCCCGTAATACGCGATCGTGTGAATGCTTGGGCGTCTGGTTTAGATGGTAATTATGCCTATCAAGGTGCTTCAAATATTACGGTTCCTGCAATGGCATCCGTCAATGTTGGCGAGATTAAATCCGAGACTGTTTGTCAGACTTTGTTCAATGACCTTAAGGGTGATAACAAAATCAATTTCGAGTATGACAAAGCGCAAATTCGTGGCGCTGAAAGTTTTGATCTTCTTATTCGTCTTGCTTCTGCGGGTGCGCAATGTGGAGACTTCCGTATTCGTGTTGAGGGACATACAGATGCGGATGGTTCTGAGAAATATAATCAATGGCTTTCGGAAGCGCGTGCGAATGAGGTTGTTAAGTTTTTGGTGGATAATGGTATTGGCATTACACGCATAAAAGCCGTTGGTTTTGGTGAGATGCGGCCTATTGCCGATAATAGTAATCCAGAAGGTATGGCGAAAAATCGTCGTATTGAATTCATAGTTACACGGTCCGAATAAGGGGGACATTTAAAATGAGTAATATTATTTCCTACATATTGTGTTTTGCATGGCTCCCCATGCTTCTATTGGGTCTTCTTGGCCTGCTTTTGGGCTGGCTTCTATGGGGCCGGATCAAACACCAAGGCGATCTTACGATTGAAGGCGAAGGCGCATTGCGCGCTGAGGCCGATGGTTTGCGGGCGCGTGTCCGTGAGCTTGAAGGTCGTGTATCCACTCGGGATAGCGAAGTTTCAGGTCTGAAAACTAAGCTTGCTGCGGCGACAACTGGAGCGGCGGCTGTTGGTGTTGCAACGGCGGCTTCGGCGAAAGCCTCAGAGGGTGATGACGACGAAACTTATGCGCTTGAATGGCGCAATCGTTATCTTGCTGCGCGCGTCAAATATCTTGAAAGCCGCGTCTCTGATGCACCCAAAGCCAAACCTGCACCGAAGAAAAAAGCGGCGCCAAAAGCAAAAGCTAAGGCTGCGGCACCAAAGGCAAAGTCTGCGCCGAAAGCCAGTGCGGCTCCAGCGTCTAAGCCTAAGGTTCTTTACACAGAGGGTCCGACAGATGGTGATCCTGATGATCTTAAGCGGATTAAAGGGATTGGTCCTAAATTTGAAGGTGATTTGAATAATAAAGGGATTTATTATTTCCGTCAGATCGGCGCTTGGAAAGCGAATGATGTAAAAATGGTGGAAGGTATCATTGATTCAATCCCTGGACGTATTAAGCGCGATGAATGGGTGCCTCAGGCTAAACGTTTGGCAAAAGGCGGTTCAGGGAACTCTATGTCTTCCAAGACACGGTCTAGTGCCTCTTCTAAATCGGGTACAGCCAAGAAAAAAGCTCCAAAGAAATCAGACTCAGAGGTGGCTTTCGATAAATATTATGCCAATGTTAAGAAGTTTGATAAGAATGCGAATGAGGATGTCGTTCGAAATATCGTGAAATATTGCGGTATTGCGCTTCGTACGCGTGACGGCTCTCTTGTTGCCTGTTCAGACGAATCTGAAGTTCAACGGGTTGCGGATGGTTTCGTCACGAAAAAGCTTGGGATGAACACTGGGCAATTAGAGTTAGTCAAAGATATTTGTACGGAAATGAAGCCACAGCGCTTTAAAAACCGTGTTACATTCTATTATCTTGCGGCGAAAAAAGTAGGTAAACTCTCAATTTTTGAGGGCTAAGCAATACTCTGCGATAAGGGCTTTGCGTTAGCGCTAAGGTCTTTGATTTAATCATTTAACTCGCTGCATTCATTGCGGCGGGTTTTTTCATTCAGAGAATTAAAGTGAAGCGTTTCAAAATATAACTTAGTTTCAGATTCGCTTATTTATACACTGACTTAGTTTTATATTTGTTCAGTTTTAGAGCCTTTCCGTTTTACTTGGAATCCAAATTGGCTTTTTTTTACTTATTTTCTAATACGCTCTTGTGTGCGATTAAAATTAAACCGCTCGAATAGAAAACTCTTAATTATGAGAATCTAAAAATATATTTTGCGTCAATTGCAAAAAATGCTGGGTTTGCCGC
>CALCKU010000071.1 GCA_937965735.1 uncultured Caulobacterales bacterium
CACCCGTTGCCATTCCAAGCGCATCGAGTACGATGGACTTACCTGCGCCTGTTTCCCCGGTGAGCGCCGTTAATCCAGATTTAAATTCCAAATTTAACGCGTCTATTAAAACGACATTTCGAATGGAGAGGTCGGTCAGCATTTAAATCCGGCTAGAACAAGCGTTCGCGCAAACGGCGCCAATAGGTTCTGTCTGATGATTTTGATACTTCAGCTTCTAAATCAACACCGTATTTTTCCAAAAGATTATAGCTGTCCTGATACCAACGTCCATCTGGATAATTATACCCTAAGACGGAGCCAACAAGTTTAGCTTCTTGAATAATGCCGAGCGCGACATAACTTTCGACAATCCTGTGCAATGCCTCTTCAACTTGAGACGTCGTATCATATTTTTTAACAACATTTTTAAAGCGCCCAATTGCCGCTAAATGCTGATTCTCTTTGAGATAAAAACGCCCAACACTCATTTCCTTGCCTGCCAAATGGTCATGGGTCAGTTGTAATTTTAATCTCGCATCGCGGGCATAGTCACTTTCAGGATAACGGCGGACAATTTGTTGCAAAGCCGCTTCTGCGTCGACCGTTGTTTTCTGGTCACGTCCGACATCATAAATTTGGTCGTAATAACTCATCGCAATCAGGTAATAAGCATAAGGCGTACTCTCATTGCCGGGATGCAAGCTGATAAAACGTTGCGCGGTCGAGACGGCCTCTTCATATTCTGTATCGCGGTAACTGGCATAGGCTGTCATTAACATTGCACGCCGAGCCCATTTAGAAAATGGATGCTGACGCTCAACTTCTTCGAAGAATAATTTGGCCCGATCCCAATCACCGCGCTCAATTTGATTAAAGCCTTGATTGTAAATCGTTTCGGCTGGGCGCTCAACATAAGCAAGCTTTTCTTTTCTGTTGCCGCCAAAACTCGAACAGGCAGACAGAAACACACCACATATAAGTGTGAATAAAAGAGCACGGCTAAAAATAGGCATGTTCATGGTCAATTCCTGATTATGAGCTATATTTTTACGTCTCTTAAACGAGAATCACAGCTACGGAAAGTGGGAAAGCGGTTAAGCGCTGATCGAATCGGGTTCTAAAATGGGTATATCATGTTGCAAGGTCACAAAACGCCAAGCTTCGGGATCGCCGTAAAACGCCATCAACAAAGAATGGTTTAATCCATGGCCAGACTTCATAGCTGTAACACGCCCTATTATCGGCCCGCCTAAATACAGATCCCCTAATAAATCAAGCGCCTTATGTCTTACAAATTCATCAGAATAGCGAAGGCCACCCGGGTTTAGAACCTTGTGACCATCCACGACAATAGCATTATCATATGAACCGCCTTTTGAAAGCCCCGCTTCGCGCAATGCGGCGACTTCGTGGGCCCGCGCAAAAGTACGAGCGGATGCGAGGCGCTCCCTAAAAGAACGCACATCGGGTTCTATAACCAATCTTTGACGACCAATCGCATGATCGTCAAAATCAATAGTCACATCTAGCTCAAGACGGTCGGCTGGCTCGATGCGAACCCAGCTATCCCCTTGCGTAACTTCAACGGTCTTTAAAACTTTGATATATCGACGCGGCGCAGGTTGGGATATGACGCCGACTTGCTCAATCAACTTTAAAAAAGGCTCGCTACTACCATCAAGGGCTGGAAGCTCTTCACTATCGACATCAATGTAAAGATTATCGATACCAGCAGCAGATAAAGCCGCCATTAAATGTTCGACTGTTGCGATTTTAACGCCTGCAAAATTTCCAAGTGTTGTGCAATTTTTAACATTAGCAACCGAATCCGCTCGAACCGCTATTCGGTTATCCCGATCTTTTACATCGGTACGAATAAATATAAGTCCCGTTCCAACAGGTGCGGGACGCATAACCAAACGCGCATTCCGACCGCCATGCAACTCTATACCTGAACACATGGCTGAGGCTCTTAGCGTTGATTGTCGTTTTACTGGATTCATAACTTACTTCAGTACGTTTCGCGTTTTGAAAACTTCACACTAGCTTTATAACACTAGAGCAAGATCATCGACCTCATCATTTACTAAAAATTAAAATTGGGAAGTCAATTCTCATCTTAAGCGCTTTTCCTATTGTACATACATCTATACTTCATTTTCAAAATATAATTCTTGGTAATAAATAGATATTTTGTCACATCAAGACAGCCGAGCCAATGCGTGAAAAATGAAAATCAAATATTCTAACGGCGCACGCCAACCCCCAATTGCCTCAAATGTTTATCATCATGGTCTAAGAGTTGTGTCTCAAACTCTGTTAAAACTCACTTCCGAACCAATGACTGGCGTCTGTTGAGGAATTTCATATATAGAGCGTATCAAAAATGATCGTCCCGCATGCGGGGTATAAGAGAACGGCAAACGCAAATACTTAGAAAGAAAACCTCATTCAATTTTGCAATCGTGATCTTGGCCAAAACTTAAAAACAAAATTTGCAATCAGAGCCTTTATCAAATTCGGGTCAAAATAAGGGCCTACTGGTAATCTATATTACCGGTAAGCCCTGAAACTCGTGAAACTAAATCCGAAATTATTGGTTTTGACGCCTCAAAAAAGACGGAATTTCTAATTCATCTTCAATATTAGACCCAAAAAGATCGCCATTATCGCGCGTTTCTCTATTGGGGCGCGTTGTGTCTTGTGACGATATAGTCGGCGAGACGTGCGCAGGTGCTGGCTTTCGCCGCCCAAAAAGACCAAACCGAGGCTTTATAACCGTTTGAACATCATTGGATTGCACAGGCTTAACGGTTTCGCGCGCGGAATAATTTGATTCAGAGGCTTTTGATTCCGCGTAGTCTGAGTCTGGATCAGTGTAATTTGACCCTGAATAGTCTGTGTCTGAATAATTAGCCTCTGAATAATTAGATCGGGTATATTTTGGCATTGGGGGCGCCGCAATTGTATGTGATCTTTCAACTGAAGCCTCAATTTGTGTTTGCGGTGTCGTATTCGAGGTTTCTATGTTCGCTGAATTTTCCGTACTCTTGGAACCATAACGCGCACGTGCATTGTAATCGGCCTCTTCTTCAACCCCGTCAAAGTCTGACATTGTGCTGTCGGGTGAAAAACCCTCTGACTCTTGACGTGTCAGATTCGAATTATACTGCGGTGTTATAGCGGCCAGTGGCGCAAGCGTTTCACGCGCACGCTCTTCAAAACTAGGGGTTTGTTTCACGGTGTTATGCCCATCATAGGCATGACCATTTTGCCGTCGACCCGATGCTCTTAAACCTGACGCGCCCACTCCTGTAGCCACAACAGAGACACGAACAATCCCGTCCAAATCAGAGTCGAGCGCCGAGCCGACAATAATATCCGCATCTTCGTCAACTTGTCCACGGATTAGGCTTGCAGCCTCGTCCACCTCATAAAGCGTTAAATCATTACCGCCTGTAATATTAATCAAGACACCTCGCGCCCCTTTAAGAGACACATCGTCTAAGAGCGGATTATTGATCGCCGATTCAGCCGCTTCAATCGCGCGGCGATCTCCTGTGGCCTCACCTGTTCCCATCATGGCTTTACCCATTTCGTCCATAGTGGTTCGGACATCTGCAAAATCGAGATTGATAAGCCCGGGAACCATCATCAAATCGGTAATCCCCCGTACCCCAGAGTGTAAAACTTCGTCAGCCATCGCAAATGCATCCGCCATTGTCGTGGTTTCAGTCGCAACACGGAAAAGGTTCTGGTTTGGTATTGTAATCAATGTATCAACCGAATCATAAAGCGTATTCACACCTTCTTCGGCGAGGCGCATGCGCTTTGACCCTTCGAATTGAAAAGGCTTTGTCACGATCGCAACCGTCAAAATCCCGCGCTCTTTCGCAGCTTTTGCAATAACAGGGGCTGCACCTGTGCCTGTACCCCCCCCCATGCCTGCGGCCACGAACAACATATGAACGCCGTCTAAATGCTCTAGAATTTCATTTAACGAATCTTGCGCCGCCTGTTCGCCCACATCGGGGCGCATACCCGCGCCCAAACATTGCGTGATACCGCCGCCCATTTGAATTCGGCAGTCTGCTTTCGATAAAGCCAAGGCTTGAGAATCTGTGTTGGCCACAATAAAGTCCACACCATCAAGACCTGAATTGATCATATTATTCACGGCATTACCGCCGGCCCCGCCGACGCCAATAACGACAATACGGGGTTTAAGTTCAACGGATTTGGGTATTGAGAGTGTTATTCCCATGGATCAGAACCTTTTGCACAATTTATGGTTTTCCAATAGTTAACGCTACAATCCCGCAAAAGACTTAAATAGGTCTTAATGATATAGAGAATTTTAGGATTTAATTAGGACTCAAAAATATTGGGTAAAATGAGACAATCACATTCGCAATTTTTAAAGCTTTCACACAGCCTCTTTTCTCAAACCAAACCAAGCTAAGCGGTTTTAGAAATTATTACGTAACCATTTAATCGAACGTCCTAAACTCCCGCCCGCATAGTGCTTTTGACGATAGCGACGACCCGACAAGTCTGGCGGCCCCGAAATGGCTTCATCTTTTTCCATGAAGGCATGTTTTAACAAGCCAACGGCGACCGCCGAGGATGGCCCTGATAGGGTTGGATCCAGACCAAGCACACCATGCGGATGCCCAATCCGTGTCCGCTTATTAAAGATCAGTTCGGTAAGCTCCCTTACACCGTTCAACTCTGCCCCGCCGCCCGTTAGCACAATACAACTCCCAGCATATTGATCCACACCAACAGCATTAAGGCGCTCGTTCAAAAGCTCTAACGTTTCTTCAATACGCGAACGCACAATACTCGTAACCAAAGTTTTCGGTTCATGATGCAATATGTCTTGCGCCCCCATAGGCGGGCACGGCACATTTAAACGGTCATCATCAGAACCATGAAGGGCCGAGCCGTAAATGCGTTTAATACGTTCTGCCGCTTCTAATGGAGTCGTTAAACCTCTGGCTAAATCAGCAGAAACATTACTCCCGCCAACCGATATTGCATCAACATGTACAAGCATATTTTCACGGAAAACGGCCGCAGTGGTAATCCCGCCGCCCAAATCTATAAGTGTTGCGCCCAGATCACGCTCATCATCCGTTAACACAGCAAGGCCCGCCGCATAAGGAGAGACCGTTACAGAGTCTATTTTCAAATATGACCGTTCAACGCAATGTGCTAAATTTCGTAAAGGCCCTACGCCTGCCATAACAAAATGCATATCGACACCAAGATTTTGCCCAAACATGCCGCGCGGATCCCGAATACCGCTGACACCGTCTACACTCCATGTCAAAGGCAGGGCATGTAAAATTGCGTTTTCAGCCTGAGCCAGTTCTGATAACGAAGAGTTTAATACACGCTTTAAATCTCGGTCAGCCACTTCGCCGCTTGCAAAAGCCGTTTGAACCGTGATGTGGCGCGAAGCGAGTGAGCGCGTAGAAACATTGACACAAACAGATTGAACCGCAACACCCGCCGCGCGCTCTGCTTTTTGTACAGCTGAACGAATAGCGTCCTCAGCCGCCGTCATATCAATAACAGCCCCAGCTTTAAGCCCAAGACTTTCACTAACACCCGCCCCCAAAATTCTTACCCCGAAATTAACTTCACGGCGACCAATCATGCAAACCGTTTTACTGGTTCCCAGATCTAAGACCGCAATCGTTTCGGAGCGTTTCGCTGACTTTGAATTTGACCACATAGTTTACGCCTAAACTCTCTTGGGGTCGCGAGCGGTTAAACTAATACGGGACTTTATACGCAAATCTATTTTTGAAATCTCTCTATCCAAAATTTTATAGTTTTTTTGCAGAGCATTCAATTTTGCTAATGTTTGCGTGATTTCGCCGTCTGGTATTTTCACCCAAACCGCACCAGCATCCATTTTTAAATCCCATTGATTGGCATTCACACGAATAATCGCGTCCGTACGACCCGAAATCTCCGGAAAAGACTGAAGATGGGTGTAAAATTTAAACGCTGTTTTATTCGCATCTTTGCCTACAAAAAGCGGTAAATCATAAAAACGTGTATAGTCAGCGGCGTCAATTGGCCGTCCAGCACGGTCAACCACTTTGATATGTCCCTTATTCTGCCAAAGCGCATAAGGACGGCGCTCAACGATTTGCACAATAACACGGTCAGGCCACAAGCGGCGAACAACGGCGTGGTCAACCCAGCTTAGGCTTTCAATGCGTGCTTGTGCAGATCGTGTATCGAGATCAAACAAAAACGCCCCTTCAGACACGCCAAGCGTTGCACGTACTTCAGATTCGCGCAGACGCCCCTCGCCCATCACATCGACGCGCTTAACAACAAACCCCATCGACATAAGCCGCGCTTTCGTAAAGTCTTGCGTGACCTGACGGGCATTGGGCAAGTAACCCCCAAACAAAAGCGCACAATAAAAAATAAGGCAAAACACAAATAAGATCGAAAGAACCAGCCGCAAAAACCCTTTGCGCGTATAGCTCGCGGCACGCACTTGGGCGGTTGCCCAATTCCGCGCACCCGATAAACCAGGTTTCATCGGACTAATGCGTTGGACAGATCGGGCTGATGACTTTCCAGCCGATATGTTCCGTCCTATCTTGGCCATGAAGCGTCCTCTATTATCCAACAGCACAATTGACCAAAATCCATTCCTGCATAAACGGCCTGCTCGGGCACTAAAGAGGTTGGGGTCATGCCTGGCTGAGTATTCACTTCAAGCATTACTATTTTATTTACGATATGCATTAAGTTTTCAGAAATATCTTTCCCCTTGTAGAAATCGGCATCAAAATCCGAATCATCAAAGCGAAAATCAGAGCGCGTCACCCCGCGGCAACCCAAAGCTTGGTGCGCCAGCACAGCCCAAGCCTTGCATAGCGCTTCAACAGGTTTCGGAATTTGGGCAGGAATGATATGAGTAGACCCACCCTCTGCATATTTAGCCTCATAATCATACCATTCCGTATTAGGGACAATATCCGTTACAGCGAGGGCTTTATTGTCCATAACCGCCACCGTTAATTCACGGCCCGGGGCGAACTTTTCAACCAAAACCAAATCCCCCATATTGGCATTATGAACCATTTCCGCTGGAGGCGGGTCGCCTTGTTTGACAATATAAACACCAACGCTAGACCCCTGTGCATTCGGCTTAATTACATAAGGCGGCTCCATTGCATGGACTTTTGATGCCGTAACACGGTCAACAAGTGAACCTTCTGGAACCGTAATCCCAACATCCCGTAAAACAGCTTTCGCACGATGTTTATCCATCGCTAAGGCAGAGGCCATAACTCCGCTATGCGTGTAAGGTGCGCCAAATAAATCCAACACGCCTTGCACACGCCCGTCTTCGCCCCATTCGCCGTGAAGGGCATTAAAAATCACATCTGGGTCAGCCGCATGTAATTGCTCCCACAGGTTCGGAGTCACGTCGATTTCTGTCACCGCATAACCCGCTAACCGAAGGGCTTTCGCGCATTCCGCGCCAGTTGATAGGGATACATCACGTTCAGGCGAGAAACCGCCTTTTAATACAGCTATTCTAAGACTCACGCGTGAATTCCCCTATGCGTTTGATCTCCCATTCCAGATCAACGGCTTGAGTGTCTTTGACTTTGCGACGAATAGATTCGCCAAGCACTTCCAAATCTTTAGCCGAAGCCGTCCCTGTGTTAATCATAAAATTACAGTGTTTCTCTGACATTTTTGCACCGCCAACTGTCAATCCACGTCCACCAGCCGCGTCAATGACTTGCCATGCACTGCGGCCACCCGATTGTACCGGGTCCGGGTTTTTAAAAGTCGATCCGCCAGTCTTTTCACGTATTGGCTGACTGTCCTCGCGCCGCGCCGTAATCGCGGCCATACGATGCGTGATTGCATCCAGACTATCGTCTATGCCCTTAAAAACCGCCTCCGTAAAAATTAAATCAGAGGCCGCCCCACTTTTACGGTAACTATATGCCATCTCTTCAACCGACATTATTTGTCGACGGCCCGTACGATCAATCGCAACAACTTCGGTAAGGCACTCTTTCGTCTCGCCCCCGTAACAGCCCGCATTCATGCGCAAAGCGCCGCCAATTGTGCCTGGAATGCCTGCAAAAAATTCAAGTCCTGAAATTCCTGCCAGCGCGGCCTCTTTTGCGACTTTGCTATCAAGTGCCGCAGCCCCAGCCCGAACAGTTAAATCCTGCGTAGTCACTTTCGCAAATGATGGGCCTAGACGCACCACAACCCCTTTAACGCCGCCGTCACGCACAAGCGTATTGGACGCCACCCCCAAAACTTGAACGGGAACCTCTTGCGGCGTTGAAGACAGGAAATGCGCTAAGTCTGCCTCGTCTTTGGGTAAGAACAAAACCTCTGCGGGCCCGCCAACCCGCAACCATGTGTATGGCGCAAGCGAAACCTGCTCTGACAATTTCCCACGAACGGGTGGTAGGCGATCCAAAAGTGACACGCTCTAAGCGGCCTCTAGTGCATCAACAAGGCCCGCAGCCCAATAAGTAATATCGCCAGCCCCCAAACAAACGATTAAATCACCTTCGGACAGTTCAGGCTTAAGCGTTTCTGCAAGTGTCGCCTTGGAGATCAGCTGTGCACCTTTATGACCATGCGCACCCAAG
>CALCKU010000072.1 GCA_937965735.1 uncultured Caulobacterales bacterium
TCTGACCGTGGCCTTGTGCGCTCTGGGGCTGATAAGGCGCAGTGTAGTGCCCATTTTGAAGTGGCTCCAGACAGTCCAGTTTGGGCGATATTATCAGAGGCTGGAATAGATACACGCCCTGACGAGGCTTTAATCCTGCGCCGTGTCGTTTCAAAAGATGGACGGAGCAAAGCTTATATCAATGATTCGCCCGTCAGTGTGAAACTCCTTTCAGATATTGGGCATCATGTGCTTGAAGTGCATGGTCAACATGACGGACGTAGCCTAATGGATGTATCGACGCATATCGGTTTACTTGATCAATTTGGTGGCTATTCTGACTTAATTGAGTCGTGTTCGAATGCCTTTGAGGATCGACAAAAGCACCTTAAATTGGTGCGTGGACTGACAGCACGGCAAGCGAAAGCTTCGGAAGACAGAGAGTTCTTTGAACATTCTGCCGCAGAGATTGACCGTCTTGATCCAAAAATAGATGAAGAAGAGGGACTTGTTAGCGAAAGACGGTTCCTTCAAGGTGCAGAGGGCGCGCTGACAGAGCTCTCTATAGCCGAAGAGGCCTTAGGTGAAAACGGTGCGTTTGAAGCGCGCCTTGCGACTGCATTAGCAGGCATTGAGCGTGTTCAAAACAAGATCGGCGCTGTTGACAATGTTTTGGAAACGCCTGCGAGTAAAGCTTTAAAAGATGCGGCTGAGGCTTTGGAGCGAGCTATGCTCGAGACCCAAGATGCGCGTGCGGCGGTCACTAAAGCAGCCACGAATTTTGAGGTTGAGCCAGGGCGCTTGGATGCCACTGAAAAACGTTTATTCGCTTTGCGTGCGGCGGCCCGAAAGTTTGATACCGATATTCAGGGCCTAGCGGCTAAACGGGCTGAGTTTGCGGAACATTTGTCCAATATCATCAATATTGAAGGCGACATAAAGGCCGCGAAATCGGCTTTAGCAAAGGCTGAAACAGCTTACCAGAAATCCGCAGAGGCTCTAACCCAAGCTCGAACTCAGGCTGCTTTATCCTTATCTGCTAAGGTTATGTCTGAACTGCCGCCTCTAAAAATGGAACGCGCTCAATTTGAAGTGTCAATCAGCGCAGGCGAAGCCACGGACATTGGCGTGGATAAAGTTGCCTTTAGAATTTCTACAAATCCAGGCTCGCCCATGGGGCCATTAGAAAAAATAGCTTCAGGCGGAGAAATGGCGAGATTTGCCTTAGCGTTAAAAGTCGCTCTGTCGGATAATTCCGATATGGTGATGGTCTTTGATGAAGTCGATCAAGGTGTGGGCGGCGCGGTCGCTGACGCGGTTGGGAAGCGCTTAAAACGTTTGGCGGAAAAAGCGCAGGTTTTTGTTGTGACCCATAGTGCGCAAGTGGCGGCGAGTGCGGCCCATCAATTCCGAATTGAAAAAACATCTGATGCTGCGGTTACAACCACGCATGTGTCGGTGATTGCCGATGATGCCCGCGAAGAAGAAATTGCGCGTATGCTATCGGGTGAAATGATAACTAATGAAGCCCGTGCAGCGGCGCGTCAATTGATGCAATAATGTCCGAAGCGGAAGCAAAAAAGCGCCTAGCGGCTTTGGCTATGGAGATTAAAGCCGCAGACGCGCTTTATTATCAAGACGATGCACCAATTTTAACAGACGCCGAATATGACGCACTTCGCCAAGAAAATGTGGCGCTAGAGCAAGCCTATCCGCACCTCATCCGTAAAGACAGCCCGTCAAAATCCGTTGGAGCCAAGCCGTCGAGTAAGTTTGGTAAAATTACTCATGTCGTGCCCATGCTCTCGCTCGATAATGCGTTTAGCGATTCCGATGTTCAGGATTTTGTAGACCGTGTGCGTAAGTTTTTGCGCATTGATCATTCGCAAACACTGATATTCACGGCAGAGCCAAAAATAGACGGCCTCTCTGCGGCGCTACGTTATGAACATGGCAAGCTTGTCAGTGGCGCGACTCGCGGGGACGGGCGTGTCGGCGAAGATGTGACCGCGAACCTCGCGACATTAGATACAATCCCAAAGACTTTAAAAGGTTCTGAGTTTCCAGAAGTGCTAGAAGTTCGCGGCGAGGTCTATATTGATCACGCCGATTTTGCGGATATGAATGCTAAGCAAGAGAAGGCGGGTAAGCCTGCTTATAAAAACCCGCGTAATGCGGCGGCGGGAAGTTTGCGCCAGATTGACCCCGCTATAACCGCAGACCGGAATCTGAAGTTTTTTGCCTATACGTGGGGGGACTTAAGTGCGCCTTTATCCGATACGCAAATGGGGGCTGTTGAACGCTTAAAAGCGCTTGGGTTTTGTATAAATTCGGAAATGAAATGTCATGGCACAGCGCAAGAGATGATCGCCCATTACCATGCGATCGAAACCAAGCGAAGTGAGCTTGGTTATGATATTGACGGTGTGGTTTACAAGGTCAATGATCTGGCTCTGCAAGAGCGCCTTGGTTTTGTATCCCGTGCGCCGCGATGGGCTACGGCCCATAAATTTCCCGCTGAGAAAGCCATCACGCAAATCGAAGCAATTGATGTGCAGGTCGGACGGACGGGGGCCTTGACGCCAGTTGCACGCCTTTCGCCGATTACAGTCGGCGGCGTTTTAGTGTCGAATGCGACACTCCATAATGAAGACGAAATATTGCGTTTGGGTGTAAAGCCTTTGGATATTGTTGAAATTCAACGGGCGGGAGATGTTATCCCCCAAGTCTTGCGCGTGGTCAAAGACAGCGGCGGTGCGGTCTACACCCTGCCTAAAAAATGTCCCGTTTGCGGGGCCAATGCCGAACGCGATGTTGATGAAAAAACAGGTCGAACTGATGTGGTTCGCCGCTGTACCAATGGCTTATCATGTCAGGCGCAATTGATCGAGGGCTTGAAGCATTTTGTGTCACGTCGCGCATTTGATATTGACGGTATGGGCGCAAAACAAATTGAAGGCTTTATTCATAAGGACTTAATTAAAGAGCCTGCTGATATTTTTACACTGGAGTCGCGTAACGCTGACATTCAATTAGAGACTTGGGATGGGTGGGGGCAAACCAGTGCGTCAAACCTTTTTGCCGCGATTAATGAGCGGCGGAAACTTGATTTTGATCGTTTTTTATACGCGCTTGGTATTCGTCATATTGGGCGAGGGAATGCAAATTTGATCGCCAATCATTATCTTGAGTTTGAGAAGTTTCGAACACACATTGACCTTGCCTCTGAAATCGGAAGTCCTGCGCGTAAAGACCTTATGGATATTGATGGTGTGGGGCCTGGCCAAGTTGAAGCTTTGACGCGCTTCTTCTCTGAAGCTGAAAACAGGAAAATTGTTGATAATCTACTGGCCCAAATAGACGTTATTCCCGCAATACCGCCAAGTTCTGAGAGTGTCGTTTCGGGTAAAACGGTTGTCTTTACAGGCAAGCTTGAATTGTTTTCGCGTGATGAGGCGAAAGCCCGCGCACAGGCTTTAGGCGCAAAAGTATCGGGAAGTGTCTCGTCAAAGACGGATTATCTTGTCGCGGGGCCTGGGGCTGGCTCAAAACTTAAAAAAGCCGCAGAACTCGGCGTTGAAACTTTATCAGAACAAGAATGGCTCGTCCTAATTGGTTAGGGGTTAATACAAGTGGTATTTCAAGCAGTATTTAAGGGCGTGTTTTTAAACGAGACCACATTTAACGTCGTTAAAATATCTCTGTAACACGAATGCCTTTGGCTTGCGCCTTTTGTATAAATTCAGGAGATGCTTTTCCGAGAATACGAATTTCTGCGCTATTATAACGGTTTGATTGGGATTTAATGCGCGCTAAATAGTCTACATTTTGTTCTGAATGCGGCGTCCAGCGTAAATAATCGGCCATATAGGGCATGACAATTTTTCCAGACGGAGTCACGCCAATACTACCCGTCGATTCGGGTGCAATATCTGAGAACTCACCTGTTTCAAAGGCCTTGGTGAGGTAGCGCATAGAGGCCAAATTTTGCCGAGCGATATAGGGTGTCTCGGCGTCTTTAGCGATTTGGATAAGACGGTTTCTGGATTGTGGTGTTCCAAATTTCAATAAAAGAGCCCCAATTTCACGGCGCATAGATTTGGTATATGACGGGTTTGCGTAGAGAGTTTTAATATCCGCTTCTGTAACGCCCCATTCCCGTAATTTCGCTTTATTTTTATTACGAAGACGATGTGCGTCTTTATAAGATTCTAAAAATTCTCCATTATTGACATAGCCAACGCCTGTCACCACCGGACTAAAATAATCAATATTGGCATAGCCGGTACCCAAGCCGATTTTATAAGCGGTACCTGTATACGCATCAGCATATGAGAGACGATCAATCTGACGTCTTAAGTCTTTATTTCGGGTTTCGGGATTCGTGCCGAGTTCAGCATGCAGGCGCCGTGCTGAATTATGCTTGCCGACGATTGAATTTATACCAGACCATGCGTCAGAACCCAATTCCGTGACACAGTTTAGACCCGAGCAAGAGGCATTGCCCGCGCCTTTTACAATGCGCGCGCCTGTGACTCCAATTTCGCCGACACCTTTTAGAACCACGCCGATCACATATCCCGCAGTTTCAGGAAGAAAGAAAACGGCATCTTCAGCGGAGTCAACGGCATCTATGCGGTCACCGACCAGTTCGACAATACGAATAGGCGTTGTTACAAGATTAACAGTTCTGTTTCTTGTTGATTTAAGTGCTGCCCCCACCATCGTTCTTTTACGCAATTGTTCTGTGGCGGCAATTTCAAAAATTCTGATCTTTGCTTGTTCTGTGCCTTGAAGGCTATGTTGTCCATGCGGTGTATCAATAATATAAGTATTGGATACGCCGTTATTCAGAACAGTGGGTTGCACGGTGTGATAGGGACTTTGCATTAAATCTGGTGATAGAAACTCAGAGGTTTTGAAGCTCATCACTTCGGCGTTCGGGACAGACATATTCAAATTTAAGGTTTGAACGTCTTGGTATGATTGCGCGAAGCTATGCTGTCCTTGGGCGATCATAAGAGAAAGCGCCGTCAAACAAAACGCAGATGTTTTGGTAAGCTGAATAGATAGCATTTTCGAAAGGCTTTCTTTGTGAGTCGCGAAGAATTTTCAGTATTTTGGGTTGTTTTATATAATTTGTGTTATTTAAGATACATAAGTTGATAATGCGTGTGCAATAAGGTCAAATTGAGGCACATGCGACCTCTAGCCAAGTCTTGACTTCGCCATCCAGTCGCGGGCCAATCTCTCGCAGAACTCTTAGATGATAATTATTTATATATTTCAATTCTTGTGCTGTAAGTTCCGCTTTATCGAGCATTGATTTATGTATTGGTGCAAGGGTTAAGGTTTCAAAGCCCAGAATCTTACGCTCCCCACCTGCAATATCTTGCGGTTCTGTAACATATTGCAGGTTTTCAATACGGATACCGTAAGCGCCTGTCTTATAATAACCCGGTTCGTTTGAAACAATCATACCCGGCTGAAGCGCGATAGGATTTGGCGCTTTAGAAATGCGTTGCGGGCCTTCATGTACACCCAGAAAGACGCCGACTCCGTGACCTGTACCGTGGTCATAGTCCAAGCCTTTTGACCAAAGTGCTGCCCGTGCAAGTACGTCTAAATTACTCCCAGTTGTGCCTTTAGGGAAGCGAATCTCGGCGAGCGCGATATGGCCTTTAAGTACCCATGTAAAGCGTTGGCGCATTTCATCGGTGGGCGCACCAATGGGAATCGTGCGTGTCACATCTGTAGTGCCGTCAATATATTGCCCGCCACTATCGATTAAAAATAAAGACCCTTTTTTAAGCTTTTTCGTTGTGGATTCACTAACGCGGTAATGAACAATGGCGCCGTTTCCGCCCGCGCCAGATATACTTTCAAAGCTTAAATCTTTCAGCTTTAGGGTTTGGTGTCTGAAAAATTCAAGTTTTTGCGCCGCTTGAATTTCGTCATACTCGCCTGATTGGGCTTCTGTATCAAGCCAGTGCAGGAAGTGTATGAGTGCAACCGCGTCGCGTTTATGGGCTTCGACCGTGCCTGCAATTTCGGCGCTATTTTTAGTCGCTTTAGGCAAGGCAATAGGATCGTCGCCCTGTATAATTTTAGCGCCCGCTAATTTGACTTGGTCAAAATACCATGCGGCTGTGACCGCAGGATCAATCAGCACAGTTTGCCCTTTTAGAGATTTTATATGTTGAAGAATTTCGGTGTCAGAATGCACGCTAACCGTCTTACCGAGATGGGCGCGTATCGAATCTGAAATTTTATCGGGGTGAATGAAAAGGTCTACATGCCCATTGGCTCGAATGAATGCCGTAGAAAGCGGTAACGGCGTACACATAACATCGCTTCCGCGAATGTTTAAAAGCCAGGCAATAGAGGCGGGAGCGGTAATTAAACATGTATCCGCAGTCTTTGTGTTTAGAATTTGGGCTATTCGGGCCTGTTTATCACGATGGGTTTCCCCTGCGACTGAAATTGGAAATATCGTAACCGGGGTAAGCGGGGCAGGCGGACGATCCGTCCACGCTTGGTCAATCGGATTTTGTTGAATTGGAACCAGCGTACCGTGTGCAGAGGTAACGGCTCTTTCAATATTTTCCAAAGCCTTAGGGCTATGCAATTTTGCATCATATCCAACGCGGTCACCCTTGGAAATATTATTCAATAGCCAGCGCGTTAAGCCCGAATCTTCTAATCGGTCATAATCAAATAAATCAGGGTCGACTTGATCGCGGACTTGTAAAGTATACCGTCCATCGACAAACATGACGGCCCGCTTTAATGTTACAATGGCCGCACCAGCAGATCCTGAAAATCCACTCGCCCATAAAAGGCGTTCATTGCACTCGGGTAAATATTCATTTTGATATTCATCTTCATGTGGAATCAAAAACACATTGATATTTTGCGTTTTCATTGCGCTGCGTAATAAAGGAAGATTGCGGTGCCCAAAATCAGGCCCGCCGCGGACCTTATAGTTTTGAAAAGGTATGAAGTCCTTCATGGCTGCTTCCTTAATTGCCTGTGTCGCCGTCTAACATCTATCGTCTGTATTAGGGTGTTTACTGTTTATACTGCGTATTTTGAAAGTGTAGTTTATGGTGTCCTTGCTGTTAGGGCTAGGGCGTAATTTCAATTGATACAGTTTAATCTCATATTTTTGATGGGACAATTCTTAACCAATATCTAATGTGAGCTATGTTTTTATGCATATCTGATTGCAATTCTTGTCTGTTCTCTGTGTTGTCATTTTTTGGCATATAAAAGTTATTGAACCGGATCCAATCATTGGCCATAGAACAAGGACTATAAGATGACTACGCAGTTTAACGGAACTGAATTTACATCAAACGAAACCCGCAAATTTGCTCCAACTTTTGTCGGCGCTCAAGCGCGTCGCGAAGTTGATACCAAAAGTGTTATGGCTCGTCGTCACGCGCGTCGTGATCGCCGCGAAAATCGCGCGCTTTAGAATCGTCCTAATTGCATGTTTAACGCGCATTAGGCCGCGTCTTAATGTTGATGCGTTATTTCTGATACATTATGTTTGCAATACACCAAGAGTTTCAAAGCCGACCTTTACAGAAGGGTCGGCTTTTTAAATTTAGTTTTACTGATGCATTTTAAAATGCAAGCTTTTGTCCGATTAAATTTGTCCAGCCCTCAACAGATGGGCATGGGGTAATCGTAAGCCCAAATTCTGCGTAACATGTACTGACTTTTTGCGCTTTTTCATCTAATATACCTGACAAAATAACCCGCCCATTGGGCTCAAGTGCTTTTGTAATATCGGGCGCAAGTGCCATGAGGGGTTCAGCAAGTATATTGGCAAATATCAAATCAAATGATTGGTTTTTAAGGGCGGGGTGTTCAAACCCGTTTGCGACAACCGCTTCAACCCAATCTTGAACCGCGTTTAAACGCGCATTGTCTCGGGTCACATTCACGGCGTCTGGATCAATATCTGTCGCCAGAACAGAGTTTTGCATGGCTTTAGCATAGGCAATCGCAAGGGTTCCTGCGCCGCAACCGAGGTCTAAAACTTTTTTAGGCGTGACACCGGATTCTAAAAGACTTTGAAAGGTTAGCAAACATCCTTTTGTGGTGCCGTGATGCCCTGTACCAAACGCAAGACACGCTTCGATTTGGATTGGATATTGGGAGTCTTTGGGAATATTATCGCGGTCATGTGAACCGTAAACACAGAAAGGGCCCGCAATGACGGGGGGTAGCCCTTTTTGACTTTTAGAAACCCAGTCTTCATCATCAAGTTGTGTAACAAAACTTTCAAGTGTGATATCATTTTTATAGGGTCTATGTGCGATTTCAGCGTCTGACTGAGAGGCGTAGAGCGCTTGAACATGGAATATGTCTGCGTTGTCTTCAAAGATCGACACGGCCAGTGCGACCATTGGGCTTTCAAAGCCGAGTGCATCGGAAACGTCAAACA
>CALCKU010000073.1 GCA_937965735.1 uncultured Caulobacterales bacterium
TATTGATACCCCTTTGCCCCGCCCCAAAGCATAACTTCTGCAAATAGATAATCCATGATTCCGTTCAAACCAATATTTCGGTAACGCATTAAATCCAGTGAAATTTCTCTACCACCAGGGGCAACCCATAGGTTTGAGAAAGCAATGATCTCACCCGCTTTTCTAATAATTGCAATGGGTTGATGGGACAAAACCTTGGGGTCAAATCGCCCCAAAGAGAACCCTTTTTCTTTGCCTTGGTGGTTACGCAACCAATCGTCTGAAACCGCTTTAAGCTGTGCCATAATGTCAGATTCGGCATCCGTAAAAACGACTTCAAAACTTAAGCCTTCGCGTGCGCCCTTATTACGTGCATGCCGAAACTTAGCCTTTGATGGCCCGTCGAGCGTAAAGTCTTTAATGGGGACTAAGGCGAGCTCTCCGATTTTTTGTACTGTGAAGCCTAAATCAACAAAATGCGCTAAATTTCGTGACCGCACATTATAAAAACTTGGCCATGAATTCCAAAGGTCGGCAAGTTCACTAAAGTCACGCATCAATTCTTTGCGTTCAGAATCCAGACCGACAACTTCGCCCATAGCGACCCAGTTTCGACCTTTCACACCATACATGATAAAGGATTTTCCTGATTTTGAAAAAAGAAATTGCTTATCGCCAAGCAGAGCCAAATTGACTTCAGACCCCGCCCCTTCGGAATTTTGTATCACAGTTCGGACGCGGCTTAAAAATTCTTCTGAATTATCCGCTTTTTCTAAACTTGGCGGTGGTGCCAAAAGTCGCCAAATAAAGTAAATCACCAAGATTGCCCCGATTAAAGCTGTCGCGCGTAAAAATCTTGATGTATCTGCCATTAAACCAAAATCCCACCACAGAGACGCGGCATAATCTGTTTGTTTATGGGCATAAAACCCTACCCAAATTGCAAACCCAACCGCGCCCATAATTAAACCTGTACGGGCGAGTGAAAGCCGTAATTGAGTCACGCGCCCATTCCGGTAAAAGGCCTCTTTTGACACGTATAAACAAAGCGCTAGGACTATCATTAACACAACACCTTTGGGGTCACCGCCTTTTAAAAGCGTGAAGATCGATCCGATAATCAACAAGAAAACGGTTAAGGCCCACCCGTTTCTAAGGCGGCGTAATAGTCCCATTGAGGCTATGAGTAATAGCGTGCCAATTGCACTCGCAAATAAATGTGAGAGTTGCATAACCGGCACGGTTACAAGTTTTGACATCAGCTTAACATCACTCATAATTTCAGGCGTTGTCGCGGAAATTAACATAACGGTTCCGACGACAAAGGCTAAAATAGCATAGAGGGTGGGTGCGATGATTTCTAAAAAATCCGTTGCCTTTTCCTGCCCTTTTTTGAGAGAGAGTTTCGATCGGCGCGCTTGATGCATACTCATCAAAGCAACTGAAATCAGAAGCGGGAAAAAGTAATAAATTGCGCGATACGCAATAAGGGCTGCCGCGACATCCACTTTACTGCTAGTGGGGGCAAGTATCAAAAAGATGGCCTCAAAAATACCAATCCCGCCTGGCAGACCACTCATCGCCCCTAAATAATGCGCCGAAATGAAGATTGGTACAAACATCCAAAACGAAAATTCAACACTGCCTGACATTAAGACGTATAATACAGCGGCGGCGGCAATCCAGTCCAAAACGCCAACAAAAAACTGAACTCCGACCCTTATAGCGGGGGGACGATTTATCGAAATTCCTTTAAATGTACGTGTTCTTGCACCCGTAAGAAGCCGTATAAAACCAGCAATAATTACAATAAGAATGGCAAGTCCAATACCGACCGAGAGTTCTTTTGGCACTGTGAAGAGTCGCTCAAACATGGCTCCGTCAATAATCAAACCCAGCGCCATGACTGCCAGCCCGCTGAGCGATAAAAATGCGGTCGTGACAAACGCAATAATCGCTACATCAATTGCCCCTAAACCCCAACTTGAATAGAGGCGGTAACGAACTGCATTACCCGTCAAAACGCTTAAACCAAGCGTGTTTGAAATCGCATAAGCACAGAATGATGCAAAAATTGTTTTTCGTAGCGGTAAATTTTTAGAGATATATTTCAGCGCTAAATAGTCATAACAACAAATTCCAGCATAACTTAAAATTGTAGCTAAGATTGCCAAGCTAATATTTTTTAGCGCAATCGTTTGAACGCTTTGAATGATTTCTGTTAGAGAATAGGCTCCAAGTTCACGTCTAATGAAATAAAGTGCAAATCCGAATATCAATAAAGTTATAAGAACCGTGATAACGGTTTTAAAACGGTTGAGCCGCCCACGCGGTGCATTATCGTGCGTATCAAGCCGCATGCTATCTAAGGTAATTTCTGATTTTGTCATTATGTTTAGGCCCGCCCCTTACCGAGATGAACCTAAACCGATTTTATTCTATTGCCAAAGTAAAACCTTTTATAAATGGACGCTCTTAAAACTTAGACGTTAAAGCCAGTCTGAAATTACGACCAGGCAAAGGTGCGACATCCTTCAAAAACGAACTCTGTTGACGGGCTGTCGAGTCAAAGAGGTTCAAGACAGATACGGATATCTCTACTTTCTTATCGGCGAGCGTTATTGGGGTCGTCGCGAACAAATTAACGAGCGTGTAGTCATTTGTAGGGGTTTCAAACTGTGAAAGGTTTTTTGCACTGTCCACATATTCAACTTCGCCGCGAAGTGAATAACGTTCATTACTGAATGTCAGGCCTCCCAGTAAGGAAAGGGGGGGGATACGCGGTAAATTACCTGTGTCTGTTTTCGCGCGGACATATTCCACAAGACCATCAAGCTTTAGTGTTGAAGCACCAATTTGCGCAACATCCATGCCACCTTGTATTTCAAAGCCAGAGAACTCGGCACCGATAGCTGTGAATTCAAAAACAGATAAACCGTCTTCAATCTCACCCGTTTCGCGCTCGAATATATAATTGTCATAATTTGTGTAGAATGCGTTCGCCGTTAAAAAATGCCCCGCTTCACGGTGACGGAAAGCCAATTCAATACCGGTTGAGACTTCTTTCTTTAAATCTGAATTACCACGTTCAAATTGATCTGTCGCGAGATGTGGGCCGTTGGAAAACAATTCCTCAGTAGTTGGTGCGCGCTCTGTGCGGAATACCGTACCACCGAGCCTAACGGCATCCGTCAGATGTACGTCTCCCCCTACAGATAGGCTAAGCGTATCAAAGGTTACATCGCGGCCTTGCGCAACGTCTTCTTGACGTGTCTGTTCCAGCCTAGCAGCCCCTTCTAAATGTAGATCGCCAAATTCTTTTTCATGAAATGTATAAATCCCCAATTGGCGGGTCTGCGTGGGCGGCACGAAAGCCTCGTCCCCAATTGCCGAGAAATCGCGATTTCTCAGTTGAACTCCGTAAGCCGCGACCCAACCGTCACGTTCTTTTTGAATCGCTTCAAGTCGTGCTTCGTAACCCTCATTTGTGAATACGGTTCCGACCGCGTCGCCTTCAAATTCAGTGTGTTTATAATCTGCATATCCACCAAAAAATTGAACCGTTTCGATTGGCCCATCAAAGGATAGACGGGCATTTAAATCGACCCGTGTTTGCTTCAAGCCAATTGTAACTTTTTCGTCGTCATGGCCCTCTTCGTGCTCTTCCTCATGGTCTTCATCGTCCTCGTGGTCTTCATCGTCATGCTCTTCCTCTTCATGTGCGTGACCGCCCGGGACACCATACTGAGATTCAAAGCTTTGCAAGGCAACGCCCACAAAGCCACGCGATCCAATATAGGAAAGTCCACCCGTTATAGAATGGGTTTTAATGGCTGAGTTTTCGAGCGTGCCAAAGGCCTCTTCTTCTTCGTGATGTTCGTCCTCATCGTCCTCATCCTCATGTTCAGCAGCTTCCGCAGCGCGGAGCCCAGCACTCTCTGCGTAACCCGGAATGTCATAATCGTCTGCTTGCTTAAACGTTCCGTCGAGGTGAACTACAAAATTGCCGAGGGCTTTATCCACCGATCCGGCTATTTCACGACCTTCATCAACGGAAGAAACTCCCGCGCGGAAGGCACCCTCTAAACCATTTTCAGGCATGGCTTGCGGTATACGGCCATCAATCACGTTGACAACACCGCCAGCGCCAGAGGACCCGTACCGTAAAAGAGCAGCCCCCCGTAAAACTTCAATTCGTTCGGCTTGGGCGGGTTCAGCAGCGACGGCATGGTCAGGCGAGGCCGAAGATGCATCAATAGAACCAATACCATTATTTAAGACCCTGACACGATCTCCACCTTGTCCCCGAATAATTGGACGTGATGCGCCTGCGCCAAAGGCGGTTGATGAGACACCGGGTTCTTGTTTTAAAGTTTCTCCAATTGTTCCCATAAGTCGTAGATTCAGTTCCGTACCCGATAAGACAGATACGCCTGTAATCGCCTCGTCCACAGATCGGTTAAGCGGAGAGCCTGTAACTATAATTTCATCAAGACTATCGAGGGTTGCCAATGCATCAGATGGCTTTGTATTGGATGATTGTGCGTAAGCATAAGTGGGTAAAAATAAGCATATAGCGGTTGTAACCGCAAAGGATTTTGTAAACATCGGAAATAACTTTCTAAAACAGAGATATCCGCAAATATGCGGACGAAAAAATAGGTTTTAGAACGTTAAGGGCGGGCCTCTAGGTGGCGGTGCTCGGCCTTGGGGTAAGCTAAGTTGGTAGCTTTTTGGGGGCGTGAATTCTGTAGATTCGACCGTTTTTATAACTGTCGAAACGGTTGAACCGCTTGGCAGAACAAGTTCCGCTTGCGTAGCCACAGTGACAATAACACAGCTGATACCCTCATGTTCATGGGGCTGATCAGTATAGGTTGTCGCATGCGCAAGCGTCGTAGATTGCATCCATAAGAATGCAATCGCTAATCCGCTTATTAAGCCGTATATTATACGCTTTAAGTTCACACTGATTTACTATTCGAAGCCACCCTCAACCGTCAAGTAATATTATAACATAATAACGTGTTCATATGAGGCCGAGTTGTTTCTGTTTGCAAATTTTATTGTCTTATCAAGTGAGGGAGTCATTCTTTTTAAATGGAGACCTCACCTTTGCCAAAGACCGTATGGGCATCCCACACCGCACGGCGTCCAAAGACAAACCGGTTGAGGAAAAGGGCTGCTGATACTGACAAAATAAGCGTTATTGCCATTAAATGTATATAGTGGAGATCTATATTTTGCGCCTGCCCTATCGGGTTTGTGGCATAAAAATAAAACCCAACTCCAAAGATGACGGCCAAAATCATGGCTAAAGCTTCAACATTCTTCCAAAGCAGACCCACAATAAAGGCTGAAAGAATTGGCATTGATAACAGGCCATAGAGTTGTTGAACCGTGTTGATGAGGCTCGATTCTGGATTGTTGAAAATGGGTATCATCACAAACGCTAAAAGCACCATGACTATAGAGACCCAAAGAGACAGGCGTTTAACATTAGGCGTTTTATTGAAATAGGTTTCGTGAATATCACACACCCAAAGTGCAGCGGACGCATTCAAAATTGAATTAAATGTTGTCAACACCGCCGCCGCAATCGCCGCCGCAAAAGCGCCCGATAAAAATGGCGGTAAAAGATCTCCAACGATTCGACCATAAGCGGCGTCCCCTATATCCCCGTAAAGCTTATAGGACACGATACCCGGCAAGACGATAATGGGCGGTACGATTAAAAGCCGAATAGCCGCCGCCGCCATAATCCCCTTCTGCGCCTCTTTTACACTTGGTGAAGCCATAGCCCGTTGGGTGATCGTTTGGTTCGTTGACCAGTAAAACATCTGAATAAATAACATACCCGTGAATAAAGTCGTGAACGGAATATCAGAATCAGGGCCACCGATTAAGGTTAGGCGTTCTTTTGGGATATCTGTGAAATCAAAGTTTATCGCTTTGAGCGCTATAAGTGTTACGAGAATCGCAAGGCTTAATAATAACACACCTGAAAACGTATCCGAAACGGCAACGGCTCTCAGCCCGCCAAAAATGGCATAAGCGGAACCAATCACAGCGAATATCGCTGCAATAATATAGAGATTCACATCAATACCAAACATGTTCTGCATAAACAGCGAACCGCCGTAAAGAATGGCTGGCAAGAAGATGAAAATGTTCCCCAAAAGGAAAAGAATAGAAATTAAAGCCCTAATATGGGGGTTTTTATAGCGCTTTTCCAATAGCTCGGTTGTCGTTGTTCATTTATATTTATAATAGACAGGGATAAATACAAAACAGAGGATTGATAGCCCGACAACGGCGGCGAGTTCCCACCACGCAAGTAAAGCCATTTGATTGCCATTCATGCCAACCAGTTGGTCGGTTGATAAATTCGTGAGTGTAATCGAGCCCGCAACAAAGTACCATTTCAGAGAGCCGCCAGCGAGGAAGTATTCCTGCTCGCCGTCTGCACCCTTTGCATTTACGCCGTCACGCGCCCCCCGACAAAACCAATAGGTGGTAAAGGCTATAAGCGCCGTAATCGCAATAAACACGACAAATTGTGTGAGCTGTAAATCCATTTATTTCCCCATTCGTCAATCCATTCGTTAGATTGACATTCTTAAAAACAAGACATTTTTATCATCTTTTGATGCGTCAAATAACGACACGCCAAATCGGTGTTAAAGCCTTGTGCTTCTATTTATTTTTATAAATCAACCTATCCCTCATGCCGCCTAAATTCAAACAAATAGGCAGAAAAATCTCCTTTAGGCATATAGCGTACGCTCTCCCTCACATGCCCAGTACTCACATAGGGCAAAGGCATTCCGCTTTGCATTAAAGCGTCCCCCCCGTAATAGGATCCGTCCTCCACTAACATATAGTCACGATCTTGATCGAGACCGCATAATCGCGCGCGTCTAAAGGGTAAATTTGGTGCAGATAATTTATGGAAATATGCGAGATAGACCGTGCGCTCATCACGTGTTGTGTATTGCCAACAAACTTCATTTTTATTTTTAATCAAGCGGTCAAACCGACCACCGACCATATTCGCGGCACTTGCTTTGGCAAATTTCATTAGGCTTTGAAGCTCTTCTTTATGGGTATCAATATCGGATTCGTTTAAAGACACGCCGCGCGCGGCACAAAAAACACCTGCCATAAACCGCGTTTCAATCGACGAAATGCGTCCGTTTTGATGATTAGGTGATGGCCCGATATAAGCGGCTGTGACATCAAGTGGATAGAGGTAAGAACAGCCATTGATGATCTCTAAACGTCCAATAGGGTCACACATATCACTCGTCCAACCTTGCGCCATATAGCTCAGCATGCCTAGATCAAATCGGTTCCCACCACTCGCGCAGTTCTCAAATAACACAGTTGGATATTTAGCCGTTAAGCGCCTGAGCAAATCATAAAGCCCGAGAATATAGCGGTGCGAGACTTCGCGTTGGCGATTTTTTGGGAGCGCGGCAGAGCCGACCTCTGTCATATTACGGTTCATATCCCATTTGACATAATCAATATCACCGCATGACAATATATCGTCAATTTGTCCAAACAGGTAATCAATGACTTCGGGGCGTGAGAGATCAAGTGTCAGTTGATTGCGTCCCAATGAGGGCTTTCGTCCCGGTACATGTAATATCCAATCTGGGTGGTTTTCAAAAAGCTGGCTCTTGGGGTTGACCATTTCAGGTTCAAACCAGATACCAAATTTAAGCCCTTTAGCTTTGACTTTCGCCGCCAAGGCTGGAATCCCTGACGGGAAACGGGCGCCGTCAGCGATCCAGTCGCCAAGTGATGATGTATCATCCCGCCTGCCCTCAAACCATCCGTCATCAAGTACCAGCATGTCCACTCCGATGTCTTTGGCTTTGTCGGCAAGATGTAGAACTTTATCTTCATCAACATCAAAATATGCCGCCTCCCATGTATTCAAATAAGTCGGACGCGGAACATGACGAAATTGCTTTGGCGAAATTTTATCACGAACAAAATCATGCCATTGATGACTCATAGAGCGGAGCCCTTTATCGGCGTAAACATGCAAGGCTTCTGGTGTACAGAATGTCTTACCGGGTTTAAGACGCCAGTGAAAATTAAACGGGTTAATCCCAGCCAGTAAACGCACATCTTCAAACTCGCCTTTTTCAACGCTTAACGCAAAGTTACCGCTATAAATAAGTGTCGTGGCGTAAACCCGGCCGTAATCCTCCGTGGTTCCTTTTTGCACAAGGGCTAAGAAAGGATTATGCGCGGCACTGGATGTACCACGCGCAGAATCAACGACGAAACGCCCCTTGGGAACATCAATGCGTTCAACGTTAAATTCGCGCGACCAAGTGCCGTGCATATGAATAATTTCATAGTCTTGTGGCGGTAGATCAAGTGCGGAACTAAAAGCGTGTTGAAGTTGAAGCTCTTTATCGCCTTCATTTTTCATTTTGGCCGCGCGCACAAGGACGCCGTAATCTTCATAGATCGTGTAATAAAGCTCGACTGTTAGCTTATGCAATGGGTCTTTGAGTGTTATAATAAGCGTTTCAGATTTCCCGCCTCTGGCTGTTGGCATTTTTTTGAGACGCGGTTTCTTTTTAACAATTTCATATCCAAAATATTCAAGTGAATAAACTGTATTACCATCTGAGTTACGGCCATGCAGAGCGGGGAACCGGTAATCAGATGTACCAAAACTTGGATATTCTTGCGGCGTGTCAGACAAGCTGAAATATTGTCCGCCTTGATAGGTCGAAGCCGTTTCACGTTGTGTTCTGAGGTGATGAACAGAGGCTTTGAGAGGCTCGCGTAATGGGCCGCCGTAATGAATGTGCTGCATTACACCCTCTGGTGAGGCCATGAACACATAAGAAAACTTTGAATTTGTGAGCGAAAAAACATTATTTTCGGAGACAGTAATCATCTTGGACATTGAAGACTTTCAGAGCATTTGACGGGAAACGTTCAGTCGTTTGATTAAGGTTTTAATTTAGAGATTTCGAGCGTGATATTCTTTATTTTGGGGCATGTCGGGCTTGCATTATTGCGCCTGATTAGAGCATTCAATTGATGCAATGAGCTCAACATGGAATAGATTGGCCCGAAATAACCCTTATCATGGAGCTGTTTCACGTCATCGCTTGATAAAGCGGCTAAACCATCTTCGTGGATTGTATTTAAACCCGTAATCGTATGCACTTCCGCATCCATATAATGCACGACGATATTGATTGCCCTAAACAGATCAAGCTTTGAAAGCGCATCGCAAAATTCAAGAGTATGGTGTACATTTTGTATGTCTTGCATAAGGGTCGCCTTCACACCACTCAGCCATAAAGCGGGCTTTCCGTGTTTATCAAATAATGGCTGTCCGCCTTCTTTTTCAAGCGTGAGGGAGTCATCAATACCTAAGACGGGCTGCGCGCTACCGTCTTCAGATTGCATTAAAAAGAGCGGGTATGTTTGTAAAATTGAAGAGCGAAAGACTGAATTCCATTGCCCGTCACGGATAAAAAGATTTTCATGGGTTTGAAAACTTGTTACGGCAGAGAGGCCCATCGTTCCATTGGGTTGGCGGGTCATAAAGATTGGGAAATCACAAGCCGCTTGACTGATTTCAGTCACACGAATGGCCAACATATGCTTGTCGTTTACAAATTTGACAAAACTATCATCCGCTATGTGCAGACCTGCATGATCCTTTGCGGAAAGGGCTTTTAATAATGCCATAAATTATCCTGTCAGAAGTCTATTCAATCAAGGTCTTAAAGAGCTTATGAATGACTTAGCCAATGTTCAATATAGCCACGATGTGGCGGCAAAGTTTGTAATAATTGTTCTGTCATACGTTGGTTTTTATGACGAATACGATCAGCCTGTTGGTGTTGTGTGTAGAGGTAAGCTTGTTTGGCGTAATCTGGTTTATACCCCATGCCATACATCACATATTGATAACTTGCGGCTGGAAACAGCTCGGCAACACCGTCAAAATCGGATTTGATCGGCCCTCTGCTTTTCCAGATTTCAAGATCTTCTTTAAGGCTGTCTGGAATACTATTCGGATCTGTATGGGCTTGCCAATAGGGTTCAGGACGTTGCGTCAACATATAGTGGAGCTTAAGAAAGTCTGTTATGCGTGACCAACGATAATCCATTTGGCGATTGAACCGTTTTGCTGTGACCTCCATTGATTTTGTATCAACGGGTAGATTTTCAGCAATGTGTCGCGCCACAACTTCAACCAGCATAATGGCCGTGGCCTCAAGGGGTTCCACAAACCCACCCGATAGCCCTATGGCCACACAATTTTTTTCCCATGTTTTTGCACGGTAGCCCGATTTAAATTTAATTTTTTTAACGTTCAAATCGTCGATGGGCCGCCCAATATATTTTTGTAAATTCTCTTCGGCCTTACTGTCTGATAAATATTGGCTTGAATAAACATGACCAATGCCCTGACGATTGGTTAATCCAATATCCCAGATCCAGCCCGCATTTTGCCCCGTAGATAAAGTATGACAGGCAATCGGAGTATCGGGATCTTCATATGGTACGCGAACGGCCAGAGCTCTGTCGTTAAATAGATATTGCTCATTAGAGACAAAAGGCACGCCCAGAGCTTCGCCAAGTAAAAGAGAGCGAAAGCCTGTGCAATCTAAAAACAAATCAGCTTGTAACTCAAATGCGCCTTCATCGTTTGTGAGTTTTAAAGTTTCAATCTCACCCGATTGCCCAAGGACAGTGTCTTTGACGGTGCCAATCAAATGCTCCACGCCAAGTTCAGACTTGCAATGCTCTTTTAAAATATT
>CALCKU010000074.1 GCA_937965735.1 uncultured Caulobacterales bacterium
GCAAGTGCTATTGTTTGTGCGGGCGCTGGAGCCGTCATTGCCAAACATGGAAATCGTGCCGCCAGTAGTCTGACTGGGACAGCAGACACATTATCAGAACTCGGGGTCGCGCTCTCCATCTCCCCCGAAAAAGCAGCGGAATGCGTCGAGAAAGCGGGCATTGGATTTTTGTTTGCCCCAAACCATCACCCCGCCATGCGCCATGTTGGCCCGGCCCGTCGTGCGCTTAAAATTCGCACACTGTTTAATGTGTTAGGGCCGCTCTGTAATCCTGCAAATGTCACACGACAGCTTTTAGGTGTCAGTGAAAACCGTTTAAGACACCCCATCGCCAAAGCGCTCAATGAACTCGGCGCAGATCATATTTGGGTTGTTCATGGTTCAGATGGTTTAGATGAGTTGACAACAACAGGCGTGAGCTTTGTAACCGTGGTAAAAAATGGCACACTCTCTGAACGAGAAATAGTCCCAGAAGATTACGGTTTAAAACGGGTCAGCATAGACGCCCTACGCGGCGGAATACCCCGTCAAAATGCAAAAGCCCTAAAAGCTCTCTTAAACGGCGATACAGGCCCCTACCGCGATATTGTATTACTCAATGCGGCATCAGCACTCTTTATCGCTGACAAAGCTTCAGACCTCAATATAGGTATGGCAATGGCAAGAGAGTCCATTGATAGCGGTAAGGCAAAAGCCAAACTTGCCCAACTGATTGAGATATCGAATGACTGATGTTTTAAAAAAAATTGCGGCCTATAAAGCCACAGAAGTTGCGGCATTAAAGTCAAAAATATCTCATGCAGAGCTGAGGGCCATAGCTAAAGCACAAACCGCACCGCTTGGATTTATGGACGCGATCAAACGTATTTCAAGAGACAGGCCTGCCTTAATTACAGAAATTAAAAAAGCGAGCCCATCAAAAGGCGTTATTCGCCAAGATTTTAATCCAGTTGAAATCGCCAAAAGTTACGCACTCGGACACGCGAGCTGCCTTTCGGTATTAACAGACGGCCCAAGTTTCCAAGGCAGTGAAGCCATTTTTAGAGCGGTACGAGAGGCTGTCTCCCTCCCCTTGCTTCGTAAAGACTTTATGCTCGATCCAATCCAGATCACAGAAAGCCGTGCTATGGGCGCGGATTGTGTTTTAGTGATAATGGCAATGTTAAAGGATCATCAGGCCCGCGCTTTAATCCAAGAGGCCGAGCATCACGGCATGGATGTTCTGGTCGAAACGCATGATAAACATGAACTTGAACGCGCCCTCAATTTGGGAGCAAAGTTTATTGGTATTAATAACCGCAACCTTAGAACATTTGAAACGACTCTCAAAACTTTTGAAGATCTGGCTAAATTTGTACCCAATCCTGTAACTCTAATCGCAGAAAGTGGAATATTTACAGCCACTGACATCGTCCATTTAACGGCATATGGCGCTAAAGGCTTTCTCATCGGTGAAAGTCTTATGCGTCAAGACGCGATACAGCGTGCAACGCACACACTCACCTTCACTTGACAAAATAAAGAACATCTATAGAACAAAAAGTACATGTTGCTAATTTGTTCAATACGATTCGAATAGGTTTTCGGAGCGTTAGGAAGGTTTTATATGTTAACGCAAAAGCAAAAAGATTTGCTCGTTCTTATTGATACGCGAATTAAAACAAAAGGCGTACCGCCCTCTTATGATGAAATGAAAGACAGTTTAGGCTTAGCGTCAAAGTCTGGCATTCATCGTCTGATTACAGCACTTGAAGAGCGAGGCTTTATTCGTCGTCTGCCAAATAAAGCGCGTGCCTTAGAAGTTATAAAACTTCCGACTGAAGACAAAACGCACCCAGATTTGATTGTTGCGAATGATGAAAATGAAATTCCTTTTGTTGGTAAAATCGCAGCGGGTAGCCCCATTCCCGCCATAGAGGATGCTTATAATAAGGTATCAATTCCGCCAAATATGATGGGGCCAGACCTGTTTGCCCTTGAAGTCGAAGGCCTCTCCATGATGAATGCAGGGATTTTAGACGGTGACATTGTTGTTATTCGTCGTGCCAATACGGCACGTAACAATGAAATTGTTGTTGCGTTAGTTGATAAAGAAGAAGCGACTTTAAAGCGCCTCTATAAAACTCCGCAAGGCATTGAATTAATTGCAGAAAATCCCGATTTCGAAACCCGTAAATTTGGCCCTGACAGAGTTGAAGTCCAAGGCATTCTTGTCGGACTTATTCGTAGCTATCAATAACATTCATCTTGGATATGCAAAGTTTAGTTTGAAATTTTTCTGACTTCCGCTTGACCATGGGCGGGTTTGACGGGACTTCGGATTTGATTGTTTTAAAACAAGGCCTGATGTGTTTGCGTAAATATCTATTGCTCCCATTGATTTAAAATCCGTGCGGTCCAGTAATTTTGCCGCGCATTTTCTACGGATAACAGGCCCAATATTTCGAACGGTTAAAATGATTAGGTCCGCATTTGTGCATTCTTGCACTACACTTTCGGGGGTTTTAACAATTGATACCCTTTGCCCGTTCACATCAAAACGGCAGGCCTGCCCGTCACACAAGGCTAGACCGTCCGTATATTTTGAAAACTTTACATCATTACGTCCAGCCCGTTGAATAAATTGTTCGCGGCCATATCGATCCGTTCTGATACGCTCGACCCAAAGCTTAGTTTGCGTTGAGTTCCAAAAGGCTATCTTCCCTGTGTCAGACACGCGCATATTAGGTGTTTTTGCAAAAACGATAAACCCGATACAGACCAGAATACCTACGACTCCTATGCCTTTAAAGAAGGGACGTGCAATACATAATGCGGTAAAACCCATAGCGAACAGAGCCATAACGGGTTTGGGTACAGACGACAGGTAAATGACGGAACCGTTTAACCCAGCAACCCATTTTGAGATAATGAATATAAGATCAATGCCCTGCCCCATCAACCATAGCGGATATTTTTCAAGTCCAAAGGGCAACGCACATAATACCAATAATGCGGCTGGCATTACCACAGCCGTAAAGATGGGCATCGCTAGCAAATTTCCCAAAAGTGAATAACGGGCAATTCTGTTAAATTGCAATGCCGCAAATCCCGCTGTGGCCGCGCCTGCAACAATGCTGGTCAGCGTAATGCCTATAAAATTTCGCCTTACACGCGCTATGAACCCTCTTTCATAACGCTCAAAGCCTAATTGCCGCCAATAGGTGTAAAAACAAACAAGTGCCGTTGCCGCTGCAAATGACATTTGAAAACCAGCGGATGTCAAACTTTCTGGATGTAAGAAAAGCGTAATCCATGCCGCAAAAGCCACAGACCGTAATGAAATAGCGCGGCGATCCAGCAAAACAGCGGCGAAGACAATGATCGCCATGATATAGGCGCGTTGTGTTGACACGCCAGCCCCTGATAATAATAAATACCCCGTGGCCATGAGGATACCGACCCAAGCGGCAAACTTTCGAACGTCATAACGGCTCGATAAAGGGGCAATCACAGCAAGGCCTAATGTCGCTAAATAATAGCCAGATCCCGCAAGTAAACCCATGTGAAGGCCCGATATAGCAAGCATATGCGCTAGCCCTGCAATACGAAGTGCCTCAGTTTGCTCTTTGGGTATATAGGTTCGGACACCCGTTAAGAGGGCCACTTGTAACCCTGCCGTCTTTTCAGGGGATTGCGCTAAAATTTTATGCGCTAGATTATAACGAAACCGTGCAAGGTGTTTGGATAAGGCTTCCATCCGTCCTGATGGATAGGCCTCAACCCGAATAGCCGTACTCACAGCAAAACCATAGGCGCCAAACCCTTGAAAATAAGCCCGCCTCGCGG
Source organism: uncultured Caulobacterales bacterium (assembly GCA_937965735.1). Lineage (GTDB taxonomy): Bacteria > Pseudomonadota > Alphaproteobacteria > Caulobacterales > Maricaulaceae > CALCKU01. Next base: position 3,829 of record CALCKU010000074.1, read on the forward strand.
GATCATATCCGTCTGGGACAACAGGGCCAGGCGGGGCTGACATGAACGCTCTTATTGTAATAGTTTCCCCGACTTGAAACCCTTCTGTTTTCGCTTTCACCCGCACGCGTAAAGGTTTGTTTTCAATCTTTTTATTATATCGAATATGCTCGATTTCATTAACCCGTAATTGCCAGCGAAACCCTGTTCCCGATTTTTCAATGGCTTCAATCCAACCCGTAATTTGGTAAATCTGTTTTTCACTCGATAGAAAAGGTGTGTTCGTCATATCCGTATGAATGGCGGCTCGGAAAACACCAAACACCAAACAAAAGCCCAAGGCCATCCCTACAAAAATTTGGCTATAACGCCTTTTTTCTGAGCGTTGCACAATCAAGAGAAGGCCGCCAATGACACTCAATAAAATCGCTAAAATGCGCCAATCGGGTTCAAAGGGTAGTCCAAAATAAAGCCCAATACCGAGAGCAAAGCTAATAATCGCGCTCTCGAAAGACACTGAAAGTGCAAATATATTTCGCCAAGGCGGCCTATTGCGAAACGTTTTTTTAAGTACACCGAACTCAAACTCAAAAATTTCACGCCAATTCTGTGTGTTTCCCCTATGAATTTTGCTCTCCTTATGAGATACGCAGTCCAATCTATACATGTAAAGAGTAGGATGCTTTGGCGCAAATGACGACAAAAAAGGTGATTACACGATTTGCACCCTCGCCCACAGGGTTTTTGCATATTGGCGGAGCCCGTACGGCTTTGTTCAACTGGTTATTTGCAAAAAAAACAGGCGGAGACTTTAAACTCCGTATCGAAGATACTGACAAAGCGCGTTCAACTCAAGTCGCAACAGACGCTATTCTTGACGGTATGGCATGGCTTGGACTTCAATCAGACGGCGATATTATTTACCAAACTCATAACGTTAAGGCCCATATCAAAGCTGCCCACACCTTACTTGATAAAGGTGCCGCCTATAAGTGTTATTGCACACCAGAAGCGCTTAAGGACATTCGCGAAAATATGCCTTCTGGGACGGCTTTCAGAAGCCCGTATAGGGACAACGAAAAAGACTTAGATTTACCTTTTACAATACGCTTTCGCGTTCCCGAAGGCAGCACACATATCTCTGATGAAGTTCAAGGTGATATTACGTGGCAGAATAAGGATTTTGATGATCTTGTTCTCTTACGCGCAGACGGGACACCCACATATATGCTTGCCGTTGTGGTCGATGACCATGATATGGGTGTGACACATGTTATTCGCGGCGATGACCATTTAATCAATGCCGGTCGGCAAACTTTAATTTATAAAGCGCTCGACTGGGACGTACCAATATGGGCTCATATTCCTTTAATCCACGGGCCTGACGGCAAGAAACTCTCCAAACGCCACGGGGCCTTAGGCGTAGAAGCGTATCGGGATATGGGATATCTCGCCGACGGCTTAAATAACTATCTCTTAAAACTGGGCTGGTCAGACGGCGATCAGGAATTATTTTTTGACGACGAAGCGGTTAAAGCGTTTAGCTTAGACGGTCTAAAGAGTTCACCCGCACGTCTTGATTTTGACAAAATGGACTTTATTAACTCGCAACATATTCTACGTGTAAAGAACACCGAATTACTTGCACTCGCCATGCCTTTTTTAGAAGTGCATTTCGGCGGGCCGTTACCAGAAACACTCAGGAACACGCTACTCCGCGCTATGGATACCCTTAAACCCCGCGTAAAAACTTTGAAAGATTTTGTAGAACAGGCCGATTATTTAATGCGATCACGTCCAATCGAAATCTCAGAACGCGCAAAAAAAGCATTTAAAAAT
>CALCKU010000075.1 GCA_937965735.1 uncultured Caulobacterales bacterium
AACCCGGTGATATAATGCAGCCTAAAATCCAAAATCTTGGCTCTATGCGTAATAGGGTTATCGCCTATCATGGGTAATTCAACAGAGAATAAGCGCGTCATTCTTGTGACAGGGGGATCACAAAATATCGGATTAGCAATAGCGAACGGTTTTAAAGCAGACGGCGCGGCGGTCGTTATTGCAGACTTAAATCCTCCAGAAGATACAGCCTTTGATTTCTACAAAACCAATGTGTCCGCTGAAGACAGTGTCAACTCGCTTATGGCCTATATGGATAAAACCTATGGACGCTTAGATGGTCTTATAAACAATGCAGGTATTTGTATTGAAGTTCCGATTAAAGACATGAGCGTGGAAGAATGGGACCGCGTCATGGCGGTGAATGTACGCAGCGTATTCTTAATGACTAAATTAGCGTTTCCCTTAATGTCCAATGGACTTTCAAAGCACCCTGCAATTGTCAATATTAGTTCGATTGAAGGCCTTGGCGCAAACCCTTTGCACGGTGTTTATGGCGCGTCCAAAGGCGCAGTAGCAAGCTTTACTCATAACACAGCGCTTGAATATGGCCCGTACGGCATACGCTGTAATGCGATTGCGCCGGGCTGGATAAACACACCCTTTAACGAACAATTATTGGCACAATATCCTGACCGCGCAAAAGTCGATGAAGAGATTAAAAACCTCCACCCGATTGGGCGATTGGGCCTTCCCGAAGACATAGCCAATACAGCTGTCTATTTAGCGAGTGAAAAAGCGGGCTTTATCACTGGGCAGGAAATTATTGTGGCGGGTGGGCGCATGGCGAAACTGCCGCTCCCAAGCCTTTAGAAAACTAAAGCTTTAAGGGTAAGCATGTCAGCACAAGCTATTGATTTTAATCATAAAACTATCCTCATCACAGGCGGCGGGAGCGGGGTTGGTTTGTGCTGTGCCAAACAGTTTCAATCCAATGGGGCGAACGTTTTAATCATTGGTCGCAATGCTGATAAACTTAATACGGCTTGCAAAGATATTGGCAAGAGTGCTCAATATCTGGCTGGTGATGTTACAGAGCCTCAAACAGCAGAAACCGCCATGATTAAAGCCTATGAATATTTTGGTCGCAAACCAGATATTTTAATCAATAATGCAGGCACGATTTTACGAAAAACAGCCCAAGAAACGTCGAATGCAGAATGGTCACAGCTCATGGCGATTAATGTGGACGGCGTATTTTATTTCTCCCGAGCATTTGCAAAACACCATAATGCTCAGAGTGGCGCGATTGTAAATTTGTCTTCAACATGTGGACAAGTCGGCGCGGCTGGATTGGCTGCCTATTGCGCGTCCAAGGGCGCTGTGGATCAGCTCACAAAGACAATGGCGCTTGAGCTTGCACCGCGTAAAATTACTGTGAATGCGGTCGCCCCTGGCGCAATCAATTCTCCAATGTTGTTTTCAAACCACACAGATACGAAACGGGCTCAATCTGTCGTTGACCGAAATATTAAAAGCATTCCCATAGGGTCTATCGCGGAACCAGAAGAAATCGCCCGTAGCGTTCTTTTTCTGGCTAGAGAGCCGCATATTACGGGAACCATTCTCTCTGTAGACGGCGGCTATACAGCCCTCTGATATTCACAGAAGTTTTAAAACTCACAGGGGTTATAAAATTCACAGAAAGTTTGATATTCAGGTTTAAAGTGCCGCTTTTGCAATTGCGGCAAAACTGTCCATATCCAAACTCGCCCCGCCTATCAGAGCTCCGTTGACATTTGGTGCTTTAAGAATCTCTTTCGCATTGTTCGGCTTTACTGACCCGCCGTAAAGAATGCGTATTTTAGGCCCAACATAAGCCCTGATCCGCGCATGCATTGCGACAATATCATCAGGGGTCGCCGTCATGCCCGTGCCAATTGCCCAAACGGGTTCATAAGCGACAACAATCTCTGGTCCTGTAGTTAAATCCACCCCCCCCAGACTGGCGACCAGTTGCGCCGTCACAACATTATTTGCGTGACCCGATTCGCGCTCGAGTAATGTCTCGCCAACACAAACAATGGGTGTAATTCCACCGCGTATTGCAGCCAAGGCTTTGGCTAGTATATCTGCATCCATTTCACCGTCTGCTCGACGCTCCGAATGCCCGACAATTACGAAACGCGCCCCAACGGATTTCAGCATTTCTGTGCTGATTTCGCCTGTATGAGCGCCTGAGGTTTCCGCGTGACAATTCTGAGCCCCAACATGAATATTAAGTTCAGAACTCTTTCGGACAAGTGATTCAATAAAAAGAGCCGGCGGACACATCAAAATATCCAATGCCTTACGGTCATTTTCAGGAAGTAGAGCATTAAAACGAGACGGGTAGTCATACCAATCAGGCGCGCCATGCATTTTCCAATTTCCAGCGATGAGTGGTTTCATAGTCTGTAATCCTGCCTATCCAAACGAATCCCAAAATGTGACTGACTCTACAATGCGGCTTCAACACTGCGGTTTCAACCAAAATTCGTAAGGCATAGCTTGTGATTAGACACGCGCCTCGCTATGTAGACCCATATTAAAGACAAAGCACTCTCTTGTATAAGACTGGACGGATATATGGCTGAAGGAATTGGCGGTAAAATTCAAAAAACAGCAGTTGGCATATTAATTGGCCTCCTCGTTATTGGCTTTGCTGTATGGGGCGTGAGCGATGTTTTCACGCCGCAAAATAAAAATGCGGCGCTTTCAGTCGGTGATGTCGATATTAGTCTGCCAGAATTCGAATCTGACTTCAGGCGTGAACTACAAGCGCGAGGGCGCGATAGTGGTCAACAACTGACAAATCAAGAAGCCTTTGACCAAGGTATTCACACGCAAATTCTACAACGCTCACTTATCGAAGCCGTAATAGCCTTGGACGCCAATGATCTTGGTATTGGTGTAAATCGAAAAACAGCGCGTGAATTGGTCAAAGAAATTCCGACATTCCAAGATCCCATTACAAATAAGTTTAGCGAGAAAAAACTCGACGAAGTTTTAATGCAAAATCGGATTACGCGCGCAACATTTGAGAACGATATTTATAAATCCCTACGACGCCAACAAATTGTTCCTGCAATTATTAAAGGCATTGAAGCGCCAGTTGCCTTTGCCGAAGACCGTTATAAGTTTCTAACAGAACAACGCAAAGCACAGGTTTTGACACTGTCAGAAGCTTCTGTTCCAGCCCCGCAAACACCGGACGATGAAGTCCTAAAGTCTTATATAAACCAAAATGCGGCGCGGTATACAGCTCCGCAATATAGGCGCGTTAGTTTGCTTCGACTGGAACCAGTTGATCTGACCCCTGACATTGAAGTCACCGAAGAACAAATCAAAGCCGCTTTTGATTATAAAATTGAACTCGGTGAATTAGGGTCGAATGAAACCCGGTCTATAATTCAAATCACAACATCAGACGAAGCGACAGCCAAGCAAGTGGTTGATCGCTTGAATGCAGGCGAAGACGCAACGGCCATTGCGACGAGCCTTGGCTTAATCGCCCCTATCACCTATACAGACGTAGAGGCTGATGATATTTTTGACCCTGAAACATCCAAAATTGGCTTCAGTCTTGAAGCAGGAAAAGCAAAATCAATTCTTGGCAGTCTTGGAAATTGGTATGCCGTGAAAGTCACCGCGATCAATACTGCCCAATCGCCTAATTATGACGATATGAAAGCCGAGATAAAGGCTGACTTGCTTAAGGATTTAGCCGAAGAAAAACTCTACGATATTACAGGCGAAATTGAAGACGCTATGACAGATGGTTTAACGCTTGAAGAAATTTCCGAAAAGGTTGGTTACGGACTTGCAAGCCTTGATTTTATTGACCGTACAGGCACGAGTGAAGACGGTATTCGCCTTTCAGGTATAAATCGGATACCCGGCATAGCCGAGGACGAGACCATACTTATTGCCATTTTCACGAACGATCTGGGTTATCAAACGGATCTCTTCCAAACCTCTACAGGCGGTTGGGCGTCTATCAGAGTCGATGATATTAAAGACGAAGTTTTACGTCCGTTTGAAACCGTAAAAGATGAAGCGATTGCCGCGTGGAAGACAGAGAAAATCGACACCTCTATCAATGATTTAATGCTTGATCTTGCGAGCAAAGCGCAAACAGGCGTAACGCTAGAAGAAATTGCAAAAGAGGTTGGAAACGGGGCCACTCTGGAGGATGTGGTTCTTGTGCGTTCCAATCCGGGAACATCGACGGGCGGACAAGTGACCGTTGGGATTTTAGAAGGAAAAGTTGGCGACATTAAGCGGGGCCGTGGCGCAGTGCCGCTTACAAGACAAATTGCCAAGATAACCGATATTATTCCAAATCAAGATGGATTGGCAGGACAATTTGCCGATGTCATTCAAGAACAAGCGACCAATGCTTTGTCTTCTGATTTGCAACAAGCTTATCAAAACGCCATCACTAAAGAAAACCCTGTTCAAGAATATGAAGCGAATGTGCGTCAGACCCTCGGCATTAGTGAACCCTAATGACATCAGAAATTTTTCCAGATTTTAAGGCTTTCGAACGCAAGTATAATAAAAAAACACCCCAGCTTGTCTATAAACGTATCATCAATGATTTAGATACACCTGTCTCCGCCTATATGAAAATAGCGAAAGGCAAGCCTTACGCTTTTTTATATGAATCGGTCCAAGGCGGTGAACAAAGAGGGCGATATTCTTTTTTTGGTTTCTCACCCGATTTGATTTGGCGGGCCTTTGGCGATCAGTGCGAATTATCAAGATCGGGGGCCCCCTTTGAACCCTTAGCAGACACACCTCTACCCGCATTGAGAGCTTTGCAAAAGGAATGCGCCTTTGATCTTCCAAACGGGATTCCGCCTATGGCGGCAGGCCTATTTGGCTATATGGGCTATGATATGATCCGCCAAGTCGAAACATTAGGGCCACCCAACCCTGATCCGATTGGGACACCCGATGCGGTTATGGTTCGCCCGACAATCCTTTGTATTTTTGATCAAGTCGCACAAGAAATACTGATTGGCACGCCAATCTATCCTGCTGAAAATTTTGCTTGTGATGCTTCGGTCAAATCACACTACAAACAGGCTTGCGAGCGCTTGGAACAGGTCGAAGCGGACTTTCATCGACCCGTTGGACAAATGGCAAATGACGCGATCGACGCCGTTACAATCACACCAAAACACAGCACGACATTAGAGACATTTTCAGATCGTGTTAAACGCGCCAAAAGATATATCGAAGCGGGTGATGTGTTCCAAGTTGTGATTGGGCAACGCCTAGAGGCACCTATGCCTGCTAGCGCCTTTGCTCTGTACCGTTCTTTGCGGCGTCTGAACCCGTCGCCCTTTTTATACTTCCTAAACTTTGAAGATTTTTCTATTGTCGGATCATCGCCTGAGATTTTAGTACGTCTTCGTGATGGTACAGTGACTATACGCCCCATTGCAGGCACGCGCCCTCGCGGAAAAACGCCTCAGCAAGATTTAGATAATGAAGCCGAACTTAAGCGTGATCCAAAAGAAAATGCTGAACATTTGATGTTGCTGGATTTAGGACGGAATGATGTTGGGCGCGTTTCGAAACCCCGTAGCGTATCTGTCACCGAAAAATTTATGATCGAACGCTATAGCCATGTCATGCACATTGTTTCAAACGTTGAAGGCAAATTATTAGACGGTTTAGACACACTCTCAGCCCTCTTTGCTGGTTTCCCGGCAGGGACGGTGTCTGGTGCCCCCAAGGTTAGGGCGATGGAAATTATCGACGAATTAGAAACCGAGAAACGCGGTATTTACGCGGGCGCTGTTGGCTATATTTCCTGTAACGGCGATATGGATACGGCGATTGTATTGCGTACAGCTGTTATAAAAGACGAAACCTTACATGTCCGTGCTGGCGCTGGTATTGTCATGGATTCAGTCCCCAAATTAGAATATGAAGAAACCTTGCACAAAGCAGCGGCCCTGTTTCGCGCGGCTGAACAAAGCGTAAAGTTTGATCGGAATTAATATGCTGCTCGTGATCGATAATTATGACAGTTTTACTTATAATCTCGTGCATTACGCACAAGAACTTGGTGCCGAAACTCAAGTCATTCGAAACGACCAAATCAGTGTTAAAGACGCACTCACTTTTGGGGCTAAAGCCGTATTATTATCCCCTGGGCCTTGCACGCCAAATGACGCCGGTATCTGCCTAGACTTAATCGCGCAAAGCCCAAATGACTTGCCAATACTGGGTATTTGCTTAGGCCAACAATCCATTGGCCAAGCCTTTGGCGGAAAAATTATTCAATCCAAAGCCATAATGCACGGAAAAATATCGGATATTCACCACGATAAAACAGGTTTATTCAAAGGCTTAGAGACACCTTTTAAAGCTACACGCTATCACAGCCTTGCGGTTGAACGCGAAAGTTTTCCAGATCCGCTTACGATTAATGCTTGGACAGATGACGGCGAAATCATGGGCCTTATGCATAAAACCCGTCCGATTCACGGCTTACAATTTCATCCTGAATCGATTGCCTCTGAAAACGGGCATGCGCTTATCAAAAACTTCCTTGATCTTGCAGGGTTTTAAACGTGGCTTTTGAGACAGAAATTTTTGCTGTTTTAGCAAATAATGACCGCCCGTCAGCCGCGATGACCGAAGCCGCATTAACAAGTATTTTACAGGGCGAGGCGACAGAAGCCCAGATAAGCGCCTTTCTCCTCGGCCTTGAAATGATTGGCCTTTCATCGCGTGAAATTCAAATTGGCGCAAAAGTTATGCGACAGCATATGACCTCCGTGACACTCCCAAAAGGCGCAATTGATATTGTCGGCACGGGGGGTACTGGCTTGCATACACTCTCTATTTCAACGGCAATTGCTATTGTTT
>CALCKU010000076.1 GCA_937965735.1 uncultured Caulobacterales bacterium
CGGGATAGGATTGCGGGCATTCGTCTTGGACGGAATGACCGCAAGCGCCGCTTCATCTGCAATCTGCTGTCTGATTTTGGCACTGCCATAGGCCTTATCGGCAACAATAGCCAAGGGAGGTTTCTGCCAGTCCAGAAACAGGTGCATCATCCGGCTGTCATGGACATTTCCCGCAGAAATCCCTAGTCTTAAGGGCCGTCCCTTCGCATCTACAGCGGCGTGAACCTTACTTGTGCGCCCCTCCTCCTCCGCGTGAGCGTCCAATACCTGCCGCCAACTCTCTGTTTTTATGCCCCCTTTTTTAGCCCCCGCCGCCGCACGGTGGGCTTTGACAATCGACGCATCAATAAAGACCGGGACTGTCCTCATCTTCTTCGGCCAATACATCAAATATCGACTTCCAGACCCCGCGCTGGCCCCATTTGACATAACGGTTATAAACCGTTGTCCGCGGGCCGTATCGTTCCGGCAGATCTTGCCACGGCGCGCCCGTGCGCAGAATATAGAAAATACCGTTCAGAACCTGTCGGTCGTCTTTCCGGGTCGGGCCGCGTGTCTGCTTTGGTAAAAATGGAGCGATAACCGCCCATTCGTCATCACTTAAATCGGGTTCAGACCCTAATTAACTTATAAACTCCAATATATACGGACCACATAGCATTAAGTCAGTCGCTCAGTTTAAGTTCTGAAACACAGTTTAAAAATACGTTTCGAGCACCTTATCCAAGCGTCTGCGCACAAGCGCTGTCAGTTTTTGCAGCCCGTAGAAATCGAGCACAGAGCGGTAAATCTCTTCGCGGCCCATTAACTCATCCGAGGTTCGGATTTCAAGCACAACGGCCGCTAACTCTGACATGGGAATATCGGCAAACCCTCTGGGGCCAAGCGTGCGGACGATGACACGCTCTTGGTCGGGCAGACGCACAATCCACGACACAGAATCGTTCTCGTCCGTCGCCTCACTATCATCTTCGCGCTCAATCAGAACCTCGCCCGATTTTTCAGCCAATAATATAGCCCGTTCCATTTGGCGGCGCACGGGCCGAGCAATCTTCATCAAACCGCCCGCCTTGGCATAAGTCTGGAACAAGTTGAGCGCCTGCATCGGGGCTTCTGATTTTAAAATATCGGTAAACCCGTAAACATATTGCGCTTGGCTCGCGCGTCTTGCATCGGCCACTGCGCGTGGCGACCATTCGGAATACGGGATATGGGAAATAGAAATTTCAGTCATAGGTTTCAGTAGCCGACAAAGCTTAAAAAACACTTCTTATGGCGTGTCAATCCTGCCTTCGCACAGCCAGACCGTATAAACTTTTACCTCTAACGCGGAGCGCGTTTGGCAAGTATACGTTGCAGAGTGCGCCTATGCATATTCAAACGCCTCGCCGTCTCTGATACATTTTTCCCGCAGAGTTCATAAACACGTTGAATATGTTCCCAACGCACACGATCCGCCGACATCGGGTTTTCAGGCGGCTTTGGCGCTTCACCGCGCGGCGCAAGAAGGGCTTTACACACATCATCGGCATCGGCTGGTTTTGCGAGGTAATCGACAGCCCCGCGCTTTACCGCTGAGACTGCGGTCGCCAAATTACCATAGCCTGTCAGCATCACCATTTTACAATCGGGTCGCAGTTCATGCAGTACATCGACAACGTCCAAACCATTACCGTCTTCAAGTCGCATATCCAACACCGCAAAAGCAGGCGGATTCGACTTGGCAATCGCTTTGGCTTCGGTCACGGTCTCCACCGCATTGACCGCAAACCCTCTTTGCGTAAGCGCCCGCCCTATACGGTTTCGAAACGGGCCATCATCATCCAAAATCAATAAGGTATTATCATTCGGTATTACATATTCAGTCTGGTCGTTTGGCAAAGCCTTGGCCTCCGCATAGATTAACATCGGACATACGATATTAAAATTGGGTCCCCCTCAAGAGACCCGATTAAGATATAGGCACATAATTGAATTTTGCAAAGTGTCTCTTCTAGAAAATATCTATGTAGAAATGCCACCCCCCAAAATATCAGAACGAAGAATATCAGAGCTAAGAATATCAGATATGAAACCCAATACGGATAAATTTTTACCGTCCTCTGAGTGCGCCCTTTTCCCAATAGATTCGAACCCTTGCACCGCCCAGCTCTGTCGCACGTGAAAAATTCACACGTCCGCCTGTCCGCTCTATCAAAGTTTTAGCGATAAAAACGCCAAGCCCCATTTCTCCTGATTTTAGGGTTCCAGACTGTAAGGCCCTTTTTTGTACGGTGACATCAAGGGCTTTTTCAGTCTGCGCGGTCAAGGTTTCGACCCGCTCACGCCGCGAAACATAGGGTTCACCAAGACGGGTAAGAATATTAGGATCAAATCCAGGGCCATCGTCTTCGATCACAATCGTAATCCGCTTTGCGTCCCATAAACCCGTAATCACCACATCTTTATAAGCAAAGTCGACCGCATTTTCGATGAGGTTTTTAAGCCCGTATAATAGCTCTGACTGACGGCCAATTTCAGGCGCAATGCCTTCCCCTTCAAGACGCACATCTATTGCTGGGCCAAAATCGTCAAACGGCTCGACCGCCTCTTCCAGTAAGGCTTCAAGGGATAATTGGTCATGGATTAAATCCCCTTCATCACCGCGTTGGGCGAGTTGTTGCAATATATCACGACATCTTTTGGCTTGGGACAACACAAGGCGTGCATCTTCTCCAAGCGGGCTGTCGGCGTCAAGTTCGCGGGCCATTTCCTTGGCGGTCACTTGGATCGTCGCCAAAGGCGTGCCAAGCTCATGCGCGGCGGCGGCGGCCATGCCGCCCAGTGCAGAGAGTTTTTGTTCGTGCGCAAGAACCGCTTCGGTCGCCGCTAAAGCTTCTGACATACGCCGACTTTCAGACGCCGCCCGCCAAGCATAGAGAGATGTAAAAATCGTCCCGACGATTAAAGCAAACCACGTGCCGAGCCGAAACGTAAAGGGCAAGGTAAAGCCGCTCGTGCTCGACCACGGCAAGGGCGCGCTATAAAATAAAAGCGAAAAAGACAATCCTGCGGCTAATGTACCTAAAACAATTAGCACGGACCGACTTAAGGTCGTCGCGCCCGTAACAACCGGGGCCAAAATTAAGAGTGCAAATGGATTTGTCATCCCTCCCGTAAACCATAAGAGCGCAGAGAGTTGAAAAAGATCAAACCCTAATTGTGCCATAGATTCTAGGTCCCCCGCACGACGGTCTAAGGGCCACATAAAGGAGACAAAGATATTTACAGCGGCCGATAAGGCTATGATAAGTACACACGGCCAAACGTCAAAATCAAACCTCAACACGCCCGCAACAATAATAAGAGCGAGGCTTTGTCCTGTAACCGCCATCCACCGTAAGGTTACAAGTGTTGACCGCCGCAAACGCCCTGTTGTTCGCCGCGATAAATTGGAAAGCGGGCGATCCGTTACCGGATTTAAAATCGGCGGACTCATGGTTTAAACCCGATTATTTTAAACCCAATTATTTTAAAGGGGGATTTCATCAAACCTTTCCTCAATTTTTTAAAATAAATAGAGGTTTGGATCGGATAGTTCAGGCTCGGATAAACCGTCGCAGGACAGGCGGGTTTTCTAGACTTTGGCGTAAGTCGGCTGTATTGAACACATTGCATATGCCCCTATAGCAAATTTATACATGAAGGCCAGATGACACATGCTCGCAGTTCTAAACGCCCCAACACGTAAACTTCGTACCCGCATAGTGCAAGCCTCTAAGCTTGGTGTCAGTAAGGTGCAAGCCTGTAAACCACTTTTGAAAACCGCCAGCACGCTGGCTTTAACCGCTATCGGGTTTAGCCTTGTCACAACCCTTTCAGCCTGTAGCGAACCCGTCGCAAAATCTGGAAAAGTCGCAAGCAGCGGTAAAGCGGATATTGGCGGGGCTTTTACACTTGTTAATCAAGATAATAAAATCGTCACCGATCAGACCTTTGCTGGAAAACCGCAATTGATCTATTTTGGATTTACCTATTGTCCCGATATTTGCCCGACCGCCCTCATACAAATGGGAATTGTTCAAGACCGACTGGCTGAGAAAGGCAAAGATATTCAATATATTTTCATTAGTGTCGACCCCGAACGCGATACGCCTGAGCTTTTAAAACAATATGTAACAGCCAATGGATTTCCCGATGGGTTGATTGGCTTAACAGGAACGCTTGAGCAAGTCGAAGCCACAAAAAACGCCTTTAAAGTCTATTCCAGTAAAGTCAAAGATGCCAGCAGTGCAGGCGACTATATGGTCGATCATTCGAGCATTATCTACTTTATGGACGCAGAAGGCGAATTAGTGGATTTCTTTACCCACAAGTCCTCACCTTTAGATATGGCGACCCATATTCGGGTCGCATTAGACAAAGATTAAAGCGGCATAAAGCGTTTCAAACACGCTTACAATCTGGGTTAAACCGAATTTTGCGCTTCAAGCTGTTCAAGCTCTTTAAGTAAAGCCTGAGCCAATTTCTGCGCGCCTTGATTGTCGCCGCCTTCACCCTCGGCATGCGAGAGATAGAGATAAGGCTCTAACATCTCAAGTTCAATCAGTTGCAAAGACCCTGATAGACCTCTGATTAAATCAACGCGCGCATATAGCGGGGTAAAGGTCAACGCCTCCATAACAGCGCGCGCCGTCGCCCGCTCGCGCGAAGACGGTATGTAAGTTTCTTCACGGCCACCGTAAAGCGATTGTACGCGGTAATCGCCCTTTTTGGGACGTTTAACCAAAGCATGCGAAAACTTACCGCCAAAGAATAAAAACGAATATTCGCCTTCCGTTTCAACATTGGGTAAAAAAGCTTGGACGAGTGCGCCTTGCGGTGGAAGCGCTTCTTTATCTGGAAATGGGTCGCCTTGCGTATATAAAACTTGCCGCCATGCACCGCCGCCAATTTGCGGTTTTATCACAATGCGGTTTGTCTCAAGAGTTTCAAAGGCTTTTGTAAGGCCAGCTTGAGTGACGCGCTCAAGCGATACGGTTTGAATAACGGGCGCGCCCAGCGCCTTGAGCTCGTCTAGATAGGTCTTATCAGAATTCCATCTGAGCGTTTTAAAGCGATTGGACAAATGTGTCTTGGCATCGACTTTTGCCATTTCAGAAATAAAGGCTTGTTCATTCCCCTCAAAATAATCCCATACCAATAAGGGCAACATAGCTTCGTAAGCCTCTGCGCGTTCAGACGCACCGCGCCACGGTATAAGGTCAAGTTCCATACCCGCTTTCGCAAAAGCGGGAACCAGCTTCCCCATTTCTTCATCCCGTTCAAAAGAATCGGCACGCTCACCGACACTATTGGGCATCATATTATCAGAAGCGAGTATAGCAACTTTTCTCATATTTGACCTTTAAGGAAAATAGCGGCGCATGAATTGCATGCGATAGATTTATACGCTAGGCGCATATCAAAGATTTAATACAATACAGGATTTAAGCGTAATTATGTCACGTTCAACCACCCCCGCGAAAAAAACTCAAATAAACCCATCCGCAAAAAAACCAAGCCTTGATGTTCTGGGCATTGGTAATGCCATTATGGATGTCATCGCCCCTGTGGATGATGCCTTTTTAAAGCACCATAATATCGCAAAAGGCGGTATGACTTTGATTGATGAGGCCAGTGCTATGGCTTTGCACAAAGCTTTAAGCGCACAAAGCGATAAAGATCATAAGCCGGTTGAAATCGCGGGCGGGTCTGCGGCCAATACAATGGTTGGTATTGCCAGCTTGGGCGTCAGCAGTGCCTATGTCGGAAAAGTCGCAAACGATCCACTTGGCAAGCGCTTTACCAATGGCTTGCGCGAATCGGGTTTAATTTATGATACCACCCCAACATCGTCTGGCCCGTCCACCGCGCGCTGTATCATTGCCGTAACAGAAGACGGTGAGCGCTCCATGAGTACATTCCTAGGGGCAACCACACAATTGACCAAACGGGACATAATCAAAAGCCAAATTGAATCTGCACGAATCGTCTACTTAGAAGGCTATTTATTTGATTCAGAGGCCGCCAAAGCCGCCTTTGTCAAAGCCGCTGAAATCGCGCAAGCGGCAGGGCGTAAAGTCGCCTTGACCTTATCTGATAGTTTTTGTGTAAACATGCACCGCGAGAGCTTTAAACATTTAGTCGAGCATCATGTTGATATTTTATTTGCGAATGAGGCTGAACTTCTTGCCCTTTACGAAACAGAGACTTTCGAAACGGCCCTGAAAACACTGTCCAAAGTCTGTAATGTGGCCTGTGTGACCCGCGGCGAAAAAGGCTCTGTAATCGTTGAAAACGGCACACACCATACAATTTCGGCTATGCCCGTAAAAAAAATCATAGATACGACAGGGGCAGGCGATCAATATGCCGCTGGCGTACTTGCGGCACGCGCAATGGGCATGGATTGGGCCGATTGTGGACGCCTTGGTAGTCTTTGTGCCGCAGAGGTAATTTCACATTACGGCGCAAGACCCGAAAAACGGATTCAAGATTTAATTTAAATCAATTCGCATTGCATTCAGCCGCAATATATCAAAAATGATGGCCTTTTAGCCTAAGGTCCGTGCCGCTCTATTCAAAACACTTTATATTCACACTCTAAGGTGACGCTTTTACCCTTGCTTAAGCGTCACTTTAAAAACGGTGCCCTCTAAGCTTGTACGCTCTAGAACCAAAGCCCCGCCTTGGGCTTCTGCGAGTTCTTTTGAGATCGTCAAGCCAAGCCCTGTATTTCCGTGACCGGTTGACGCTTTAAACGCTTGGAATAAATTGGCTTCCGCCCGTTTTGACAGCCCTTCAGCCGTATCTTGCACATAGATATTGACAAATACGGTCTCTTTATCTTGTCGCTCAATATCCGTATATACAGACAATTCGCGCACCGCGAAATCATCACGCAAAGACGCCATAGCTTGCCCCGCATTGCGAAACAAATTTGAAAATATGCGGTAAGTATGATCAGAATCGGCCCGAATAGATAGATCCGCAGCAATAGAGTTTTTAAACGTGATCTGTCTTTGCCCTGTGCCAAAGCCTTCTAATGTATCACGCGCAGCCTCATCGATTAAAGGGGCAAGCGCAACATTTGAGAGCTTGGGCGGCTCTTCTTTGGATTGGGAATAATTCAAAACTTCAGCCGTTAGCTTGACACCACGATCAATGGCGCGTGCAAGTCGCTCGCCCATATTCGCCACTCGCTCATCTTTATTCATAGAAATACGGTCTGATACCAATAAAGCCGAGGTTAAAACATTCCGTAGATCATGGTTGATTTTAGCCATCGCCAAACCCAGCGTGGCTAAACGCTCTTTTTGTTTAAAAGAAGCGCGTACACTTTGCTTCATATCGTAAAATTCGTGTTGCAATTGCCCAATTTCATCTTTGCGCTGTCCGGGCGGAGAGGCGTTTCGCCGCACTTCGGGCGCTTTACGAAATTCTGCCAGATCCTTTGCAAGGTTTTCAATCGGTCGAATAATTAAAACCAACATGGCGCAATAGATTAGCGCCGCCGTGATGATGGCAATGATTAAAGACAGCCATGCGACACGCTCAAAGAAATCGCGCATGGCCCATTGTAACTTACCCTTTGGGATAATCATTTCCAATGTACTTTGCCCTTCAACAGGGCTCTCCGACACCACTCGGAGATAACCTTCGGGATTGCCAAAAAAAGACCGAAATGCATCCCGAAACCGTGGCAGGCGTTTCAAATTCCGTAAATCAACCAGTTCAAATTCAGACGATTCGGGCGGCATGCCCAAAACAAGCTCTGTCATACCATCCCGTTTGGTTGACATCATTACGGCATCTGTGGCGTCCATAAAGTGTTGAGACAACATATCCCCACCGTCATAATCGGTAACGCCCGTTAATGCCTGCGCCAAAAGCCCCGCTTGTTGAGAACGCTCAACCAACCAGTCTTGACGAAATACAGCCGCAGACGGGATAAAGATTAAAAGCTCCGCCAACATGACAAAGCCCATCGTCAGTAAGAGTAACTTACGTGAGAGCTTTTGGGTTCGCAGAGATTCAAACATAGAAAAGTTATACATATGATGTGTTATATATGCGCGAAAAAATTAGGCGAAAAATTCTGGACACGGCGTTTTTGCGCCGCAAAACGATCTGAAAACCCAAAAATTTACAAATAATTGCAAATTTATTGAAACTTTGTCCAAAACCCAGCCAGTTTTTTAAACTTCGGGCCAAAAATAAGGTCTGTATACCATGAACTGGCGGCCCGCTTTATGGCTTCACCGCGTGTTGGATACGGTGAAATAATTTGAGCCAAGCCTGAAATTTTGACATTATTGGTCATGGCCACTGAAATCATTTGAATAAGATCGCCCGCAGAATCGCCGACGATCGAAGCCCCTAGAATTTTGCCTTTTTGAGTCGCAACCAGTTTTACCCCGCCGACCTCTGCACGTTCTGCAATCGCTCGGTCATTTTCTTCAAATTGCCAGCTGACACAGCGCACATTATGCCCTGCTTCTCTGGCTTGCGCTTCAGTTAAACCAATACTGGCTAGTTCAGGTTCAGAATAAATAGCCGCTGGCATACGATTCGTATGGCCTTTAGCCAGGATTCCCGGCGGTGTGAAATAAAGGGATTTAATCACTTGGCCCGCATGGAAGCCTGCAATATGGGTCAAACCCCCTTTACCTTTTGCTACATCGCCCACAGCAAATACGCGTTTATTGCGTGTCCGTAAATATTGATCCGTTTCAATCCCGCCCTTATCATACTCTATGCCTGCGGCCTCTAACGCCAACCCGTCCGTTACCGCGCGACGCCCCGCCGCCACTAGTAAATGCGTGCCTGTTAAGCTTGAGCCGTCATCCAGATCAACCGCGACACCCGTCTTGGTTTTACGAATGGATTGGGTTTTCACAGGCGCGTGAAAATTAACGCCTTCATCTGTTAAAGCTTTTACTAAAACTTGCGCATGTTCAGGTTCAGACCGCCCAAGCGGCGCGGCCACATCAATAATGTCAACCTTTGAACCCATGCGGTGAAAAGCCTGCCCGAGTTCAATCCCTATTGGACCCGCCCCAAGCACAAGCAAATGCTTGGGCTGTTCAGAGAGTGTAAAAATTGTCTCATTGGTGAGGTAAGGCGTGTCCGACAAACCTGGAATAGGCGGAGCAGATGCGCGACTGCCCGTCGCAATTACAAAGCGTTTGGCGCGCACTTCCGTACTGTCGGACACGACAGTACGGGCATCTTTAAACCGCGCATATTCACGAATAACAGTGCAGCCCAGACCTTCAAAACGGTCTTGACTATCAACAGGGGCAATATGATCGATCACGCCTTGGACATGCGCCTTGACCGCTTCGAAATCAACCGTCGGGGATTGAGGCTTCACACCGTAAATTTCACCTGTGGTCATCGCATGCGCATGCTTTCCCGCCGCGATCAAAGCCTTTGACGGCACACACCCTGAATTCAGACAATCCCCGCCCATTTCAGCCGCTTCAAACAAAACAACGGAGCGCCCAAGCTGCGCCGCACCCGCCGCAATGAATAAGCCGCCCGAACCTGCGCCAATAATGCATAAATCAACATCATAATGTGTTTGCGTCATGTAAAATCTCTCTCTTATGTTGATTGCTATGAAACCGTCTGTTTGCGGTCTTTAAATTAAATCCGTAGCTATTCTAGATTACAGGGTATGAATTATGTAACGGGGCGCTGAGCAAAACGCTTATAAATTACGGGTATAAGCGCCAATATGATCAGGCCAAAAATGGGTAAAATAACTTTGGGTTGGGTCATTAAGCCCGACAATTTTACGTCTCCGCCTTGTTCAAAGACCGCCCCAATTCCGGCACCGACACTGGCATAAACAAAGCTACCTGGCATAATACCAAAAAAAGTTGATAGAATATAATTTCGGATTTTGACATCAAACAAAGCGGGGACAAAATTGACGACAAAAAACGGAAACGCCGGAACCAGGCGAAGGATAAACAAATAAGATAATTCGTTTTCTTTCAGCCCTTTTTCAAATTTCTGAATATAATTTCCGCCTGATTTTGCCTTGAGAAAATCACCGATTGCGTAACGGGCCGCCAGAAATAGAAGTGTAGCCCCAATTGTCGCGCCAATGACAATCGCAAATCCACCCGTCACAGAACCAAATAAAAATCCGCCAAAAAGCGAAAGGAAACTCGCCCCAGGCACTGAAATCGCCGTGAGCAAAGCATAGAGACCGATAAACGCTAGAATAGAGACGATGAAATTTTGGGTCACAAAAGCACTTAAAATTTCTCGGTTCTGCTTTAGACTTTCAAGTGAAATA
Source organism: uncultured Caulobacterales bacterium (assembly GCA_937965735.1). GTDB lineage: Bacteria > Pseudomonadota > Alphaproteobacteria > Caulobacterales > Maricaulaceae > CALCKU01. Next base: position 10,334 of record CALCKU010000076.1, read on the forward strand.
TATTCTGGGCCCCCCAAGGTAAAAAACAGGGTTAAAGCCAGTGCGATAACCGCCAGCGGCGCAAAGCGCTTTAAAAGGCTTTTCTTGGGGGTCGTTGTGACACTTAAAGGCGCTTCTGAATTTGAGTTGGACATATTTCTCTTTCATTTGATGCCGAATATATACGCGCTTTGCGTCTAAGATTCGTCTATATTTATAAGGATTATTTCTACATGCTATTCGTTGAGTGCCCAGTCATAATCAAACCCTTTAAGGGTTGCGCCGCTCTCTAGCTCTGCCTTTAATTTACCGTTAGCATAAAGCTTTATATGATCGAGAACGCCCGCTTTCGATCCTCCGAAATCTTCTTGGAACCAATCATATATAGACGATAGAATAAGGCCCTTTGACGTGATCCGCACGCCGCGCGGCGCGTTGATAAAGTCTTGCGCCGCTTTTTTTCGGTCTATGTCTAATGTCTCTGCTTTCCACAGCGTATTTTTGAGGTTTGGACATCCCAAACTGGCACAATTCACCATGTAATGAATTAATGGCGAGGGGTATTGTTTACGCAAAACGCCGTGTTCAATATCATCAAGGCTCATCGGTTTACCCTTAACAGAGACGAGGTCTTTTTTCCACGGCCCCGCGCTAAACGCGCCAGAACGAATTTTTTTAATCGAGGATACGGGGTAGTGCTCTATAACGACTTCAAGGGTCACGGCGTTATAAAGATTGGCCCAATAGGCGATTGCCGCTTTTTCTGTCAGCGTATTGGGGTCTACGGCTTCTAACGCATTTATATAGGCTTGGAGCGCGGCACGGTCTGTGGGCGAGCCTTTTAGGGCGGCATAGTCAAAGCGCGCTATACCCTGAGCATCTGGGGCGTCAATATGGCGTTTCAAAAGCGCATTCATTTTAGCGGTTATTGCCTGAGAAACAGTGGAGGAAACGGTGTCGGATTTAACAGCCATATGCGCCTTGTCTTTTATTTCTGTATTTTTCATGTCTGTAATTTGGCCAGAGCTCTCTGTTTGACTCGAGTCCATTGTATGATGAGAGTTCCCTGTTTGATGAGCGCTATGCGCACTGACTGCGCCAAAGGCCAAACACATAAAACTGAAAAACATTGATTTAAAAACCTGTTTAGGCACAGACATAACCGTCGAAACATAAAACTTAGAACGAAACACATAAATCTCCAATTGTGATCCTGACCTTATCAAAGCTGGATTAAATTTGATAATCACCCCTTTTCACAAAACCGTGCAGTCCTATGCGCTTATTACACCCTAATATCATTTTCATTCTGATGCTATTTTCATTTCGGGTATATTTTGGATATATTTTAAGGTGGCAATGCTTGACTTATTTTCCTGTCGCGCGTAATGGCACCTGCTAATACTTATATTCTATGATATACATTGATTTAATGTGTAATCGGAGCTTAAAATGAAACGTACTTTTCAACCTTCAGAGCTTGTTCGTAAACGTCGTCACGGATTCCGTTCGCGTATGGCGACAAAGAATGGACGTTTAGTTCTTTCTCGTCGACGCGCAAAAGGCCGTAAGGTTCTCTCAGCTTAAACATTTCCGTCAAACCGATCAAACGGGATCGATAAGGCGCTTTATGAAACAGACATCAAATTCACTCGGGCAGCTGAAACAGCGGTCCGAGTTTTTGTTTGTCAGGGCTGGACGCTACCGTGCGGAAGCCGGTTTAGTAATTCAAATGCGCGCAAATCCAATTCACTCTGATATTCGGGTAGGATTTACGGCAACAAAAAAAATCGGAAATGCCGTAATCCGAAATCGTGCGAAACGCCGTATGCGCCAAATTGCGCGCACCTTATTGCCAAAGCTTGGATATAACGGACATGATTATGTTTTTATCGCACGCAATGGAACGGTTCAACGCCCTTACGCGCTTCTTCTTGACGATGCTCGAAAAGCCTTGTTAAGGCTATCCCAAGATTCTAAGACATAATTCTATTGTGGAGCCGTCTTAAGCCCTATAAATTTATCTTTTACCGAGTAACACACCGTATTATTTTCTATCAAATCAACCGATTACAAGCTTGGCTGAGCGATATAACCAACGCAGATTTAATCGCCGCGCTATAAATATAAAAAGACTCGCATTATGGACGATCAAAAAAATTTCTTAACGGCTATGATCCTGTCAGGCCTTGTTCTGATGGGATATTGGTTTTTCTTTGGGAAACCCCTTGCTGAACAAGCTCAAAAAGACGCCTTGGCAGAGAAACAACGCGCGGAACAAAACATTATAACCACTCCGGACGTTAAGAAAGTTGAAATTCAAGCGCGAGACACATTAGTCAACACAGGGACGCGCATTAAAATCGATACGCCGTCCCTTAAAGGTAGTTTTTTAACGACAGGATCCCGTTTTGATGATTTAGAACTCAAAAATTACAAAGCAACCATTGAAACCGACAGCCCGAATGTTGTCCTTCTAACACCAGAAGGCGCAAATCAAGCATCATATATTTTTGATAATTGGGTTGGTGAAAATGGCGGGTCTGGAACCGATTCAGATTGGGCCCTAATTTCGGGATCGGTTTTAACGCCGTCAACACCGATTGTTTTGCAATATGATGGTGGTGGTTTTGTTGTCGAACGCACCGTTTCTGTTGACAAAAAATACCTTATCACACTTGATGATGTGGTGACGAATACATCGGGCGGGGAGATTAACCTTGTACGCCGCGGGGCCGCAAGACAACATGATCTGCCTGATGACCTTACGAATTTCTTTATCCTTCAAGAAGGCCCTATTGCCATTGTCGACAATAAATTAGTCGATATGAAATATAGTAAATTAGCGAAGAAGCGGACGGTTTTAAATTTGGGTGAATCGGGTTGGGCTGGTCTTACAGATAAATATTGGTTAACCGCCGCAATTGCCCCGCAAGGCAAACCAATGACAGCCACCTTTAATTTTAGACAAATTAATGATCAAGACGTGTACGAGGCTGAATATAAACTCGACCCCATGACTTTATCAGCGGGGGCAAGCATTCAGTCTAAAGGGTTTGTTTTTGCGGGGGCAAAACGCCGTAAAGACCTAGAAGCCTATCAAGAGGCACACGGTATTGCACAGTTTGATCTTGCGATTGATTGGGGCGCGATGGGTATTTTGACTCGGCCCATGTCTTTTGCTTTGAGCTGGCTTGGTAATTTCTTTGGTAATTTTGGTGTTGGGATTTTGGCCCTAACGCTAATGATAAAAATCATCCTCTTCCCGCTTTTTAACAAGCAATATGAGAGCCAAGCGAAAATGAAAAAGGTTCAGCCTAAACTGAAAAAAATTCAAACGCGCTACAAAGATGATCGTATGAAATTACAACAAGAAATGATGGCCCTTTATAAAAAGGAAGGTGTTAATCCTATGGCGGGGTGCTTGCCGATTATTCCCACCATTTTCGTATTTTTTGCCTTGTATAAATCCGTCTTTATCAATGTTGATTTACGCCATGCCCCGTTCTTTGGATGGATCAAGGACTTATCTGCACCAGACCCGTTGTCAATTTTAAACGGATTTAATCTGTTCCCATGGAGCCCAGAACCCTTTGGTTTGGCCTTCCTTGCGATTGGCCCCCTCGCGATTGCTTATGGTGTCTCCATGTCCCTCATGTACACATTAACGCCGCAATCGGCCTCTATTGACCCGATGCAACAAAAAATATTCAAATTCATGCCTTGGATTTTTATGTTTATTTTAGCGCCTTTCGCCACGGGGCTTTTGGTCTATTGGGTATGGAACAACATACTTTCCTTTGCCCAGCAATATTATATTACGCGTAAATTCAAGGTCGATACGCCAGTTGATCAATTCTTTAGAAAAATTATGGGTAAAAAAGACCCTGTTCAAGAATAGTGGCTGAGCCAAACGATAGGATTTCTCAGGATTCTGTGGCGTCCTCTGCTTTCACAAAAGCACAGATTGAAGACGGGCGAATTTTATTTGCCCGTCCCGTCACCTTTATGCTTAGCGTCGTTGGCATGCAGCACCTCCCCCCTGCAACTCTGCCAGAGGTTTGTTTTGCGGGGCGTTCAAATGTTGGGAAATCAAGTCTAATTAACGCGTTAACCAATCAAAACGGGCTCGCAAAAGCATCAAACACGCCCGGGCGAACCCGAGAGCTGAATTACTTTAATGCCAGTGACCGCATCAGACTCGTTGATTTACCGGGCTATGGTTACGCCCGCGCATCGAAAACCGATATTGAAAAATGGACTAAGCTGACACGCCAATTTTTGGCAGGCCGCGCCCCCTTGCGCCGGGTCTTCCTTTTAATTGATAGTCGTCACGGCTTGAAAGAAAGTGACCGAGAAATTATGTCGGTTTTTGATGAAACGGCGGTTCCATATCAAATCGTCTTGACCAAAATGGATAAGATAAAAGCGCCTGAACAGGTTAAAGTCTTTCTGCGCACGCAAGAAAAAATCGCCAAACGGCCAGCTGCGTTTCCGCGTGTTTTGCAGACATCGTCTGTTAAAAAAAATGGCCTAGACGACTTAAGGGCTGAAATTGCATCTTTAGCCGTTTAAGGTTTTGAGATATTATAGCGTGTGCCTTACTGATTGTCTTTAACTAACCCCAATGCCCGCCATAGGATGTCCTAAATTATGAAAACCAGACGTGCGAATGAGACAGGGTGGTCAAATGCTAAAACGCTTTCGGAAGCCTTACCCTTTATCCAACGCTATTCCAATCAGACCCTCGTGATAAAGTTTGGCGGCCACGCAATGGTGGACGAAGATCTAACACGTCAATTTGCCAATGATGTTGTCCTGTTACAACAATTTGGTCTACGCCCTGTTATTGTCCATGGCGGCGGCCCGCAAATTGGTAAAATGCTCGAACGCCTCTCAATAAAAAGTGAATTTGTTGACGGACTTCGCGTCTCGGATATAGAAACTGTAGAAATCGCTGAAATGGTCTTATCAGGCGCGATTAACAAATCTATTGTTCAAGCGATAAACAGGGCAGGCGGCAAAGCCGTTGGCCTGTCTGGTAAAGATGCAAACTTGATTACAGCTCGAAAAATTTCAAAAAAACACGGCTTTGCGGGCGAACCAGAGCAGACCGATGTCTCTGTTATCACAGCACTGACCCATGCAAAGCCCGGCTTTATTCCCGTTATTTCACCCATTAGCGGTGGTGCGGATAACGGGTCTTATAATGTCAATGCGGACACTGCGGCAGGGGTTTTGTCTGCCGCCCTTGGCGCGAGTCGCCTCCTGCTATTGACGGATGTTGACGGTGTTTTGGATAAAGAAAAAAACCTTTTAACCCGCCTCAATCTTGATGATGTGAATACGCTTATTCAAGACGGAACCGCACAAGGGGGTATGATTCCTAAATTAGAAACCGCCATAGAGGCGCGCAAAGGCGGTGTTGACGCGGTCGTTATTTTAAATGGGCGACGCGCCCATAGCCTCTTAGTCGAATTGTTCACGGACCAAGGTGCTGGAACCCTCATCGCATGATCGGTTATAAAATACGTCAAATGATAAAATTTGTTACAGAGCGTTACCGGAATGTTTACCGCGTCAGCCTATGCGTGCTTTTAACCGTTACCCCCAATAGTTTTGCGCAAACAACGGAAACGGTCGCAGATCCCCCGCCTGTTGAGGCAGATAAGCCGTGGGAAGTGTGCAATGAAACCTCATTTATTTTACGCCTTGCAACGGCCTCTATGGCAACAGGGCAAATGACTGTAAGCGGTTGGACGCGCCTACTGCCCACCGCTTGCACATCGATTGACGCCCCCGAAGGTACGCCGCGCTTTGTTTATGCTGAAAGCGACAGTCTCCACCAAGGCGGAATTAGAGAATGGAAGGGCAAAGCAAACTTATGTACAGATTCAGAAGATTTCACAGCCGATGCAACGCTTAAATGCGACGTACAAAATATGTCTGCTCGTGGCTATCTCCAAATAGACCCAAAGCAAAAACGAACCGCTTTAGTCGAAGCGGATAATTTTGGTGACAAAGCCATAAACGCAGGGATACAAAGATTGCTCCGTGATAATGGGTACAAAATTTCTCGGATTGATGGGATTATGGGCCGCCGTACGAACCGTACATTATCCAAGTTTTTAAAGTCAAAAGACGTAAAGACTTCGGTCAGCGATTTTGAAAAAATCGCTATTTTGGCAGAGGCTGCAAAAGAAAAACAGGATGCGGTTGGCCTAACTTTTTGCAATGAAGCCGCCGCTCAAATTTGGACATCAATCGCCTATCGTGACAAAAGTGGATGGGAGTCCCGCGGATGGTGGCCGGTAATCCCCGGTGATTGCGTTCGCCCCTATACTGAAAATCTAACGGGCAAAGATATCCATTATTTTGCGCTATTGGAACAACCATTACCCGCTGATTCTGAACCCGAAACACCGCCTCTTGCCGATAAAAAGCTTAAACCAATTGGCCTTGTGCCTTCACAATTCTGTGTTGCCGAATCTCAATTTTCCGCTATTGAGCGTGAATATTGTTCTGACAAAGGCTATCGTACAGAGAATTTCAGAGCCGTTGTGACCGAAGATATTGGACATAAAATCATCTTACTGGATTCTGATTTTATGTCACAAACACCTTCTGGTCTACGGCGCTAAAGGGATCGCGCCCTTATAATCGCGCCCTTATAATAATGGGCTTATAGTTATGACTTTGCAAAATGAATTACGTCATCTTGATACGTGGATATTTGATCTAGACAATACGCTCTACCGCGCGGATGTGAATTTCTTTAGTCAAATTGACCGTAAAATGACAGCCTTTATTCAACGCTATTTGAATGTGTCAAAGGCAGACGCGTCAACACTCCGTGAAACCTATTGGGCAGAATACGGTACAACCCTGTCGGGCCTTATGGCAGTACATGATATGGATCCTGCTGAATTTTTAGACGATGTGCATGATGTTGACCTATCAGACCTTAAACCCGATCCCCGCCTGCGAGATTTAATCAAAAGCCTACCGGGACGTAAATTGATTTTTACGAACGGCTCACGCGGGCATGCCGAAAATATCGGTACACATTTAAACCTGTTTGATTTATTTGACGGAAGCTTCGGAATTGAAGATACGGGATATATCCCAAAGCCTAAACGCGCTGCATTTGAGCGGTTTAATCAAAGTTTTGATATTAACCCAAAGACCTCTGTGTTCTTTGAAGACGGTGTTTTAAACCTTGAAGTCCCTAGACATATGGGCATGACAACAGTCTGGGTCACATCCGGCAGTCATATTGGCGTGCCTTCTCAGACAAGACCGAAAGCTGGCACCCTATCAACACCCGATTGGGTCGATTATGTGACCCAAGACCTAACCGATTGGCTTTCTGAAAACACACAGTTTTAAGCCTCAAACCTTTATCCAATTACTTCCCCTCTTGACCCAAAGCCAGCACGGCCCTATTTCCAATCCATGGCTATTTTACCAATACTCACGGTTCCAAATCCGATATTAAAAGAAATCTCAAAACCTGTTGAGGCCGTCACGGACGAGATCCGTAAACTTATGGATGATATGCTTGATACCATGTATGCGGCCCCTGGTATTGGGCTTGCGGCGGTTCAAGTCGGTGTTCCAATCAATGTTATTGTTATGGATTTGGCCCGCGAAGGTGAGCCACCAGCCCCCAAATATTTTGTCAATCCAGAAATCCTTGAAATCGTAGATGATCTTAAACCCTATGATGAAGGATGCCTGTCTGTTCCTGATATTTACGATACGGTTGAAAGACCAGAGCGTGTAAAGATCACCTATCTGGATTATAACGGAAAATCCGTCACTGAATGGGCCGAAGGTTTATATGCGGTCTGTATTCAACATGAAATGGATCATTTGAAAGGCATTGTTTTTATTGATTACCTTTCGCGTTTAAAGCGTGCGCGCGCTGTAAAAAAAGTTGTTAAGTTCGAGAAATTTAAGGCCGCAGGTTAAATCTGACCAATATGACACAGCCTCGGTAAGCCCACTTATGTCACTGAAAATTGTCTTTATGGGGACACCCGACTTTTCTGTCGCCTCATTATCCGAACTGATTTCAAACGGGTATGACGTTGTGTGCGTTTATACGCAGCCGCCCCGACGCGCAGGGCGCGGTAAAAAACTGACGAAATCGCCCGTACATCAATTTGCAGAGATTATGGGTCATCCAGTTCGTACCCCTGAACGGTTTCGGCAAACATCTGTTATCGATGATTTTGAAGCGCTCGGAACGGATGTCGCCTGTGTTGTCGCTTATGGTCAAATCCTGCCGCAACGGGCTTTAGACGCGCCCGAATATGGCTGCCTTAATTTACACGCGTCACTCTTGCCGCGTTGGCGCGGGGCTGCTCCCATACAACGGGCGATTATGGCAGGCGACACACAAACGGGTGTACAAATCATGCAAATGGCCAAAGGTCTGGATACGGGCGATATTTTACTATCGGAAACCGTCACGATTGCCCCCAAGGATACACATGACCTTTTGGCAGATCGTCTTTCGCGGGTCGGGGCCACGCTCTGGCCCCGTATTTTAGCCGCCCTTGAACGCGGGGCTTTAAATCCAAGACCTCAAATTATAGAGGCCCAAGACAGCCTAGTCACATATGCCCATAAAATTGACAAATCTGAATCGCGTATAATTTGGAACCAACCTGCACAATCACTCGATTGTCATATAAGGGGGCTATCCGCATCACCTGGCGCTTGGTCGGAATGGAATGGTAAGCGACTCAAGATTTTACTGTCACAACATATAACCGACACCGCGCATAATACAGACGCTCATCAAGCGGGTCACTTATCCATTAGGGACGGAAAATTATTCGTCGCTTGTGGCCCGTCTGGTACGGAACGGATTGAACTTTTAACCGTCCAACTCGCTGGCAAGCCTAAAATGTCAGGGGAAGATTTTGTGCGGGGTTACATAAATAATAAAGTCTGCACATTGGTATAATGCCCCGTTATAAACTCACAATCGAATATGACGGGGCTCCGTTTTGCGGCTGGCAATGGCAAGATGACCAACCCAGCGTTCAAGGCGCAATGGAAGCGGCCGTTGAAGCGATTAACGGCGCGTTTTCAGAAGTTTATGGCTCCGGTCGCACCGATAGTGGTGTGCATGCACTGGGTCAAATTGCTCATACAGATTTAGACAAAGATATGCGCGCCGATAAGGTGAGAGATGCGCTGAACTTTCATCTCAAAAGTCATCCCGTTACAGTTCTGAATGCTGAGAAAGTAGACCCTGAATTTCATGCACGATTTGACGCTACAGAAAGACGCTATCAATACCGCCTAATTGATCGACGTCCAAAATTGGCCCTTGATCGTGGGCGGGTTTGGCGTATTCCACAAAAACTGGATGCAGACCTTATGCATGAAGCCGCGCAGATATGGGTCGGTCAGCATGATTTTACGACCTTCCGAGATACGCAGTGCCAAGCTAAATCGCCCATTAAAACAATTGATGAAATCACCGTTTTACGGGCAGGCGCTGAAATCCATGTACATTTGCGCGCTCGGTCTTTTTTGCATAAACAAGTCCGAAGCTTTGTGGGCACACTCGTCGAGGTCGGGCGCGGAGCTTGGCGCGTAAAAGACGTAAAAACAGCCCTCGATAAAAAGCACCGCACGGCGTGCGGCCCTGTTTCACCGCCCGATGGGCTTTATTTAATGAGCGTACATTATGACGACATTTGATTTACATCCCGACTTAAAACGTGACGGCATAGAGATGGGAAGTTTTGATTTGTGCCGCGTTTTATTGATTAATGATACCAGCTATCCATGGTTTGTCCTTGTGCCAGAGCGGGCAGCAATTTCAGACACGATTGATTTATCCGCGACTGAGCATGCGCAATTATGGGTAGAATCACGCCTATTTGGCGAAGCCATTATGAAGGCTTTTGACGGCGAGAAATTAAATGTCGCCGCGCTTGGGAATATGACCCCGCAATTACATGTCCATCATATTGTTCGGTTTAAATCAGACCCCGCTTGGCCAGCGCCGATCTGGGGGAAAAGACCTATGTCACCATATGATCAGCAAGCGATTGATTCGATTAAACAGGCTTTAAATGCCGTCTTGATACAAGAGTCCGAAATGACCGTTTATAGACCCTCATAAACGATTCAAAAGTCCATGCAGGAATTCTATGAAAACTATGCAGAGACTTGCATTACGCCTGTCAGGATAAAGGCAAGCCCGATAGCATGAATAACGCACCCCACGAGAATAGCGGCACCCCAATCAAATCCGCCTATTTTTTGCGCAAGGCGAATATCAACGATAAGCGTTGCAAGGTAGAGGGCAAAGACTCCCGTAATTGCCCATGAAAATGGGAGAAACCCAAGAACAAAAAGACCTAAGGATAAGGCGGCTAAAAAACTCATAAAGAAAACTGTCCAATGACGGACGATCACCCAAGCCCGAAACCGGTCTTGCTTGTCAAAAACCTGTGTAAACAGGTAAACACACCCAACAAAGCTCAGCGCGTAAAGCAAAAGAATAAGCCAGAACGCGCTTAATGGAATGGCCATAGGGGCCTCTGCACCGATCATAATCGCTCTTTGTGTCTGCACCGCTAAGGCACAAATATAATAGAAAACAAGCGTCAAACCCACCGCAATAAAGCTTTCCTTTAATCCCATTTTAGAGAGATTAAAATTTTTAGCCCAATCGCTTTGCACGCCTAAAGCCTTGATTGTACCCGTTAGATAGCCACTTAAATTCATAATCTATTCAAACTTATACAGAATCAAAAAAGAGCGTAAGCATTTTGGAATAAACGGCACTGAGTGCCTTTATATCTGACACGCTGACGGCTTCATCAACCTTATGCATTGTGGCCCCAACCAAGCCAAATTCTGCAACAGGGGCATAATTTGAAATGAAGCGCGCGTCAGAGGTTCCACCGGAAGTCGAAAATTCAGGTTTACGCCCAGTTACGGTCTCAATCGCTTCTGACATGACACGGGTTAATTTACAGGGTTCTGTTAAAAAAGATTCGCCCGAAACGCGGATTTTAGCTTCAATCGCACCTTCAAATCCGACTCTGGCATCCTTAAGCACAGTGTGGACCCATTCCGTCAGGCTTGCGCCTGAATGGTGGACGTTAAAGCGAATGTTAAACCGCGCCGTAGCCGTTTCTGGAATCATGTTTTCAGTCGGATTACCGACATCAATCGTCGTGATTTCAAGATTGGAAGGTTGAAAAAACTCTGAACCTGAATCTAATGTTCGGGCCTTTAACGTACTTAAGACATCAATCAGTTTTGGTACAGGATTCACAGTTAAATGCGGATAGGCCACATGACCTTGAGTGCCGCGCACCGTAATGACTGTATTCATAGAGCCCCGGCGTCCGTTTTTTAACATATCGCCTAATGTATT
>CALCKU010000077.1 GCA_937965735.1 uncultured Caulobacterales bacterium
GCCCGCAATCACGAATGGCAAGAGGTAATGCAAAGCAAAGAAACGGTTTAAAGTCGCATTATCTACGGAATATCCGCCGAGCAACCATTGTTGCAAACTCTCGCCGACAACGGGAATGGCCCCAAAGAAGCCCGTAATCACGGTTGCGCCCCAAAATGACATCTGACCCCAAGGCAATGTATAGCCCAAAAAGCCTGTCGCCATCATTACGAGGTAAATCAAACAGCCGATAATCCATAAAAGCTCGCGCGGGGCCTTGTATGACCCGTAATACATACCGCGGAACATATGAACATAAACGGCAAAGAAGAACATAGACGCCCCAACCGCATGCATAGGCTGTAAAAGCCACCCAAAAGGTACGTCACGGCGAATACGCTGTACGGAATCAAAAGCAAGGTCCACATGCGGCACATAATGCATGGCCAGAATAATGCCCGTAATGATTTGTGAAACGAGGCAAAGCGCCAAAATACCGCCAAATGTCCACCAGTAATTAAGATTACGGGGACTTGGGAATGTCATAAAATCTGCACCCATGCGAATAATCGGCAAACGCTGATCCATCCACTTTGTTGCAGCGTATTTAGGTTCATATGTTGAAGGATGTCCGCTCATATCTAACCTACCTTAATCACATTGTTAGCAGTATAGGAATAGGGAGGAATCTCCATATTCGTCGGGGCTGGCCCTTTCCGAATACGGCCCGATGTATCGTAATGCGATCCGTGACACGGACAATACCATCCGTCAAAATCACCCGCTTCACCCACTGGCACACACCCAAAATGCGTGCAGACACCAACCATGACCAAAAATTTGGGATTTATTTTACCGTCTGGCCCGGCCACAAGACGCGCATTGTCTGTTTCAGGATCGGGCAAACTCGACATATCGACATTTTCAGCCTCGGCGATTTCTTTAGACGTCCGGTGGCGAACAAAGACAGGTTTACCGCGCCAAAGTGTTTTCAGCTGCGCGCCTTCTTCAATATTTTCTAAATTGATTTCAATCGACCCTGCCGCAAGCGTATCGGCTGCCTTGCCCATTTGGGCCACAAGTGGCCAGGTTATTGAAGCCACACCAGCGGCTGCGACCGCCCCCGTAGCCAGGTAAATAAAATCTCGTTTTTCGCTGTCTATCTCAGCGTGAGCCATATCGGACATAAGTCTCTCTTACTTGCTTATTTCTTACAGGACATTTTATATTGACTATCCCGCTAATGCTATGAGTGCTATTAGCGTAAAACCCAGTATAAAAGCCACCCTTTAATCGCGTCAAACCGACACATTTAAGTGCGGCATAAACGATTCCATACTAGTTAAAGCTCTATGAGCATTGAGTAAAGCCATGAAAATTATCTTATATCAACCGGATATTCCCCAAAACCTTGGTGCTGCAATGCGACTCTGCGCCTGTTTTGGGGTTGCGCTTGAAGTGATTGAACCGTGCGGCTTCCCCCTGACCGACAAAGCGTTACGTCGTACCGCCATGGATTACGGCGTCGCGGAAACATTAAAACGCCATATCAATTGGGATGATTTTCAAACAGAAAGACTGACCCCGCCTCAATTTAATCTAACGCGACCACCGCCGCGGTTGATTTTAATGACCACAAAAGGGGCGACACCTTTGACCGATTTTAAATTCAGAACATCCGATTGGGTTTTATTTGGGCGAGAATCAGCCGGGGTTCCTGAAAACGTCCACAAAGCCGCAAATTGTCGCGTTACAATTCCAATTGCAAAGACTGCAAGGTCCTTTAATCTCGTGACAAGTGCTTCCATAACAATATTTGAAGCCTTGCGCCAAACTGGCGGTTTGCCAACGATGAAATAAAGGCCCCTCAGAACAAATCCTCTAATGCGCTTTATTACAGCATACATTACTCCGCTGAAGCCTTTTTGCGCGAGGAAAGTCTACCCCATTTAAATGTTTAATCTCTTAGATGTCTATTTTCTTAAAGTATCAATACAATGTGGATATAGTATTCGGTAATCAATGCCATTTAAAGCAGGAAGTTCTGCGTAGTCAAGCATTCCAGCTGTACACTCATATTGCGCAACCAAGGTTTTACCCAGATGATCGGCGCTCACAATTAAAGCGATCCCGATTACAGCGGCCAATAAACCATATTCTATGGCCGTCGCACCTGTTTTGTCCTTCTGAAAAGATTGAACTAACCCACATGCTTTATTCACCATCTGAACAAGTCTCTGCCGAGTCGTATTTGAACTTGAATATGTGATAACATGACTCCTATCGATTTATGTTCAATAACCAAAAAGTTTCATTTGGTTCAAACTATATAAAACCTTTTATTTTCACAGTCCTAACAGAACTTTTGTACGGAAGGCTTAAGGATTATGAATAATAAAACCTTATCCAGCACAAAAACATCCTTTATTCGTGCTTTTTTTCATTATGCACGTTACATTACAGGCCACCAAAACCCTCTAAAGGCTTATTGAGGTTCGGATATTTTGGGATCACGGCGCTGTTGATCGGCATTTAAAGTTCGCTTGATAAAGTCACGGCCATCATGAGCTTTTTTAATGAGTGTATCCATATCATTACGGTGTTCCCACGTTTCCTCAATCAATTGTGCGTCAAATTTTAGGAAATCATCCGAGAGCTGACGCGCGCGCGCGTCATCAAAACCAAGATTAGTCAGTGCGGCACGGCCCATAGCCAAGGCCCCGCGCACAGTTTCCCGCTCTACATAAGCAACCTGCTCGGCCATCAAGTCAAACATATGTGTGCGGTTACGCGCACGCGCGATAATGCGCGCTTTAGGGAAATGATGTTTAATTTCACGGGCAGTTTCTGTGGCTCTGGTAACGTCATCAATCGCAATAACAATCACATCAGCCATATCCGCACCCGCAGAATGCAAAAGATCAATATCCCCAGCATCCCCATAAAAGACGCGATAACCAAATTGTTTGACAAATTCAATATGGTCACCGTCATGGTCAAGAATCGTCATATCGACATCTTGGGTATGTAATAGGCGACTAATGACCTGTCCGACCCGCCCAAAGCCCAAAATCAGGACACGATGTTGACAATTTTGTGGCGGCTCGCCCGTGGTCTTACCCGTTTTAAAACGCGGTAGAATAAGTTTATCATAGGCAATCAACATAAACGGCGTCGTCGCCATAGAAAGCGCAATGACAGCCGTTAGAACCGTGACACTATTTGGGGCGATCAATCCTTGAGTTTTTGCAAATTGAAACAGAACAAAACCAAACTCACCTGCTTGTGACACTAAGACGGCAAAGAGCATATTATTGGTTAGGTCTAATTTAAAAACTTTACCGACAATAAAAATGAGACAGAACTTTAAGGCCACCACCGCAAATACAATCGTCAATATCCCAAATGGATTTTGTGCCAGTGCCGTAAAATCAAGCGACATGCCCACAGACATAAAAAACAAACCCAGTAAAAGCGCCTTAAAGGGTTCAATATCACGCTCAAGCTGATGCCGATAATGCGAGTCGGCCAAAACCATCCCCGCAATAAAAGCCCCAAGAGCCGCAGAAATGCCAAGCCATGCCATTAAAAGAGACGCCCCGATCACAAGCAAAAGCGCGATCACAGTGAACATTTCCCGAACTTGGCTTTTGGCGATTATCCGAAAAATAGGGTTGAGCAAAAGCCGCCCACCCAAGATCATCCCGCCAAAGGCAACAAAGATTGCCACCGCCAGATTTAAGCCGTGCAAATCACGCCCCGGGGTTCCGTGACTGTCGATGACCCGCACACCCGC
>CALCKU010000078.1 GCA_937965735.1 uncultured Caulobacterales bacterium
AATACGGATCGGTCAAACGCAGAAGAAGATAGTTTTTATTCCGAGAGTGACTTCTCTTGGGATGTATACAGAACCATGTCTTCTGAACAAGACAGCCTCTATAATGACAATAATTATGTCTCATTGCTTGGCGGCTTTGGACAAAACTTATTGGTACCAACAGGGTCACGCGCGGCCAAACGAGCCGCTGCCGATCAAAAAACAGGTATGTTTAACCCAAGACAATTACGTGCCATTCCCCATAATGCGATCTTGCAACAATTCGGAACACCCGCCAATATTTTCTACGGTGTTGGGCGGGCTGCGGAAATTGACCTTGAGAAATTCACCACACAATTTTCTGAATCCGCTAGAGCCAATTCTATTTTTACTTTGGTAACGCAATCTCTACAAAGGACAAACCTCTCTATTCTCACGGCTTATGGTCGCTTATTTGACCCAGGGTTTTGGATTAGTCGTGCTTTTTCAGGGAATGAACCCCTTTTATCAGAGAAAAGCCTGCTTGTTGCCGATACGCTGAAAAACTCGCCTTGGCGAAGTCAAATCATGGATTTAGCCAATCGTCTGCGTATGGATAGTTTTGACAGTATAAAAGCGTTCAATGCCTGCAATGTTTCAGTCAATACGATCGAACGCGATAATTTGACGATTTTGCATGCGCTGCGTCTATCTGTTATTATGAAAATGATGATTATTGCGAGTGAACTCCCCGCACATGGAGACGAAGCCACGTCTCGCCTGAACGTTTTACAAAGACTGCAAACGTTGCAAATCGATTCCATTATTGCGGATCTTATGCGGCGCTATCCCGAAACAACAGATGCCCTAACATGGACAGATGCTTTAACCGTTAAAACGAAAGTCCCGGTCGCAGGGCCTGGCGGGTACCCGCATATTGCACAAACCATTATCAAGCCCCTAATAAGAGGTTCTGAATTGGTTCGACAAATTACAATTGCGATCACGCACCATTATGATGCATTCGGATGACGGTAAAGAGGTCATACAGGGCAATATACTTTGCCCCGCCCTATAACCGCAAAAACCCTTAATTCAGGGCCCTATAATCAGCTCTGAAAGACTATTTAAATAAGTTGGGTGTGCTTGTCTTCGCCGTATTTGCCTTTACGGCCTTAGAACGTGTGACCGCTGAGTTATAAAACAATACGGTACGCGATTTGTGTGACGACACATTACGGGCTTGGGGAAGGCGTGTATTCGAACGCACAACTTTTTTCACCGACTTATTCTCTAAAGCAATAGAGGTTTTCACCTGTGTATGCTGAGAGGTTAACGCAGTTTCCGTTGCGCCCGCAAATGCGGTAGTAGAGCATCCTGCAAAAACAATTAAAGCTGCGACAACTTTTGTAAATGTCCGCATTTTAACTCTCCTTGACAAATTATGTGCCCCAAAGCCTGGGCCACTCCGATACATATTGGAATAGCTAACAAAGGTTAACGGCTATTGAAAATTCAAACGAAAATGTTGAATCTTCAATAAGAGTGAAATCAGAGTTAATTTGAGGTTTATAAAAAGCCCTGTTTCGATTTGCATTCTGCATTCGAATTCAAATGAGGGCATCAAGTGCAATATTGATTATGCATTCAACAGGAAAAGCGGAAGATAGCCGAGTCAGCCCTATAAAATAATAGGGCTGACTCGGTGATATTGGTACCTATTTACTAAACAGGTTTGGTGTACTCGTTGCGGACGGCTTAACGCGAATAATTTTTGAACGCGTTGGCTCTGGCTCATAATAAAGCACTGTCCGTGTCGAATGTGTTACGGCCTTACGCACATTTGGTAATGCTTTTACCTTACGCACAACCCGTTTTGTGCGAGTTTTGTTACGTTTTGTCGTATAATGCGCCTTAGCTTTGTAAGATGCAGCCGAATAAGTTTGTGTAACGGATGATGGTGTTGAGACGGACATTTTACTCTTTGTAATCGTTCCAGCTTGCGCAAATGATGCGCAACTTAGCACGACAAAAGATGTAGTCATAAGTTTAAAATATTTGAACATTTTAATCTCCTTCTTCTCAAAGCGAACAACTTAATGAAGTTTGCTTCTGAATTTTTACAATAGCTAACAGAAGTTAATATGCGTTGAAATTTCAAGGAATTATGTTGAATCTTCAAGAAGATTAAGATCAAGGTTAACATTGAATGAATTGAAATCTTTGCAATTTCAAACAGTGCAAATTGCAACAAAACACATTCAACTACTGTTCACATTAGCGCCTATAGTTAATGTTAGGTTTAATTTTGCAGCTGGGAGGCGCACACTATGGAAAACTTAAAAACAATGTTGAGTCCAGAAAGGCTTGAGGCCTTAACGACCCAAGGTATTGCACTGGGCACGAATGTACTCATCGCGCTTTTAATACTGCTTATTGGTCTTTGGATTTCAAAAAAAGTCAAAAACGGTATCACAGGCTTGGCGAAGAAAAGTCCGCAAATGGACGAAACAGTCTTTAACTTCCTCGGTAGTCTTGTCCGTTGGGCCATTATGGCCGTTGTCTTTATGGCCGTTCTCGGTCGCTTTGGTATCGAGACTACCTCGATCGTTGCT
>CALCKU010000079.1 GCA_937965735.1 uncultured Caulobacterales bacterium
TCACAAGTAAGCGTTGAGCACGGGTGAGTAGGGATAAAAGTCAAGCTGACAGGCCTTCCACGTTCTATATTTCAGCGTCAGCTTATGCGCGCGCGACCATCATGCGCTTGACTTCGGCAATGGCCTTCGCTGGGTTCAGCCCCTTAGGACACACATTGGCACAGTTCATAATGGTATGACAGCGGTAGAGTTTGAAGGGGTCTTCGAGGTCATCTAACCGTTCTGTTTTCGCCTCGTCACGACTATCGACTAACCAACGGTAAGCTTGCAAAAGCGCGGCAGGGCCGAGGTAACGATCCCCGTTCCACCAATAAGACGGGCAAGAGGTCGAACAAGAGGCACAGAGGATGCACTCGTAATAACCGTCGAGCTTTTCTCGGTCTTCGGGAGTTTGTTTGTATTCCTCGGTCTTAGGCTCTGCCGTTGTTGTGTGCAACCACGGCTCGATAGAGGCGTATTGCGCGTAGAATTGCGACAGATCGGGTACAAGGTCACGCACAACAGGCATATGGGGAAGCGGGGAGATTGTAATCGTCGCGCCGCTGATTTCATCAATGCCTTTCGTTCAGGCAAGCGTATTCCGACCCCCGATATTCATGGCACAAGATCCACACACACCTTCGCGGCAAGAGCGGCGGAAGGCAAGTGTCGGGTCGATTTCGTTTTTAATCTTGAACAAAGCATCCAAAATCATCGGGCCACATTCATCCAGATCAATCTGGTAAGTGTCCCATCCAGGCCCCGCATCATTGCTGGGGTCGTAACGGTAAATTTTAAATGTTTTGACCCGCGTGGCACCATCAGGCGCAGGCCATTTTTTACCAGAATTAACTTTGGAGTTTTTTGGTAATGTTAACTGTACCATGAACCGTCCCTGTTCGAATGCAATTGCTTTGCGCCCTTATACACATATGACACCGCCCTAAGCAAGGACGGTGCATTGCGACATATCATTTCAGGGGCGACATATCATTTCAGGGGCGACATATCATTTCAGGGGCGACAGATCATTTCAGGGCCTTAAGCCTCAGTACGGTTTTGCTCAGAATTGTTTTTCTCAGAACGGTTTTGATCCCCGTACCAATCCACATTCCGTGTCAGATACATCACAAGCGCAATCAGAACAAACGCGCTCAACGCACCAATCATTAAGGCAAAGTCTTGCACACGCATCAAGACGTAAAGCAAGGCATAGACGGCTATGAAAACGAGACCCGCACGTATGATATATTTACGCGCCCCGAACACAGCTCCAGCATAGCCCGCCGTAATACTAATCGTCGCAACAGCAGCCACGAGGAAAGCGATTGTAAATCCGACCCGTTCAGAAAAAGCCAATAGAAGGAGATAAAAAATACTCTGGGCCAAACCAATTAAAAGATATTGCGCGGGATGGACACGGACGCCGATCACGACCTCGAATAGGAAATAGGCAAAAAAGACTAATCCAATAAACATGATAGAATATTTCAAAGCCCGGTTCACCGTGCGGTACGGATGTTGCGTCGATACAAATTTAACCGACATCGCCATTTTAGACATCTCGTAAAGGGGTAGAGTATGGGCCAAACCTGTCCCTGCAATTCCACGCGCGAGGAACGGGACATGCCATTCGGCACTAAAACCTGCCTTGTCTATATCTTGGCGAATGGGCGCAAAACCACCTTCAAATCCCGGGTCAGGCCATTCAGAGGCAATTGTCACACGGGTCGATTTTGCAAAGGGCATGACTCCAAGCCGCTGGGTTCCTGCCAAGGTTATTTGCGCCGATACAGTGAAAGGGGTTTCTGTGCTAACGAAATCATCGGCTGATACTGAAATATATTTCTGCACGTTTCGTTCCAATA
Organism: uncultured Caulobacterales bacterium; assembly: GCA_937965735.1. Lineage (GTDB taxonomy): Bacteria > Pseudomonadota > Alphaproteobacteria > Caulobacterales > Maricaulaceae > CALCKU01. The sequence continues at coordinate 1,848 of CALCKU010000079.1, forward strand.
AAGACCGGTGATGTTCAACCTTGCGGGCGGTGCCACGATCTTGAAACACAACCGTTCCATTGGCGGTTTCAACGCTTTCCAAAGGTCTTTTCATCGCTTTTTTGACAATACCGTCAATTGAAAGGGCCCCTTTTGAATAAGACATGGCTTTAGCGGGCGTAAATTTGCGGATGTCGCCATCTGGCGTGGTTAAGGTCACATCACTTTGTAGGCCACGCGTATCACTCACGCCCATCCAAAGTTCTGATTTTGACCAATCCACCATAATGCCGCTTTCATAAGCATTGGCTTTATCAATTGAAAATTGCGCTGAAAATGTTCCTTTGCCTGAATAAGTCGGGACTTTGAAAAGAGAGCGCTTACGAATCGTGGTTTGAACATTATCAAACTCTGCGGTGCCTTCATCGGCAAAAACGACATATTGTCCCGTTTCAACGATGTGCCCGTCGGAATCCGCAACGCCGTAAGGGGCGACCAGAACGGGCCCCGTTACATATTGCTCCGCCCCGTAACGGCTCGCCACTTCGCGCGCTACGTTATCCGAGCGTTTCGAGCGCTCGAAACTGACAACGGATATAAACATGGCAGGAATGGCCATTAGTAAAACTAAAATACAAACAAGGAAAAACTTTACGCCAAGCGATTGGCGCATCCTATTTTGGAGCGCTCTGCGGCCTTGATGGAATGCAGACGAAGGGGGTGACAACGAAGGGGAGGAAGAGGGAGAGGCTGGAGACGCGGAAGCGTTCACATTATTGGGATTAGACATAGGGAGTCTCCGTTTAAACTCGCCCTGCATGTCTGTAAAAGTTTGGCACAATACGAGTTTGATTAAATTTCATACAGAATTCAAACGGAATAGAGGCACAAATAGGGCGTCCAAATGTCAGGACTAAGATTTTTAAAAACAAAAGACAGTTTTCGAAAAGAGGCACTTCACAAAAAGAAACACTTGGCTATAGGCGAGGCTCGGCACTTGGCTATAGGAGAGGCTCGGTTTGAGAAGACGCTGGGTTTTAGGAAACACTTGATGTTAGTAGACACTTGGCCAAAAAAATAATCGACTCCGAAAATATGACAGAAATTATATTCGAAACGAGCGGTCAAAATAACTTCAAGGCCTAAGCCGTGATAACAATTTAAGATTATTTCGGAAACCGAAACGGTGCGCGCAATAACCGTGTCAAACCTTTAGAGGCAGATTACACGCATAGACAGATCAGGCCTGTAATACAGAGGTCGTTTGCGCGAGAGAGGCCAAAGCCGCTCTGCGGCGTTCAGAGTCCGGAAAGTCAAAGACTTCATTATCTGACATATTTGTCGAACGGTCATTGAACATAAAGTCCAAATCAGTAATGTCGCATTCTAGCAAGTCAGCAACTTCATTCGTAACTTTTTCTCGTGTTGTACCGACACTATTAAAAGCCACTTTCAGACACGCAGAAATAAAACTAAATTCTGGAGACATCTCAACAATTGCGAGCTCATCCTCGTCTTCAATTTCAAGAAGTTTATTCATATCTACCACGACCTTACTGCTTAATTCACAGTTTTATATATCTTTATCTTGACTGAATTTTTTACCATCATCAAGCAAAAGTTTTGTGAGTCGCCTTACATTTATGTATCATTCATGTTCCGAAAAGGACTTTATCAATACAGGGAAATCTTGAGTTGCACTTCAGAGATTTCACGCGCCATTCTAAAAACATTTGCGCTAAATTAAACAGGCTTGGGACATATTCGAACACGTTGAGATAGCGGCTTATTCACCACATAAAGACCTGTTTAATGGCCTGTACTTACGGGCCACTTTGTCCCGATGTTTGCGCATAAACCATAGCGTGAAAATCATCGTGAATTTTTGGATCTTCGGGACTAAAAAATTGCAAAAATATAATCCCAAAAGCATTACTTTCAGGATCAATCCAAAAGTTCGTTCTGGCCGCACCACTCCATCCCCACTGCCCAATCGCTTTACCCGATTTTTTAATCTGTGCGGGATCATTGGCAATATGCACACTGCCGCCATAACCAAACCCTGCATTCGTATCACCTAATATCCAAGGAAACATAGATGTATCATCAGGGTCTAATTGATTGGTCATCATGGCTTCAACGGTTGAAATGCTTAATATGCGCGTGCCGCGATATTCGCCTTTATTCAACATAAGCTCCGCAAATTTCGCATAATCTTCTAAGGTAGACACTAAGCCGCCACCGCCCGACTCAAAAGCACGCTTGCGAAGATAATCACTGGTTTGTCCGTCATCTTGCAAAACATATTGCCCTTCTGGGGTTTGCGTATAATTCGACGCAAAGCGCGCTTTCTGGTCTCCGCGGACATAAAACGCTGTTTCGGTCATACCTAATGGTTTGAAAAACCGCGCCTCAAAGAGCTCTGACAATTTCTGACCCGTTACAACTTCGGCAATCCGTCCAAGAACATCAATTGAATAACTATAATACCAAGCGGTTCCGGGTTGGGCGATAAGCGGGAGTTGAGACAGTTTTTGCATTTTAACCGACAGATCTTCATCCGTTTCCGCTTCGCCTAATTCAAACAGGCCTGCTTTAGCGTATAAGCTCTCAACAGCATTCATATCGCCAAAGATACCATATCCCATTCCCGCTCTATGTAAGAGCAAATCCTTGATCGTCATTTGCGGGTTTTGATCGACCAAAACAGGGGTTCCGTCAGGACCTAATGTTGCGACTTTCATATTCGCGAGTTCGGGTATGTATTGAGACACTGGATCATCAATATTCAGCTTACCCTCTTCTTGCAAATCCATGATGAGCGCAGAGGTAATCGGCTTGGTCATAGAGTAAATACGGAAAACACTATCAATTTCAACAGGCTGCTTTCGTTCAACATCCCGAAGTCCGAACGCGCCTTTATAAACAATATGCCCGTCATCAAATACAAGAGCCGATACGCCCGGCACATCGCCATTTGCAACCGCATTAGAAAGAAGCGCGTCCATCGCTTTTGTGTCGAATTCAGGCACAAGGGCGACTGGTTTTTCATTACGCATGGGTACACTCTCAATTGTCGTTTCTGTTTGCCGAGTCTCCTGACAAGCACTGAGCGTAAAGGCAGAGCTTGCCAGCAAGACAAAAAGACTCGTCGGAAGTGTTTGATGTAAAAAACGCATACTATCCCCATAATTTTCCAACAGAGTGCGTATTCTTTCGCGCCTTGTCTAGACAAAATAAATCCAACGAAACCATTATTTTTTAAAAATACAAATAAGTTTGTAAATAAAACTTGATTTATTTAGTTTGTTTTGCAAACTTATTTGCATAACGAAAGGAATTAATTTTATGAACACAAAGACACATAATACAGCGCTGGACGATCTGTCCTATATTAAAACCCTCGCTGAAGAAGGCCGACATGCGCCTTTGATCGGCGGCCGTATTGGGTTGATGTGGGGCGTCCTTTTGACTGTCACACTCTTTATTCACGGAATGACTGCCTACGGCTTCACTGGATTTTCAATGAACTATATCGGTATATTTTGGCTTGCTTTTGCTGTTACTGGCGGAATTTTAACAGGCGTTTTAAAACGAACTCTAAAAGATAAACCCGGAAAAAGTACCGTAAATAACCGTATTGATGAAGCCGTCTGGACTGCGAGTGCCATGGTAGTATTCACGGTTGCCATCAGCATTGCCCTATCGGTCGCCAAGAACGGACATCCTTATTGGTTATTTGATATCATCATGGCCTTTGCCTTTGGAACTTATGCGGTAAATTATTATGTCGTTGCCAAGATTACAAAACAAAACACCCTTATGATTCCAAGTGCCATCGCACTTGCCCTTTGTGCTCTCATGATCATTATGCTTGGCAGTCCGATGGTTTATTTCATAGCCGCCATCGGCGTTGTCTTCACTGTTATTTTCCCCGCACTGTCTAACATGAAAAGAGAGCCAAAAGATGTCATCTGAACTTAATATAGACGACATTGATGACCTGATACATGGCCGCTTACGGCTAGGAATTATGGCCTATCTGTCAACAGCCAGCCCTGCCAGTTTTCCGGAGTTGATTGACAAAACAGGGACATCGCACGGCAATCTCTCGACTCACTTAACGAAGTTGGAAAAAGCCAATTACGTGCGCCAAGAAAAAGGGTTTAAAGGCAAGCGCCCTCAGACCTTAATTCATTTGACAAAGGCAGGGCGTGAAGCTTGGATTGATTATCTGCAAGAGATACGAAAGTTATTAGAGCCTTAAACTCTCACTGGAAAACATGGACTGTTTTTGCGATAAGGCTATAAGGTTAAACAAGGGGACACATTATGCGTATTATGACTTTGGCTTTAGCAGTATCAATACTAACGGCGTGTTCAACACTCCCGCAGAAGATAACAGATGACACATCTGCAAAACTGTCCGTCCCCGTCCCCACCGTATCGCAAAATGATTTTATGATCTTAACAGGCGAATCTTGGAATGGGGCGCTGACTTATCTGGATTATTCCAGTGGCAAACGCGTCACCATTCCGACACGGGCTCAAATTATGCAAAAAGGTGATAAAATCTCTGTCTCAATTTCTTATCCCGAAGAGCCATGGGAAGATTCAAAAGAGACGCTGAGCTTTTCAAAAGACGGACGAAAGCTTAACGGACACACACTGATTTCGCGGTCTACGCATGCGCTTTCAAGTCTTGGACTTGACGCTGAAAACTTTAATATGACGACATTGCCTGACATTATGTTTACACGTTTTGTCACCGAACATGACGGCAAGGATAATGGCAAGCCCGCTAAAATTCGTATGCAATATATTTTACATCCCAAAGCCTTGGGGATCTATAAAGATGTTAAGACGGACAAAAACGAAAGCTTTGTTAATCGCAATGTCTATAGTTTTACGCGACCATAAGTCTTATGGATATTAGACGGGTTGACTTTGATCACCCGCAGGTAATTTCCCTGCTTGAATTGCACCTTCTAGGCATGCACAGCGCTTCACCTAAGGGCACGAATTACGCACTTGATATTGACGCCCTCAAACATCCTAAAATCGATTTTCTGGGGGTATGGGAGGCCGATTATCTCGTTGGATTTGGCGCCATTAAGGCAATGAATGCCGATCAAGCTGAAATTAAATCCATGCGTACTCATCCCGACTTCCTAAGGCGCGGCGTTGGCACGACATTACTATTGCATATGATTAAGCTTGCCCGTCAACGTGGATATAGTCGCCTTAGTCTTGAAACAGGTACAGATCCTGCTTTTAAAGCAGCCTTGCGACTCTACCATATGCACGGCTTTAAAAACGGCGAGGTTTTCGGCGATTACCGCCCGAGCCCGCACAACCAATTCTTACATCTGGATTTATAAAATTTAAGTCGTCGCCAATCCAAACGCGCTATGCAAAGCCCGCACGGCAAGCTCTGTATATTCAGCGTCGATCAAAACAGAGATTTTAATTTCCGAGGTTGCGATAACTTCCACATTAATGTTTTTTTCTGCCAAAGCTTCGAACATGGTTTGCGCCACCCCTGTGTGACTACGCATACCAATTCCGACGATCGAGACTTTCGTGACCTCTCCGTCGGATTTGACGCCTTCAAACCCAATTTCATCTTGAGCGGCCTCAAGCGCTGCAAGCGCTTTTTCAAGATCGCGTTTGCCGACAGTAAAGGTCAAATTCGCGGCGCTATCGGATTTGGATATGCCTTGGACGATCATATCGACAATGACATTGGCTTCCGCCATGGCGCGGCAAACCTTGGCCACCATGCCGGGGCGATCTTTCAACCGTAATAAAGTAATTTGGGCTTCGTCGCGTGAATAGGCAACACCGCTTACGACACGTTCTTCCATTGTTTCATCCTCATGGCAGACTAAAGTTCCGGGATTAGGGACACCCACATCTCGCATGCTCGTGAGCACACGTATGGGTAGGTTATTATTCATGGCCAGTTCAACAGAGCGAGTCTGCAAAACTTTAGCGCCCAATGAGGCCAGTTCTAACATTTCTTCAAACGCGACACGGTTAAGGCGGCGCGCATCTTTTACAATACGAGGGTCAGTCGTATAAATGCCGTCTACATCGGTATAAATATCACAACGATCAGCCTTTAGCGCCACCGCCAAAGCGACCGCAGACGTATCCGACCCGCCGCGCCCCAATGTTGAAATTCGACCCCTTTCATTGACACCTTGAAACCCTGCAACAACAGCCACATTACCGCCTTCAAGTGACGGGCCAATCGCACTGCTCTCAATCTCGGCAATACGGGCTTTGGAATGCGCCATATCGGTACGGAGCGGAATTTGCCACCCCAGCCAAGAGCGCGCTTTGAGGCCGCGACGCCGCAGTGCAATCGCAAGCAAGCCAGAGGTGACTTGTTCCCCGCTCGCCACAATCGAGTCGTATTCATCTTCAATCGCGCTTGTGCGTTTTTCGCCGTCAGGCGCTATATCAGCCTCTAGGGCATCCACCAGGCCAACCAAGCGGTTGGTTTCGCCCGACATAGCCGACACCACAACGGCGACTTCATTCCCCGCTGTCGCTTCATCCTCGACAAGGGCCGCAACATGACGAATACGTTCCAAATCCGCGACAGATGTGCCGCCAAATTTCATAACAATACGAGCCATAATAAAATTACGCTTTCCAGCCTGTTAAATTAAGCGGCGCTTCTACGCTGATACTCAGAATTTCTCAACTGTTTATACGCTTAAAGCTCTGTACGAACGGCCCAAAGCTCAGGAAACAACACCACGTCTAACATGGATTTCAAATAATTTACGCCAGAGGTTCCGCCGCTACCGCGTTTAAACCCAATCACACGCTCGACTGTCGTCACGTGATTAAACCGCCAACGTCTGAAATAGTCTTCAAAATCTACCAGTTTTTCCGCGAGCTCAAAAACATCCCAATAAGTATGCGGGTTGCGGTAAATCTGTGTCCACGCGCCAAGGACGGACGGGTCGGCAGAATACGCCTGTGTCTTATCCCGCGCTAAATGCTCTGGCGTTATTAGAAAACCCCGCCGATCTAATAAATCCAAGGTTACGTCATAAAGGCTCGGTGCCTTTAGTGCGGTCTCTAACCGAGCGCGAATATCAGCGGCCTTGTGTACCTCCAAATGACGAACCGCTTTATTACCGACAAGGAATTCAATTTCACGGTATTGATAGGATTGAAACCCGGACGCCGCGCCGAAGGCTTCCCGAAAGGTCGAATACTCATCGGGTGTTAAAGTCCGCAACACATCCCACGCTGAATTTAATTGCTCAAATATTCGCGAAACGCGGGACAGCATTTTCATCGCTTGCGGCAAAGTATCTTCCGAAATCGCCCTTATTGCCGCTCGCAATTCATGCAAAGCCAATTTCATCCACAGCTCTGACGTTTGGTGCTGAATCACAAACAACATCTCGTCATGCTGATCCGTTAGAGGACTTTGCGCCGTTAGAATATCACCGAGCTTTAAATACGCATCGTAACGGATGGTTTTCGTGTCTGCATATGAAGATTTTGAAGGCGGTCGCTTAGTCATATAATGACCCTATCAGCTCCACATCAACTTGCGAATAAAATTTAAATCATACCCCACATCTCGCCCCACATCTCACCCCCGTATCTTGCTTTAAAATATGCGCATTCAAAACGAGTCTTTTGAGAGCGTTATTTTAACGCGGCTTTATTACGCGATTTTGAGCCTTTTCATGGGCGTATAGGCGCGTATAAATACGGAATATTGTTAGGAAATATTATGGCCTATTCTGAAATCGCTCCTGAACATTTAAAGAGCATTAGTGTTGACCCTGCTGAAATGGAAAGCTTTACCCGCATGGCCGAGGATTGGTGGAATCCAGACGGCATGTTTAAACCGCTTCATATAATGAACGGGGCGCGACTTGGGTTTATTAAAGAGACAATTTGCACGCATTTTGGACGGGATGAAAACGTTGAACAGCCTCTCAAAGGCCTGCGTATATTGGATATTGGGTGCGGCGGGGGGTTACTGTGTGAACCCCTCACCCGCCTTGGTGCGGCGGTAACGGGCGTAGACGCATTAGAGAAAACACTCAAAACAGCCAAGACCCATGCCAAACAAATGGGCCTTAATATCGATTATCGCCATGGTACGATTGAACAAATGGTAAAAGCGGGCGAAACGCCGTTTGACGCAGTTCTGAATATGGAAGTGATTGAACATGTCGCCAATCCGCCCGAATTCATAAAGGATTGCGGAGCAATGGTCGGCGAGAACGGTTTGATGATTTGCTCGACGATTAACCGCACAATGAAAGCCTTTCTTTTTGCCATTGTCGGTGCAGAATATGTTCTGCGCTGGCTACCCAGAGGGACGCATCAATATGAGAAACTGGTTAAACCACGTGAAATAGCCATGTGGTTATTGGATTCAGGATTGTCTCCAGAACCTTCTATTGGAATGAGCTTGAACCCGCTAACAAGCCAATGGAAATTCTCAAATGATGTTTCAATCAATTATATCACGGTTGCAACGCGGTAAATCACATCCGTTTACGAAGGGTTAACTCTTTGCCTTAATTCTGTCCCAAATTGTGCCACAATTCCAGACTACTTAACGATAATAACGGGTTAACTGATTTTAACCACGCTTTCTAAAGTTTAATGGAACCGTATCGTTCCTGAAAGCGTATCGTTGTTACACATAAATCCATAAACAGGGTTTATGAAGTGTTATTAGGAGGCAATATGCGACCAGTTACAATGCGAAGAGCGGACCTATCCGACCTTATTTCATTAGGCCCAAAAGCTTTGTGTGGTGAGACCCTCAAGGCGATCAAAACACTCGAAATCTCCATTGTTACACACGGGCTTTTAAACCCTTTAATCGTTAAACATTCAGAGACGGGTTTAATCGTTGTCGAAGGACATAAACGCCTTATGGCGGCAAAACGTTTAAAAGCGGCTGGCAAACTCCCCCGCGACTTACACACATTGCCTTATGTTATATTGGGTGAACATATAGAGGTTTATAACGCCCCCATGAGCCTTCTCTCAAACCGTGACCAATTCATGGAAGTTGGACGTTTGCACACACAAGGACACTCTGTTCGTGACATTGCCAATGCGCTTGACTCACCCGTACGCCACATTCGTGATATTCTCTCGATTACAAAATTAAGTCGTCATTTACAGGCCTCATTCCTCTGCGACCTCATCTCTATTGAACAAGCGCGTGCTTTTGCCACCGTGCCGAATAAAGAGGCCCAAAACGCCTTAATGCAAGCCCTCGGGCCATTTGCAAAAGAACCTGATATTATCAGTGCGATATATTCGGGTGAGACCGTTCTAACGATTGAGGATGGGAACATCATCATTCTACCGTCACGGACCCCTGTTGAGAAAACAAGAATGGCTGCGTAAACAAGAATGGCCGCGTAAAATTGAATGTTTCTAAACCGTGCTGACGCGCTCAATGATTAGTCATATCCAGCCCCAGATCTAGACCCAAATCCAGTCCCAGATCCAGTCCCAGATCCAATCATTGAGCGCGCTTGGCGTGGTGACGAATTAAGACTTGTTATGACAGTCTAATTTAATTTGGTTTTAGATTTTGGCACTAAAATATCTGGGAGCGGCGCAATATTTACGCCTTCTTCATTTAACGCCTGCGCTTGTTTTGGGGTGGCGCTACCGTAAATTGGGCGTTGTTCTTTTTCTCCGTAATGAATAGCGCGCGCTTCATCCGCAAATTTATCACCGACGTCTTCGCATTTCTTTCCAATTTCTGCCCGAATTTTAGCCGCTATACGCTCTATTTTTTCATCATCGATTTTGGCATGTCTGCCCATTTCGGCAGACTCATCTATTTTTCGAGATTCGCCTATTGGGTTAAATGCTTTGCGGGCCCCTAATCTAGACGCTTTCAAATCCAACGCATCTCCACCGCCCTTTAATCTGGTCGACTTAGAGATCGCAGGCGACATAATCGCTTTTTCAACCTGTGTTACCCCGCATTCGGGACAGCTAATTAATCCCTTAGGCGCTTGAACCTCAAAGTCAGAGCCTTTGGAAAACCACACATCAAATATATGGTCTTGTGAACATTTCAGCGCGTATTTAATCATGTTTTGCGTTCAAATGCGTTGTGTACATGGGTGTAATCCGCCTCCACTTGCCATGCTGGGATTTTCTGCCGAGCCGACAAAACTTCCGATTTTTCAATATCAGCCAATATAAACCCGGGTTCATCGTGATCGAGTGCGTTCAATACCGCGCCCCACGGGTTGATAATCATGGAATGCCCCCATGTCTTGCGACCATCTGCATGGGTTCCGCCTTGTGCAGGCGCTAAAATGTAACTGCCCGTTTCAATTGCACGCGCTTTCAAAAGTGTTTCCCAATGCGCCTTGCCCGTCGGTTGTGTAAAGGCTGCGGGAACCGCAATAATCTGCGCGCCTGCTTGCGCGTAAGTCCGGTATAATTTCGCAAAGCGCAGGTCATAACAGATCGACAAACCGAGCGTCATATCACTCACCTTCGCAGTCACAGCCTGCACCCCGTGATCATAAATACGGCTTTCCATCCATGTCTCTTGTTTTGAAACACTGACATCAAATAAATGGATTTTATCATAACGGGCAAGAATCTGACCCTCAGGCCCAAATAAATACGAGCGATTGGCCGCGCGACGTTCACCCGTTTTAATTGCAAGAGACCCAATCAGAAGAAAAATCGATAATGCTTTCGCCAATTCAGAAAACGATCGGACGCCCAAATCCTCTGACTCAGACTCTATTGTGTCAAAAAGAGCTTGGCTTTTGCGGTTCAAAACATGGGTCATTTCAGGCGTTGCAATTAAGGTCGCTCCAGCGCTCGCGGCCTTTCGAATAAGCGCCTCAGCAGAGCGGATATTACTGGGAATATCTGTTCCGCTTCGCATTTGTACCGCTGCAATTCGCATAATTAATCCCTTTGCGAGAGAAGCCCGTCTTAAGTCAGGAGCGGATCAAGACCGCCGCGATTATCGAGCGCAACCAACTCATCACACCCGCCAATATGTTTCCCATCGATAAAGATTTGTGGGAATGTGTTACGGCCCGAACGCGTATTCATTTCTTTACGCTTTTTCGCATCCATATAGGCTGGAATATCAATAATATCGACCCCCTTACTTTTGAACAAAGCTTTGGCCCGGACACAGAACGGGCACATAGCTTTGGTATACATTTCAATCTTTGCCATAATCATCTTTCATTACTTTAGTTTACGCATTTAAATTTCTACGTTTAAACTTCTGCGGTTTAATTTTACCGATGCGGGTTGTCTATGAGCTTTATGTAGGAAAGGCTGTGCCTCTGACAACCCTTGCCAAGGTTAATCCGTCAACACAAACCGCTCCCGCTTTTAATAAGACCTTGGCACAAGAGTCTAATGTGGCACCCGTTGTCAATACATCATCCACAAGCACAATGCGCGCCCCTTGAACTCTGTCCAAAGCTTTCGGACGCACCCGAAACGCGCCGTTTACATTTCGGCGACGCCCCGCCAAAGTTTTACCGCCTTGTGTCTCTGTAATTTTATGCCTTTGTAATATATCAGCATCAAACCGCGCTGGAATATGATGCACCAACGCACGCGATAACAAAGCCGATTGATTATAACGCCGTTTAACCAATCGCCTGTAATGCAATGGCACGGGAATTATCAAATCCGCCTCTGGTAGAAATTTGCGCCCCGCGCGGGCCATTTGCATGCCAAACATAGACAGGCCTTCTGTACGCCCGCCATGTTTAAAATCGAGTACCATTTGGCGACTGGCATCATCATAGGCTAAAGCGGCGCGTATATAACGACATTTAGGCGGCTTTGCGATACACCGTGCACACAAAGCCCCGCCCCCCATATCAAATTCAAACGGAAACCCACACAGATCGCAACACGGCGCGTCTAGAAACCGTAAGGCAGACCATGCCGCTAAATTTTGGGTCTCAGAAGTCTCTGCCCCAAAAACCTGCGCTCCTAAAGTCTGCGTCTTGAACGCTAAATTGGCTCTAATCAATGATTGCGGCGGCAATATAAGGTCAAGCCCGCGCACCAAATGTCTAACCACAGTTTTTTTACAGCCTTCAAAAGAGGGTTGAACCCCCTGTCGTAACGAACGCTTTAAAAAATCATGCAAAGGCAAATTCATCCTATATAATGGCTTTATTTTTAAAAGAATTCAGACCATATCTCAAACATGATCGCTGACAAGCCCCCAATAAACCCTGCCGCAAAAGGACCGTCCCCTCTATTTCCTAATATATTTGATGAAAAAATTTTAGCCGTGCGGCGAGAAAGGGCCGAGCGGAGGGGCGCCAGTTTTTTAATGCAGCGTTGTGTTCAAGACCTCGCTGACCGCCTATTGGATATTAACCGTATATTTGAGAACGTCATTATCATTGGACTGCGCCCGTCTGCTGAAGCGCTCAAAAATGCGTTGCCTGTTGATAAAATTTCCAAGAACATAAGGGTGAACCCCAAGCTTCAAACCATTGCACCACAAAGCCAAGATTTGGTTATAAATCTTTTGCAATTACAGAATGAGAATGACCCCATTGGTACATTGATACAAATGCGGCAAGGCTTAAAACCTGACGGACTTTTGATTTGCGCTCTGTTTGGCGGTGACACCTTATCCGAATTACGACAAGCGTTTTACAAAGCTGACGCACTTTTTTTTGACGGCGTCAGCCCAAGAATCGCTCCTTTTGCAGACCATAAACAAGCCGCGCAACTTTTATCGCGCGCAGGACTGGCCTTGCCTGTCGTCGATCTAGACAGATTTTGTGTGAATTATAAAAAATTTGAAACTCTGATTTCAGATTTGCGCGATCTCGGGGAAACCAATGTTATGGTTGAACGCGACCCACGGTATCTAAGCCGTGATTATGTAAAAGCTTTAAAAGAAAATTACAAAAAAAACGACTCGACTGGAGCCTTTGAAACCCAGTTCGAGATTTTATGGCTGACAGGGTGGGCACCGGATTCAAGCCAACAAAAACCTGCAAAACGTGGGTCAGCAACGATCGGCCTAGATGTCGCTTTGAATAAAATCGCAAAGCAGACTTAATCGCCGTGGTAATCACTACAGGATTATGTCGTGTAGTGCTATCCTTGTAAAATTAGGGTAGTGCATCAGTTTGAAATTCTTTTCTTGTAAGTCTTTGGGCGTCCGACCTTTGGGGCCGCTGCATCAACAAGACTAACAATCCATTCAAAGTCTTTTAGCGTGTCTGACAATCCCGCTTCCATTGCAGGGCTTACACGCAATGTCTTGTGGATTTTGCAGAAGTTATAAAAGACAGTGTAGAGCGCGACCATATGGGCGTGGTTTTCAAACTTCTTTAAAAACGCATTTATAGCAATTTGAAGCGCGAGCGTGCGCGCAGCCAAATCATAGCGGACGGCAGATTTCCTCTCAGAAAACAGCCATGCCACAGCCAGCAAAACGAAAATGCCA
>CALCKU010000080.1 GCA_937965735.1 uncultured Caulobacterales bacterium
CATATTTAAGCGATGTGTTAGGCGACGCGCCTGTGCCGCCATTATGGCCCGCGATCAGGATTGTGTCGGCTTTGGCTTTTTCAACACCTGCCGCGATTGTTCCCACACCCGATGAGGCGACAAGTTTAACCGCGACGCGCGCCGTTGGGTTGATTTGTTTGAGATCATAAATCAGCTGGGCTAAATCTTCGATTGAATAAATATCATGGTGTGGCGGCGGTGAAATCAATGTCACGCCAGGTGTGGCGTTCCTGAATTTCGCAATCATCTCTGTGACTTTAAAGCCGGGTAATTGCCCGCCTTCACCTGGTTTTGCCCCTTGGGCGACTTTAATTTCAATCTCGCGGCATTGATTTAAATACTCGGCCGTGACGCCAAAACGTCCTGAGGCAATTTGTTTGATCGCAGAGTTTGGATTATCGCCATTGGGCAGTGTGACATAACGGGCGCGGTCTTCGCCGCCTTCACCCGATACAGATTTAGCCCCGATACGGTTCATGGCAATATTAAGCGTTCCGTGCGCTTCGGGCGAAAGGGCACCGAGCGACATGCCGGGTGTACAAAACCTGCGGCGGATTTCATTAATGGATTGCACGCGCTCAATTGGTATCGGTTTCCCTAAAGGGTTTATATCCAACAGATCACGAATTTGTATCGGCGCGGCAGAATTCACGCTCGCAGCATATTGTTTATAAAGCTCAAAATCTTCAGATCCCACGGCTTCTTGTAGCATATGGATCATATTGGCTTTGTAAGCGTGGGTCTCGCCTTTGGCGCGGACACGGTAAAGCCCGCCGACGGGCAGACGCACAATAGACGAGTCATAAGCTTTTTCGTGAATATCAAGGATTTTGCCTTCAAGTCCTGCAAGGCCAATCCCTGAAATTCGGGAGGTCATGCCTGCAAAATTTTCACCCACAAGGGCGCGTGAAAGACCAAGCGCTTCGAAATTATTTCCTCCGCGGTAGCTAGAGATTACAGAAATACCCATTTTAGAAATAATTTTCAAAAGACCGCCTTCAATGGCGCGCTTATAGCTTTGGACGGCGTCGTCTTCTGACATATTCAGTAGGCCACGTTTCACACGGTCAACCAAGCTGTCTTGCGCCATATAGGCGTTAACGGCTGTGGCTCCTGCGCCGATCAGCACGGCAAAATAATGCGTATCCAGACATTCCGCCGTCCGCACAAGGATGGAACACGATGAGCGTAACCCTTCGGCTACAAGATGCGTTTGAACCGCCCCGACGCAGAGAATGATTGGGGCTGAGGCGCGCGTTTCAGAGACAAATTCATCGGTTAACACGATGTTTTCGACCCCCGATTTGACGGCTTTTGCAGATTCGGATTTGATCCGCGCGAGCGTTTCTTTTAACGCTTGACCCGCAGGACGCCCGTCCGTTTCGGCAATTTCAAACGTGCAATCAATAACTTTGATTTTTTTTGGGCCGACGATTTGGGCAAAACGCGCCATCATGCCTGTTGTCATAACAGGGCTTTCGAGGACGAGCATCTCTTTGGTCTGACTCTTGTCCTCGGCCAAGATATTCCGCAAATTCCGAAACCGTGTCTTGAGGCCCATCACGCGGGCTTCGCGCAAGCTATCAATCGGCGGATTTGTGACTTGGCTGAAATTCTGCCTAAAATAATGCGAAAGCGGACGGTAAATATTAGACAAGACAGCCAAAGGCGTATCATCTCCCATAGAGCCAACCGTTTCCTTCCCCGTTTCGGCCATAGGGCCAAGGATAAGTTCTAGATCTTCCAGCGTTTGGCCGCAGGACATTTGTCGGCGCAATAACGCCTCGCCTGTCAGGGTCGGATTGGGTTCATGGCCTGCGAGTTTTTCATCAAGATTAACAGCTTTTTCGAGCCATTTTTTATAAGGTTTTTTATCCGCCAATTCGTTCAGGATTTCGTTTGAATCGTAAAAACGCCCTTCATCCAGATCAACCGCGATCATGCGCCCCGGTTTTAACGCGCCTTTGCGTATGATTTCTTTTTCCGACATGGGGCACATGCCCGTCTCTGACCCAACGGCTAAGATACCACTCTCCGATATAGAGTAGCGAAGCGGCCGCAACCCGTTACGGTCAAGACCTGCCATACACCACCGACCATCATAGGCCGCAATCGCGGCCGGGCCGTCCCACGGCTCCATCACGCCGTTGCAATAGGCATAAAGCGCGCGCCAATTATCCGGCATAAGGTCGCCGCGTTTTGAATAGGCTTCGGGGATAAGCAAGGTTTTTGCCATAGGCGCAGTCCGCCCCGCGCGAACCAAAAGCTCGAATGTGGCGTCAAGCGCGGCTGAATCCGAACTCCCTTTTTGAATGACAGGCTTAACATCAAAAGCCCGTTCGCCAAAGGCTGATGAAGCCATTTTAATTTCATGGCTTTTCATAAAATTGACATTGGCTTTCATCGTATTAATCTCGCCGTTATGGGCGAGCATACGGAAGGGTTGCGCGAGCCACCATTGCGGGAATGTATTGGTCGAATAGCGCTGATGATAAATCGCAGCCCTAGAAATAAAGCGCTCATCTGTCAGGTCAGGGAAAAATTTATCAATGTCTTCGGCAAGGAACATGCCTTTATATATAATCGTTTGTACCGAAAGCGAGCAGACATAAAAACTAGGAATGGCCGCTTCAATCACGCGCTTTTCAATCCGTCTGCGCACGATATAAAGTTCCCGCTCTAGAGCATTGCCTTTGCGGCCCTTGGGGTCACGGAACATGACTTGTTCAATGGACGGGCGGGTGGCTTGGGCTTTTTCGCCAATCACACCTACATCAATCGGCACTTGCCGCCAGCCATAGATATAAAACCCTTCTTTCAATAGCTCGGTTTCAACAATGGTTCGGGCTGCTTCTTGAGCTTTGAAATCTGTGCGAGGCAAGAAGATCATGCCAACAGCAATTTTAGCCGAAGTCGGCTTATGACCTGTACGTTCGACTTGGGCTTTGAAAAATTCTTGCGGAATATCAAAACGGATTCCCGCGCCGTCCCCTGTCTTACCGTCCGCGTCTACCGCCCCTCTGTGCCAGACATTTTTAAGCGCTTGGATCGACATCGCCACAACATCACGGCGGGCTTCGCCGTTTATGCTTGCGACCAATCCAACGCCGCAATTGGCGTGTTCGTGTGCGGGGTCATAAGCGTTCGCCTCAATGAGTGCGTCGCGTTGCTCGGTAAATGTGTCGAGCCATTTTGAGTTTAAATCAACTGACATTTTAAGTATCCTCTTCCGCGCCGTACAGGGCAAAAACTTCTGCGCCTGTCAGCTTTTCGCGTTCGCCTTCAAATGCATAAAAGGCGGGTTTTTTATCAATGAAAAATTCTTTAGTCATTTGAATACCCTCGGGCATGTCGTTGATCGCACCCGCGCAAACGCTCATTTTACTTGGGTTTTCAACCAACCTATAAAACAGGCTACTCCCGCAGGTCCCGCAAAAGCCGCGTTCGGCCCAGTCTGAGCTGCGATACCATTTTAGCGTTTTGTTGGATTGGAATGTGACCTCTGTGAAATCAAGGCTCATATTCAGACTGCCGCTCCAACGGCGACATTGGTCGCAATGGCAGGCGTCGAGATGTGTCGGGCGAACGGCTTCAAACTTAACCGCTTCGCAGAGGCAATGTCCTTGAAGTTTGGTCACGTCTTTACTCCGCTGCCACTTTTTGCTCGGATTTTTCAATCGCGCGGAGATAGCCGTGCATATGTTCTGCTGCGTCGCGGCCTTCGCGGATGGCCCAGACAACGAGGCTTGCGCCGCGCGCAATATCGCCCGCCGCGTAAACCCCTTCAAGGTTGGTCTCAAAGGTGATGGGGTTCACTTTGACCGTACCCCAACGGGTTGTGGTCAAATCATTAGACAGGTCTTTCATATTTTCAGGCAGAAATCCGAGCGCCTTAATCACAAGGTCGGCTTTGACATCAAATTCGCCGCCGTCAATCGGGCTGACGCTTTGGCGACCCGAGGCCTCTTTTTTGCCTAGGCGCATACGGTCGGCACGAACAGAACTAGCTCTACCGCTTATGTCATGAATGGATTTAGGGGCCGCGAGCCATTCAAAGGTCACGCCTTCTTCTTGTGCATTGGCGGTTTCGCGGCGGGAACCCGGCATATTGGCGTGGTCACGACGATAAAGGCAGGTCACAGATTTAGCGCCTTGGCGCACTGCTGTCCGGACACAATCCATTGCCGTATCGCCGCCGCCAATCACAACGACATTTTTCCCTTCGGCGGTTTCACCGTTTACAGTGTCGCCAAGACCGCGTTTATTACTCTCGATTAGGAAGGGCAGGGCAGGTGTGACACCTTCTGCGCCAGACCCCGGACATTCAAGGTCGCGGGCTTTGTAAACGCCTGTTGCGATCAATAGGGCTTGGTGTTTTTCACGCAGTTTTTCAAAGCTAATATCTGTGCCGATATTCGTATTCATTACGAATGTTATGCCGCCGTCTTCGAGGCGTTTTGTACGGCGTTCGACGATTTCTTTTTCTAGTTTGAAATTGGGAATGCCGTAAATCAACAACCCGCCCGCGCGGTCATGGCGGTCATAAACGGTCACTTGCCAGCCTTGGCAACGCAGGGCTTCTGCCGCCGCAAGTCCCGCGGGACCCGCGCCGATAATACCCACAGATTGTGTGCGTTCACGCAAGGGCTTAATCGGCTCGATCCATCCCTCTTCCCACGCATTATCCGTGAGGAACCGCTCGACGGCCCCAATGGTCACTGTACCATGTCCCGATTGTTCAATCACGCAAGAGCCTTCGCAGAGGCGGTCTTGCGGACAAATACGGCCACAAATTTCAGGCATATTATTAGTCGCGCTTGACACGCGGTAAGCGTCTTCTAATCGGCCTTCTGCTGTGAGTTTCAACCAATCAGGAATATTGTTTTCAAGCGGGCAATGATTTTGACAAAACGGAACCCCGCATTGCGAGCAGCGCGAGGCTTGTTCTTTAGCTTTGGCGTCAATGAAGTCGCCGTAAATTTCCATAAAATCGTCACGGCGCGCACCAGAGTCGCGCTTTAGCGGCATTTCGCGGTCTGTTTCCACGAATTGCAGCATTTTTCCCGTTTCAGTGGATTTAGGCATTTTTACGCCTTGGTTTTTATTGGCTTCATGTGTCGCCATGATGTGTCCTGTCACTAAAGAAAATCGCCCTGAACGACGCCCTCGCATCATTTCTAAGCGCTCTTAGACTCAAAATTAAGAAAGTGCAATATGCGACAATTTGTCAATTAAGGAATAAAAAAATAAAATTTTATACGCTAAGTTATTGATAAAAAACATAGAATTTTCATTCTCTAAAATTAGCAGAAATACACAAAAATAATTTTTTTGAAATTATATTCTCTCTAAGCCTCTGATTGAACGATTTCGACAGAGAGACGGCTCACACTATAAACCAGAATTGATGGTTTAAGTGCGTCTGAGCGGGATATCCGTTCGTGTAAGACTGGCAGTTTGCCTCACTCTTTTTGTGCCTCACTATCTTTACGCTGTTCACTCTCAAACATCTTACTGGGTGGAACCCGTTGTTTCAGTAAGACCTCATTCATGCTTTAAGTTTACACCGCCCTATGACTTGGATTCACTTACTGATATTGGCCCTTGTGCAGGGTTTGACTGAATTTCTGCCGATTTCCAGTTCTGCGCATTTAATTTTACCTGCGCAAATTTTGGGATGGGAAGATCAAGGGGCGCTGATTGATCTTATGGCGCATTTTGGCTCGCTTTTCGCGGTACTCGCTTATTTCCGTAAAGACGTTGCGGGGATTTTGACGGGTGTGTTTGAGCTTCTGTCGCGAAAGCTTACGCAAAACTCAATGCTGGCTTTGAATTTAATTTTGGCAACACCGCCTGCGCTTTTCTTTGGAGCGGTTTTAAAACTTGGTGGTTTTGACGCAATGATCCGCTCACCTTTGATTATTGCATTCACGACAATCTTTTTTGGTATCTTGCTCTGGCTTGCTGACCTTTGGGGTCGACAAGAGAAAACGACTGAAGATTTAACGTGGAAAGGCGCGATTGGCCTTGGGTTTGCCCAAGCTTTAGCGTTGATCCCCGGAACGTCTCGGTCTGGAATCACTATGACGGCAGCACGTGCCATGGGTCTGACGCGGGTCGAATCAGCGCGGTTTTCAATGTTAATGAGCCTCCCAATCATTGGGGCTGGCGGAAGCTTTGCTCTGCTAGAGTTGGCCACGCAAGAGGCCGGTTCAATCCCAGCCCACGCCACATTAAGTGCGGGTTTGATTGTCGCATTGATGTCGTTTCTTGTGGCATACGCGACAATTGCGCTTTTCATGCGATACGTGCCTAAAATCGGCATGTTCCCCTTTATGGTGTATCGCCTTGCTCTTGGGGGGGCAATTTTGCTTTGGTTATTCTAACGCCGAGATAAAGACCGTGCCTGCCTAATCATTGTGCAAGCCTTTATTCTTTAGTCTTGGCTCTCATTTTGAGAGCGGCGTTGAGAGGATAAAGCACTCAAGCATGAGCGTCAGGGTAGACAAGCTAAGTTTGAAAAAATACCTTTGGGTTATGTCATTACGGTTAACATTGATGGGTGCTGGATTTTTCGTCACCGCTTTGTGGGTGGATGCCATGACGCCAGATACTGTGAAAACCCGTCATGCAGATACGAACCATGAGGCCGCGGCTGTTGCGGGTCAAAAGCAAAATCGTCATCTATCCGCATTCGCTTTTGCAGAGACTGTGGATTCTAAAACCGGGGGCGCGACCCGTAGCTACCGAAAGCTTAATCAAGCTCCGCGTCCAATCCGTCATTATCCGCAAATCTCTACCGACACTATAGCTATACCCGTTCGGGCCAATGCCGATAAGTTCGAATTGAGCAAAAAAACATCGCGCGAAACCGCTAGCCCTCTTATTCTTAGTAACCCCCTTCTTCTGGAAAACGCCTTTATTCTGGGCAACCCCTCTATTGTGAACAACTCCGATATTCTGAACAAGGCCCCTGTTCAAGTTGCAGAGCTTGTGAAAATGCCTACGCCTGCCATACCGATTATTGAGCCGATTATTGAGCCTGTTATGGATACGGGGTCTCTTTTACCTGTACCAAAGTTAAAAACACCCGCTCCGATCATTCGGCATAGTGTTGATTTAAAAACGATCGATAACCGTATTAAAGCGCTTATGCTCAAAAAGCGTATGGTTGGGCTTTCGGTTGGGATTGTTGAAAATGGTGAACTGACTTTTGCTAAAGGCTACGGTGAAACGCTGAAGGGTAGTGGTTCACGGGTGACAAAAGATACAGTCTTTCGCTGGGCCTCGGTTTCTAAAGGCGTAGCGGCGGCGACTTTAATGACGTTGGCTGATGAAGGGCAACTGTCTCTTGATAATCCTGTGGAAGGGTTTGCCACGTCTCTCATATTGCCCAAGAACAAGTATAAAGTCACGATTGCAGACCTTCTCGCGCACCGTGTGGGTATTGTTCGCAATGCTTATGATCGCCGGATTGAAGAAGGCCGTGACCCCGACACAATTCGTGCAAGCATGCAATATTTAAAGCCCTTTTGCGAGCCTGGTACGTGCCATAGCTACCAAAATGTAATTTTTGATTCTGCGTCTGAGATTGCCGAAAGCGTGACAGGATTGCCTTATAAAGCCGTGGTTTCGGAACGTTTGTTTAAGCCACTAAACATGAATACGGCCAGCCTTACCTATGAAGGTTTAGTGCGCTCAAAAAATTGGGCCAAGCCACATACACGCATTGGACGCCCCATTCGTCGGGTGAAGCCTAATTATTACCGTGTACCTGCGGCTGCGGGTGTAAATTCTTCTGTTGTCGATTTATCGAAATGGATGATCGCGCAAATGGGGATGAGTAATACGCTTGAGACAGAGGCAACGCTATCGAAAGTCGCAAGAGATGAAATGCAAAAGCCGCGTATCAATACACCGCGTGAAGCCCGTATCATGCGCCGTAAATATAATAAGCTTCAAAACCCGCAATATGGTTTGGGGTGGCGAATCTATGATTACGGCGGACATAAAGTCGTTGGGCACCGAGGGGGCGTTGAAGGCTACCGCGCCCTCGTCTTGTTTGATCCTGAAATCAAATCCGGTGTCGCCGTGATGTGGAACAGTTCACATTCTGACCCTATTGGCCTACAACTCGAAGTCATGGACCAAATCTATGGCCACCGAAAACGCGATTGGATGCGGTTAAGCCAAAGGTAAGTTTGAAGGGATTAAAAAAGTTGTGAAGCTTTGAACACGCCCCCGACTTTTTTTCAAACTGATTTTTTCAAACTTATTTTTTCAAACTTATTTTTTTAAGCGCGTTTAAAATCGGTGCCCGTTTAAAATCGTTTATTGTTTCACAAATTTTAGCGTCATACGGTCTGTTTCGCCAATGGCTAACATTTGCGCTTTTAGGGTATCATCTTCTCTACTTGTGCTGAGGCTTGGCGGAAGCCGCCAGATTATATCGGAATTTGAGGGTTTATCATTCTTGTTCGCATTGATTTCACTGGCTTCAATCAGCGTGAATCCTGCGGCTTCAATTGTTTTAATCAATTCCGATTGTTTCAAATAACCGTTTTGGCCCGTACTTGACTCTGCACTATTGTCTTCTGGGGCGCGGTGTTGGACAACGCCTAAAATACCACCCGGTTTTAACAAGGCATGCATATCTGACAGGGCTTCGCCTATATAATCCTTTTTTTCTGCGAAGCGGTTGAGATTGTGCATGGCGCGGATAAAGAGCGCTGCATCCGCAGTTCCGTCCAAGGATGTGTCACGTGACCCAAAGGCAAAAGCCGTGATGTCTGGCCCGTTTTCGCCGCGCCATTCTATGGCTTGTGCTGTCCATTCTTTGGGCCAAGATTTTTTATTTTCAATAAATTCAGGGGTCGCGAAGCCCCCAAAATGAGACCACATATCCAGTGCGTAATCCACGCCAATCAATTTACCGTCTTGTCCAAGATAAGGTAGGAGGATTTTTGAATACCATCCGCCGCCTGGCAAAGCTTCGACAACAGTCATGCTCGGCTCAATGCCAAAAAACTCTAAAGTCTCTTTTGGATTTCGATAGGGGTAGCGTGCCTTAATCTTTGCGGGTTGATCCGCCAATATGGCGGAGAGCTTGACGCTGTCAAAGCCCGCGCCCGAATCTGCACTGATGGTTGCATTTAATTTGTCGGTGACGGATTGCGCTTCGTCAATTAATGCGTCTTTTGCGCTATCTGCTTTTGTGCGAATGTCTTTCACTGTGTCAGAAGCGGTTTCGCCCGTGTCCTTTACGCTGTCTTGCATGTCAGATTTTGACGACCCGCAAGAGATGAGCGCTAAACAGGCAGTGGTCAGTAAAATGTTTTTCATCATGGCGTAACTCATTTAAGGTGGAAAAGAAGGGGCTAAAAATTGAGGGCTCTAAGCCTTTTTCTCGTGGAACTGACCGTATTTACGGTATTTGCCCATATAGGTCGGTAAGACAGATTCGACAGTTTCGAGCGTAATACCGAGGGTTTCGAAACCTTTGGCATTGTCTGAAACGATATTATCAGATTTCAAATTGATAACTTGGTCGCGCGTAAGGAACGGATCGATAAAGGGTAAAACACCCGTCAGTTCACCCATAAACCCCATGCCGTTCGCAATCATCCACGGTAAAGGCACGAGGAAGCGTTTGCGGCCAATCTCATCCAGCATGATCTGCATCATTTCTTTGAATGAGTAAATATGTGGGCCGCCGAGCTCATATGTTTCGCCATTTGTGCCGCGCCCAATCACTTTCGATATGGCCTCGGCAACATCACCGACATAGACGGGTTGAAACTTTGTTGTGCCGCCCCCAATCAGGGGTAAAGCTGGCGCCATTTGTGCCATTTGGGCAAAGCGATTGAAAAAAGCGTCTTCTGGGCCAAAGACAATAGAGGGTCGCATAATATCAACGCTGGGGACGAGGCTTTGGACAATCGCTTCGGCTTCGGCCTTTGTACGCGCATAGTCTGATTCAGAGTCCGCATTGGCACCAATTGCCGACACTTGGACAAAATTTGTAATACCCCGCAAGGCACAGGCCTCGGCGATATGTGTCGCGCCGTTGACATGTAGCGCGTTAAACGATTGACGGCCTTTTTCAAACAAAAGGGCCACGAGATTTATCACCGCGTCAGAGCCTTCGACCGCACGCTCAACCGAGGTTTTAAACCGAAGGTTTGCCTGTACGAGTTGGATTTGTCCGACATTGCCAATGACTTTCAAATCTTGGCCGGTATGGGGGCGGCGCATGGGTATGCGAACGCGCCAACCGTCTTTGACTAAGGCGCGTACAACATGTTTGCCGATAAAGCCAGAGCCACCAAATACTGTCACTAGACCTTTTTTCATATCTTCTGTCCCTTAATAATAGGCATTGAATTAGCGGGAATCAGAGCGCCTGTCTATTGTTTCATAAGTCTATTGTTTCATAAGCTTATTGTTTCACGTGCTGATTATTTCATTTGCCGATTTTCAAAAGCTGTTGTGACCGATGTTTCAATTTATTTAGGCGCAATGTGTTCCGCTTGAGGTTTCAAAGTTTTAATGAGGCCGTCACTTGCGCGTTCGATTAAATCCAAAACATGTTTAAATCCGTTGTCTTTATTGGAATAGGGATCTGGGCCGTAATAGGGGTCTGGCACCTCGGTCTCTGGGCTATTCGGGGCATAGTTTAAAAACAGCTCGATTTTATGTTGGTATGTATCGGGGCATTTTTCAATTAAATCCTCAAAATTACGGTGATCCATGGCGATGATTTTATCAAATAAAACAAAGTCATTTTTGGACACGGCGCGTGAGTTTTGACCAGCAAAAGAATAGCCCCGTTCTTTGCCCGCCTCAATCGAGCGAGGATCTGGCGTCTCGCCGACATGCCACCCACTCGTCCCCGCACTGTCTACCTCGACATCCAGACCCGCGCGTTTTGCCCGCGTCTTAAACACGGCCTCTGCCGTCGGCGAACGGCAAATATTTCCAAGGCAGACAAAAAGAATACTTGGCGTGTTCATAAGGAAATGCATAGGATTGTTTTTATGAGAGGTACACCAAAAATTAATGAAGAAGCATTTGTTCCGCAGGGCGGAGAGGCGCAGTTTATTGCGGCTTTGCTAGGGGATGGAAATTGTGAGTTTGACCCAAAACTAGGTAAGGAAAATCGAACTTTGCGGGGAAGTCTGTTGTCGGAAATTTTGCAAAAAGGAGAAATAACAGAGCTTAAGCGGGTTAAACTGCCATTGCGAGTAGGTATTACAAATGCTTTCATAGATGGTGAATTTAATCTTATGGATTGTGACTGTCGGTTTGGGTTGATAATCATTAACTCTGAACTGTCTAATGCTCCAGTCTTTGTTCGAACAAAACTGAAATTTTTACATTTTTATGGAAGCAAATTGCCTGGGGCTAATTTGAGTGGGCTTATATCTGAGGGTGAAGTAACGTTTGATAAAACTGAGGTATTTGGCCTTTTAGATTTGGCTGAAGCTAAAATTAGTGGACAACTTAGTTTTTTTCAGTCCTCTTTAATTTCTTTAAATGGTCGATGTCTAATGTTACAAGATGCAAAAATTCAAAATGGCATTTTCCTTGATAATATGAGGCATAATCCAATTGGATCGATGTTTTTACATTCTGCTCGTATTCATTTTATACAAGTTGACGATAAAACGTGGCCAGTTGGCGGCTTGGTAAGCTCGGAGCTAATTTATACTAACATTTCACATTATGACGGTTTTAAGCGAAAGGCGGTTTGGAAAGGGTGGCTATGCGAGGCGTCAAAAAAAGATAGACGTGATAGTAGAGTTCTCTGGGAAAAAGTTAAGCAGTCTTTAGAAGTCTATCTTGCTGAACATGATAGTTTGAATTTACGTTTTAGAAAAATAGATAGAGATAACTATTTTTATGGCAGCGTTTATAATCGAATAGAGATCATAAATGAAATACTATGGGCTCAGAGCACGGAAGCTAAATTTTCGCCTCAGCCATGGAGGCAATACGCGAAAGTTTTAGATGCTGAAGGCCATGAAATCGAAGCGCGCCGTGTCCGCACTGAACTTGCGCGACGTATGACAAACCTTAACGTTGAACGCATGAAGGTTCAGAATGAGAGTTATCAAAAAATTTGGATTTACCGTGCTTGGCGTTGTGTATTTGGTGCGGTATCTGATTACGGATTAATGCCAGTTAAGTCGCTTGTTTGGTCCTTTGGTCTTCTAGCTTTTGGAACCATATTTTTTTTTGGGTTTTCAGAAAATATGGCCCTCGCTCGCGAAAAGGTTTATATGGACGCAGCCTATCTAAATTGGGAACGTGGCGATGCTCTTCCCGATGGTTACCCGCGCTTTCACGCTTTAATATACGCTCTAGATGTCATGCTTCCTATCGTAGACTTTGCACAAGAAAGCCATTGGCGACCTAAAAATGTAGAGAGCGGCATTAACTGGCTAAGGTGGTATAACCGTTTTCATTTGGCCTTCGGTTGGTTTTTATCCACTATCTTCGTTTTAGGCTTCACTGGTCTAATCCGTGATAAGAAAGAGCCGTAATGAACATTGTCGTCCTCACTGGTGCGGGCATCTCTGCTGAGAGCGGGGTGGATACGTTCCGCGCCTCATCCGATCCCAAGCGTATGGGATTGTGGGAGCAATACCCTGTCGAGCAAGTGGCCACGCCTGAAGGCTTTGCCGCTGATCCCGTACTTGTGCATCACTTCTATAATCTGCGTCGGCAAGCGCTTGCGACCGTGGAGCCTAACCCCGCGCATTTTGCCTTGGCAGAGTTGCAAAAAGGATTAGCCGCCAACGGTGGGTGCCTGACGATTGTCACGCAAAACGTTGATGATTTGCATGAGCGCGGCGGCGCAAAAGACGTTATTCACATGCACGGCGAACTGACCTCGACTTTATGTTCGGCGTGTGGATGGCGGTGGCATAATCTGGATGATCTTTCGGTTGAGAGCGTCTGCCCCTCTTGCCAGACACGCGGCGGGCCACGCCCGGATATCGTCTGGTTTGGTGAAATGCCATATCATATGGACACAATTGAGGCGCATATAAAAGCGTGCAGCCTGTTTGTTTCTATCGGGACGAGCGGGGCGGTCTACCCTGCTGCGGGTTATGTGCAAATGGCCAGAGCGCTCGGCAAGCAGACTTTGGAGATCAATCTCGACGCCTCTGACGGCTCGCACTTTTTTCACGAAAGCCGTCGCGGCAAAGCCGGAACACTTGTGCCTGAATGGGTAGATGAAATTTTGGGGGCGAGGGACGCTTAATGATCCTTCTATCCTCAAGGGGAACACAACGGACTCACATGAGCGGTGCAGAGCGTAACGCTCGCAAATTAATGGCCTCTGAAAGGGAGATGATTAGGATGAATTATCGTGAAATCTGACACCTCTGCTACCCGTTTAAATATGTCCTAATTTGATAATATAGTGGGGCTGTCTTTTGACGATCCTAAACTTTGGGCATTCTTTGATATTGTGCCGTCTGCCCTCGTTTTAACGCAATCTGGCGTGGATGAAAATTACGGTTCAGTTGTGGATTACAACAAAGGGGTTGAACTGGTCTTTGGTAAAAAAGGGGACGATATAATTTTAAACACGGTCTGGCTTTTCAATGAACGTCACGACGTTAAAGGGACGCAATATTCAGGGCCTCTGCCAGAAGGCGTTGCGTTTAATCAGAGCCGCTCTGTGCTCAAGGCGGCTTTAGGGACACCGTTGATCGAAAAAGACGCAGTAAAACACCCTTTGTTTGGGGTCGTGGCCGCGCACCTCGTTTATAAGGGGCTTGGTGGGGGGCGGATGAATTTACAATTTGACACGCATGGGTTGAAGGCGGTTATAATCACGCGGATTTAAAAGAGGTGCTGTATGGGTGCTTGGGGATATGAGCCGTGGGAAACAGATGTCTCTGCGGATTGGTTTGCTCAGGGTTTTAAAGGCGTTGATTTTGACGCGATTGCACACAGGGTAGACAATTTTGACTCGTCAAATGAACATCATTACGACGAAATACGGTGCGCGGCTTTTGTCCTGCAAAAACTCTGTAATCCTTATATTTGGCGGGTGAATGATGAAGAGGATCCCAGATCTTTGATTGAACAGGCAATCGTACATTTAGACACTCTGATTGACACTGATAAAACCCCCTTCCTTGATATGCAGGATAAATAACCGGACATTGTGCTCTCTGTTCAGAAGCAAATTTTAGAGTTAAAACTGGCCCTTGAAAATTGGAAGTTATGATACATAATACGACGAAGTTTTATTCTATTGAATGCTCGGGTTCAAAAAAGAACTTTGTCTTAAATCAATGTGGCCCGAGTGAGAAAACGCGCGCCATTCGACTCTTTTTCAAAACGCCTGCGGACGGGTCTCCGCCGCCTTTCGATATTCATTTCACCGTGGCGGACGACGTAACAGCGCAGGATATGGACAGGCTTGTCGCCGTGCCTGCCATTCAAACCGTTGGGTTTAGTCCAGATTTTGTTACGAAATATCGCGCGGACTTGGAGGACATTTTGCAATTTATACCCTGTACGGTATGGTTGCATGATCGCTCGGGGTCATGGCCGTTTTTTGTCATTCAGTTTTATAATCATAGTCCGTTTTATGACCGTGATGCTACACGTGCCTATCAAGCCGAGTACGGTGGCTATAGGCAGATATACAAAGGCTCAGGCTTGGACTTTGACGATGCTGCGCATGATTGTCAGCGATCTTACTTTACCTTTACGCAAAAATTTTATGACTGGACACAGCGCGAAAAGACGGGTCTTGTTATGGGAAAGCGCGATGTTTGGGTGCAAAATTGAATTTCGGAACGGACAGTTTGTTCGTAAATTTTAAGGGTTAAAGCGATCATGCCAACTTCGAAAGAGAAGCCTCTGGCGGATTTCGTTGAAATCTTAACCACGCTTCGCATGGGCGACATGCCAAGCGCTCAAGCGTGGCACGGTTTTGAAGCGTTCTTAGATTGGCTAACAACACTGCCGCAGGACAAATTTGATAAAGCAATCTTTGCCGTTCTTTTTGACTTTGCCAGCGTGCAAACGTCTCTAACAGAATCGGCTTTATTGTGTGCAATGGACAAAAACAAAGTCCGAAAATATTTCGACAATGCGGAAAGCCGCATCAGAGACATTTTAAACGCGCCTTGATATGAAACAGTTTGAAATTTTATCGAAAACAGACTCTCGCCCTTTTCGCTTAGGGGATGATATTAGTGTCGTGGTCAAGGGTCTTGGTGAACCAGACCGTGTCGTGAACGCGAATGGCGGCAGAGGGCCGTCTGAATATTTTTATTGGGAGACCCTTGATTTTCGCCTCCTTGTGGCAAAAAATAAAGTCATAGCGTTTGAGTTTTATAATAAACCAGAGGGCCCGTTTTCTCTCAAAATTTTGGGTAAGCCTTATCGGCATACGCTGGCGAGTGTGCGCGCCTTACAAGATGCGGTCCATTCCACGGGACACACACTCCTGTCTAATGGGGGTGGATACCGTATTGAGCGTTTGCATATTGTCTTTGATTTCGTAAAATATGAAGGCCAAGTCGTCTCGCTTATCTATTGCGACGCCGATTATGCAAAGCTCTATGATGCGTTTGATTATCAGCCTTGTGAGATTTAAAAACCGATATTATGTCCGACATCCATATCTATATTGACGCTGATGCCTGCCCTGTGCGGGACGAAACCTATAAGGTAGCGGAGCGTCATAACGTGCCTGTGACTGTTGTGGCCAACAGTTTCCTGCGCGTGCCGCGTCATCCACTTTTTAAATCCGTGATCGTCTCTGACAGTTTTGATGCGGCCGATGATTATATCGCCGAACGCGCAGGGCCGAAGACTGTGATTATCACTTCTGATATATTACTGGCGGAACGTTGCTTGAGTGCGCAGGCTGTTGTGCTTGGCCCGAACGGAAAGCCGTTTACCCAGGATTCGATTGGCGGCGCAATTGCGACCCGCGCGATCATGGCCGATCTTCGCGCGGGGGCAGAGATGCCCAATATAGGCGGCCCGCCGCCTTTCACGCATAAAGATCGTTCCAAGTTCTTAGAGGCTCTACATTTAGCCGTCGAGCGCTTAAAGCGCGGATAGGTTTGTCCACAGCTCTGATGCGTTTATAGACTCGACTCTTCTTAATGTTCACTTTATGTTCTTTTTATGGAGCGGAGTCGAACATGCGGTTAATCAAAGACGTCGAAAGTCTATATATCGATTTTGACGCGTTTTTCGCGAATGTCGAAAAGCAGCTTCATCCTGATATTCGGGATAAGCCTGTCGGTGTGACGGCGCTGGATTCTGAATATTCGGCCTTTATCACGCGGTGTTATATGGCCAAAGCCGTTGGGATAAAGCGCGGCATGCGGGTGCGGGATGCACGGGCGCTCTGTCCTGATTTGATTGTGCGCGTAGCGCGGCCTGATCTCTATGTAGATATTCATAATAAAATTCTAGATGAAATTGACCGCTTTGTTCCGGTCCGCAAAGTGTCTTCTATTGATGAAATGGAATGTGATTTGATTGGGGCTGAACGGCGGGATTGTGTCGATCTTGCCAAACGCATCCGTGCGGGTCTTGCGCAAAATATTGGCCCTTATGTCACGCCGTCTATTGGTCTTGCCGCGAATGGGTTCCTCGCCAAAGTCGCCGCTGAAATGAATAAGCCCAACGGGCTGACCGTTCTTGACCCCAAAGACATGCCCGGCCCGATCTTGCATTTAAAGCTCACAGATTTACCGGGTATATCGGGTAATATGGAAAAACGCCTGAACGCAGCCGGTGTCTGGTCGATTGAGGAGTTCTGGAACGTATCGTCTAAACAAGCCCGCGCCATTTGGGGAAACATAGAAGGCGAGCGTCTATGGGCGCAACTCCGTGGTTATGAAGTCGTGCGTCCTGAAACGCAAAAGCGCATGTTTGGACATAGTCGTGTTTTGACACAGGGGTGGCGTACACCCGATAAAGCGCTGGAGTGTTTAAACCTGCTAACGGTAAAAGCGGCTTACCGCTTGCGCCGCGCGGGTTATATCTGCCGCAGATTGTCCGTCTCTTTTAAACTCGGGGACGGCTCTCGCTTTAGCGGAGAAGCGGATTTCCTGCCCTGTAGTGATGACCGTACACTGCTTAAACATATGCACATTGTCTTTGAACGGGGCCTCGAAACGCTTGGCCCCAAAGCAGATTTGAAAAGTGTTTATATCATGCTCCATAATATATCCCGGCCCCATACGTTGAGCGGTGATCTTTTTTCAGAAACCAAAGAAAGTACCGAAGTGCGCCGCTGGGACCGTATTATGGAGACAATGGACGGGTTGAATAAAAAGCATGGTCAAGCCGTCTTGCATGTGGGGTCGCGTGCAAACCTGCCGGGCGGGTTTGCAGGGGGTAAGATCGCGTTTGGTCGGGTGCCAAGTAAAGAAGATTTTTTCTAAAAGCAGATTTTAGACATTGACGCGGTGCGTTCGTATCCGAATGCTTTT
Source organism: uncultured Caulobacterales bacterium (assembly GCA_937965735.1). Lineage (GTDB taxonomy): Bacteria > Pseudomonadota > Alphaproteobacteria > Caulobacterales > Maricaulaceae > CALCKU01. Next base: position 17,511 of record CALCKU010000080.1, read on the forward strand.
TGTTAGAACGCCCTCAATTGCGTCTGCATTGCAGTTAATTTGTTTCATCAATTTGAGTCTGGTAATATGAATATCAGTTCATGTTTTTTAAAAATAGTCCTAAAATTCACGTTTCAGGGCGGCGTGAGGGCTTGATTACGGCTTTATTCTAGTTGGATCGGCGCTGAAGCCAAATCCAAAATCAAGGGTGCTTGGCGCTGTTTATAAGCTAAGGCCCTATTTTGAATAGGCGCACACTGCCTTTCAACATCTATATCTTTTCGTAAGAAAATCCCCGTATTTACTGGGTCTCATGTGAAATCCAGTCAAGCGTTTCAAAGACGTCGCCGCGTTCAGTTCTGCACGATTTCCTATCTTTATGAAGAAATTCTCGTTTCTATAAAGGCTTGCACCTGTCTTTAAGGTATATTTAAGGATGTCTTTTATCTTGATCTTGAGACTTACCGTTTACCTTAACCTTTGTATGTCGAGTGATTTTGTCATTCCATATAGAAATTTGAGGTGTGAGATGCGTAATTTTTTAAATATATCGAGGAATTTTTGTAAGAACCGGAAGGGCAATCTTTCGATTGTTGCCGCATTGGCGCTGCCAACGTCATTGATGGCAGCCTTTGGTGCGCTTGATTACGGCATGTATACAACATCGAGCCAAGAGCTTAAAACGGCAGCCAGTATGGCGGCTTTGGCGTCGATAAATGACGCGCAAATCGCGTATATCAATAGAGAAGATGTGGATTTTGACAATTTGATCAGAAACAAAGCCACTGAAGTCTTCAATTCGCGGGCAGCGGATATCAAAAACACAACCCTTACAAATGTTGAAGTTGTCCCTGAAATCATAAATAATAAACTCTCCGTTGAAATCACATATAATGCCAAAGTCGGCTCTAATATTATGGGAATTACGGGTAAGGATTATTACGGTGTAAAAAATACGCAGGGTGCGCGCGTAGCCGTAAGATCATATATCAATTTCAATTTTTTGTTTGATGTCTCGGCCTCTATGGGTGTGGGCGCGACCCATGAAGATATGGTCATTATGAAGGAAGAAATTAACTGCGCATTTTCTTGTCATCTTCGTAGTGAACGCGGTAATTCGACTTATGATGTAGCAAAAGCCGCTGGCGCGACAATGCGCATTGATATTGCCCGTGAAGCGGCAAAAAAGGCGATTGATGTTATGATTCAAGCGTCTGAAGTCACAGATCACATGCGGGTTGGCTTACATCTTTTTGACACAGTTTTCTCCTCTCATTTGCAAACATCCGACCCCGTTTCGGCGGATTTAGTCTCTGCAAAGTCCAAAGTGGATGAATATGTTCAAATGCGCATGGAGTTTGGGGGGTCTAACATGGAAGGGGGCCTCAATAAGCTTGTGGAAACTCTACCGACCAGCGGAACGGGCCGATATGTTGATGACCGGATTGAATATATTATCGTTTTAACAGACGGCGTAGAAAACCCACAGACTTTAGAGGCAACGGGGACATGGTATGCACATCCTGATGCTGTTCCGAATGAGCCTTTTAAAAAATTTGCGGACCATGAATATGAATATGCGCCTGCGGCCAGTTCATGTGATACGGCGAAAGCAAAGGGCATCAATGTATTCTTTATTAACACAGAATACCTCGTGCCTGATTTTCCCCAAACTTCACACAACACCGATCGTTTTGGGTTCATTGAAGACACTTTGCACGACCTCATTCCCCAGCGCATGGCAGAATGTGCGGGCAGAGCAGACAATGTCTTTACGGCCACGTCGCCAGAAGAAATCATAACGGCGTTTCAAGAGATTATTGGCGAAGTCAGTACACCTCTTAGATTATATTAGTAATTTTCGGATATAGTCGTGTCAAAGCAAGGTCATATCTAAAATAAAGATGGGCTGAGTTGCGGAGTCAGGGGTATTGGAAAGCTATATACTAATGAAAAAAACATTCAAAGATAAAGTAAGAAAGCGGTTAAGTGCATGTGATAGCGGGGCGACGGCTCTAGAATTTGCTATCCTTGCCCCTGTCTTTTTTGTTGTTCTGTTTTCAATTATCGAAATTGGTTATCACGCCTTGATCCAATCGGATCTGGATGGACTGTCTTATAATTTCACGATGAGTATGGCCATCAGTGATGATAATGGTATGGATAAACAACAGGTTATCAATGATATTTTGTGTGCACAAAAAACGGTATTTGTGAAATGTGAAAATGTCACGGTGGGCATTGATGCATATGACCGTTTTGCATTTTTTGACCCAAATATCATGGATGACTTTACCACCCGTTGGAAGACGGGATGTGGTGGCATGACCATTATTACACAGTTAAATTATCCAACCACGAATTTTGTACTGCCTTTCGTTTTTGGGGATATTATTATGGTGAACGGCAAAAAACATCACCGTGCACGCGGTATGGTGACACGCGAATTAACATTGGTTGGAAACGGTCAAACGAGTGTGACTATGGGAAGCTCGGGTGAAACATGTTCAACATAGATATTTCAGGTTTGAAAATGAATGTTATAAAAGATAAATCTGTTTTTGCCCCGTCCATCCGAAAGTCCGCAAAAAGTCTTTTCAATCGGTTTCGGGGTAATAAAGAGGGTGTGGTCTCGATTGAATTTGCTTTGATTATGCCAGTTCTGGTCGCCATTTTTCTATCGACTTTGGAATTGGCAAATTATGTGATGATTGATCGTCGGGCTGGGTTTGCGAATGAATATTACGCCGCCATTATGTCAAGATCAGCCACCCGGGTCTATTCACGTCAAATGTACCACGGTGAATCTGTGTTTCCAATTGTGAACACAACGGCTTCACCGCGTTATAGATTGAGTCCCTCATTCTGGGCCCGTCGTAGTCACGAAATGGCGATTGCGAGTGTGGATATGGTTCGCCAAGACCCCAATTGCGTTGGAAATGCTTGTGCGTTTCAACCCGTAGTTTTATGGAAATATGACAGAGCCTATTATCTTGGAGGCCAATTGGCGAAATTTACGTGCAATATGGAGGTTACAACAGGCTATATTGGGCCTGAAGAGGATAAGATCGATGCGTCATTTGTAGGGCGCTCGCCCGTCTTTATGAGCCGTTTGGCTTATGAGTATCATCCGATTGCCTTAAAAGGTATTATACCCACCCGGTTTCATAAAAAATCAGCCACAATGCAAGTGAGGAGCGATGTGCCATTGCGCCATTATGCTGAAGGTTTCTATTGCCCAGGTCAATATACTGGATAGGCTATTGGGTCTGTTTTTCGTGTGAATTAAATCTGTCTGCATGAAAACGGCTAATCGGTATTGTTTCTCTCTTAATTTCTATGGCCCCGCTTTAACACAGCGGGGCTTTTTTGTTATGCCCATTTGTTTATGACGCAATCCTATGTAAACGGGCCATAATGATTATGGGGAATGGGATATTACGGTCTGGATGAAAGACGGGATGAATTTTCGGGCTTTGATTTTTGGACCTTGATTTTTGGGCCTTATTTTCGGGCATTGACAAAAAGGCAGGGTTTGATTATTCCACCCCAAATTCCGCGCAATTTAACGTGCGCTCTGAACTGTGCGACCTCCCATGTGGGAACGATGCAGGCGGGGTCCTCTGGTCGATGTGAACATCCACCGGAGCCCGTTTTGTATTGAGTTTTTCAGTTTCGTAAGGGCGTGTAAAAGGAAAAGCATGTTTGAGGCCTTAGGCGATAAACTTACGGGTGTTTTTGACACATTAACAGGGCGGGGCGCCCTGTCTGAAAAGGATGTTAGCGCCGCGATGCGTGAAATCCGTGTCGCTTTGCTCGAAGCCGATGTTGCCCTGCCTGTTGTTAAGCAATTTATCGAGCAGATCAAAAAAGAGTCGGTTGGTGAAAAAGTCATCAAATCCGTCAAACCGGGTCAGCAAATTGTTAAAATTGTCCATGACGGCTTGGTTGATATGCTGGGTGGGACCTTGTCGGACGATGAAACGGACCGTGCAGAAGCGGCTAAATCGTCGGAGTTAAACTTATCAGGACGCCCGCCAGTCGCTATTTTAATGGCGGGTTTGCAAGGGTCGGGTAAGACAACAACTTCAGGTAAGCTGGCAAAGTTTTTAAAAGAAAAAGGCAAGAAAAAAGTCCTCCTCGCCTCGCTGGATACACGAAGACCTGCGGCGATGGAACAGCTGGGTATATTGGCCAAGCAGGTCGGGGTTGATTTTCTGCCGATTGTCAAAGGCGAAGATGCGGTTACGATTGCGAAACGGGCCATGGATAGCGGGGCTAAAGGTGGCTTTGACGTGGTCTTCCTTGATACGGCGGGGCGTACGACAATCGATTCAGAGTTGATGGACGAAGTCGCGCAGATTGCCAAAGTCACGAATCCGATTGAAACCCTCCTCGTTGCCGATAGTTTAACGGGACAAGACGCGGTGGAAACCGCCGCGCGCTTCCATGCGCAACTTCCGCTCACAGGGCTTGTCCTAACACGGATTGATGGCGATGGTCGCGGCGGCGCGGCATTGTCTATGCGCGCTGTCACGGGGCTTCCAATTAAGTTCCTCGGAACGGGTGAAAAGCTTGACGGGTTAGAAGCGTTTGACGCGCAACGGCTCGCAGGCCGTATTTTGGGGCAAGGTGATATTGTCTCGCTTGTAGAACGCGCCTCAGAGGTTATTGACCAAAAAGAAGCCGAGCGTGTTGCCAAGAAAATGCAAAAGGGGACGTTTGATCTAGACGACCTTGGTAAGCAACTCGGACAAATGCAAAAAATGGGCGGTATGGGCGGCCTGATGAAAATGATGCCCGGCATGGGTAAAGTCAAAAAACAGCTTGATGCCGCTGGGGGCATGGATGATAAATTACTGACACAACAGCAGGCGATCATCTTATCGATGACCCCTGAAGAGCGTAAAAAACCACATCTTATAAAAGCGTCGCGCAAGAAACGTATTGCGGCTGGGTCTGGCATGTCCGTGCAAGAGGTGAATAAGCTTTTGAAAATGCACCGCCAAATGTCCGATATGATGAAGAAGATGGGCAAGGGCGGCATGGCGGGACTGATGTCTCAAATGGGCGGCATGCCAGGCATGCCCAAAATGCCGGGTGGTATGTCCGCTAAAGGCGGCGGAATGGGCGGTATGCCTAATCCTGCCGATATGGATCCCGCAATGCTTGAACAGCTCAAAAAACAAATGGGCTCTTCTGGCTTAGGGGGCGGCATGCCGAAGCTTCCTGGCATTGGCGGTCTTGGTGGTGGTTTGGGTGGCGGTTCAAAGCTTCCGGGCCTTGGCGGTTTACCCGGTCTGGGTAGGCCTAAGAAAAAATAGTTTAAGTCGAATAAGTATCAAATTTAAAATTAGAATGCTAAATTAAAGGAAAACTCTCATGGCACTCAAATTAAGATTGGCCCGTCACGGCGCCAAAAAACGTCCATATTACCGTATCGTTGTTGCGGATTCTCGCATGCCGCGCGATGGTCGCTTTATTGAAATCGTAGGCTCATATAATCCAATGCTTCCAAAAGATAGTGAAGACCGCGTACAGCTGAAGACTGAAAAAATTCAAGAATGGCTTGCTAAGGGTGCGCGTCCCACCGACCGCGTCGCGCGTTTTCTCGGGGCTGCGGGTCTTTGGGAATGGAAGGCTGGTAATAACCCGAATAAGGGTAAACCCGGTAAAAAAGCTGAACAGCTTTTGATCGAAAAGAAAGAAAAAGAAGAAGCCCGTAAAGAAGCTGAAGCCGAAGCTAAGCAAGCGGCTAAAGAAGCCGCAGCGGCGGCTGAAGCCGCGGCTAAAGAGGCTGAGGCGGCTCCAGAAGAAGCGCCAAAAACTGAAGAATAGAGTTTTTGAGTTTAATGCGATTATAGACCGAGGCTATGGCCTCGGTTTTTTGTTCCGCAAGGGTAAGTTTAGGCTTAACCTTGCAGTTTCTTGAGCTTTGAAAATAGGCTTTTGGGGTTTTGCAAAAGGGCTTTAGCCGACCCTTGCTCCTTAATTTGTCCTGAATCGATCACATAAATACGGTCAGCATGCAAGATCGTCGAGAGTTTATGGGCCACAATCAACGTTGTACGACCCTTAGATAAAGCTTCGAGCGCAGCTTGAACTTTTGCTTCAGATTCCGCGTCTAGGGCCGATGTGGCTTCGTCTAATAAGAGTATGGGTGCGTCTCTTAGAATGGCGCGCGCAATTGAGAGTCTCTGCTTTTGCCCGCCTGATAAACTGTCGCCATTCTCACCGAGTCGCGTTTGATAGGCTTGCGGCAGGGCCATAATGAAGTCATGCGCATCTGCCGCTTTGGCCGCCAAGATTATGTCGGCTTCAGAAGCGTTTTGATCGCCAAAACCAATATTGGCGAGGACGCTATCATCAAATAAGGTCACGGATTGGGAAACAAGCGCTATGGACGCCCTTAAACTCGACAGAGTCACGTCTTTGATAGTGTGATTATCGACTAAAATGGAACCTGCTTGGGCTTCATAGAGGCGAGGAATCAAGTTAATCAAAGTTGATTTTCCGCTACCCGATGCGCCGACAAAAGCGAGGGTTTCGCCCGGATTGGCGTGGAAGGAAACCTTGTCCAAAGCTTGCGTTCCGTCTGCATAGGTGAAGCTGACATTCTTAAATTCAATTTGGCCTTTAGGCGCGGTTAAAGTGTGTGCATTTGGAGTGTCTATAATCCTTGGTCTTTGGTCGATGACACCGTAAATCCGTTCTAATGCGGACAAGCCCTCTTGGATAACCGTGTTGAGCGTTCCGAGCGCGCGAATTCGCGGAGACAGCACAAGTAAACCTGTGAGCACACCCGCAATGGATCCCGCGCTCGCACTGCCTTGAGTGACTTGAAATACGCCAAAAATGACAACGCCTGCAATGGCAAGACCGCCCATGACTTCAAGGATCGGATCGACACGGGCTTGTTCGGTGACAAGTTTTAAAAACAGGCGTATGCGTTCATTAAAAGTCTGGCCAAGCCGTTTGATTTCAAACGTTTCCAACCCGTAAGTTTTGATCATACGCGCGCTTGAAAAGCTTTCGTTTAAATCCGAGGTGATTTTACCAATATGTTTTTGTACAGCTTTGGCATTACCTCTCAGCCGTTTTGAAATGGTAATGATTGGCCACGCACAAAGCGGGTAGAGCAAAAGTACCATAAGGGTGAGCGGCCAATTTTGATACAGCATGGCGGCAATCGTTAAAATTACGGTCAAAAGGTCTTTGATAATATTAGACAGGGCGCGGATTAGGGCATTGGATAGAACGGTAACATCATTGGTGAATTTGGAGATCAAGTTTCCAATGGGTTCTTGTGAAAATGTTGCAAAGTCAGCCGCGTGCGCACGCTCAAACATATCTTTTTGCAACGCACCCACCGTATTTAGCGCTATTTTATTGCTTAAAATGCGTTGTGCGTAATTGGAAAGACCAGATAGTAAGGTAATGCCTAACAGAACAGGCAGAACCAGTTTTGCGTATTGTTGGGCCTGCGCTAAGGCTTGAGCCTGAGTCTGATTACGAGTCTGATTCCGAGTCTGGGCAGAATTTTGGGGAGAGGCCTGTTCAGAGGTTTGTGCCGCGATTTGTTGGGGTGTCTCACTCGTGGCCGGGGCGGGTGTAGTCTGTGTATTTATAGCATTGGCTTGATCAACAATATAGCTGACAACAAGCGTATAGGCCGCCGTTGCCGCCGCGAGAAAGATCATAAATAAAACCGCAAGTAAGAAAGTTCTATATTGCGGCCGAATATAAACCAACCAAAGTCGTTTAATCAATTGCCAGTCGGTCAAAGGATGCGCGGCGTTTTCGGTCTGTTTCGTCGTGACGGTCTTAGCCAATGATGCCGTCTTTATCAGGGTCGATCAGTTCATGCGCATGGAGGATGAAATAGCGCATATGGGCATTATCAACTGTACGTTGTGCGGCAGATTTCCATGCGGCGCGTGCGGTTTCAAAATTCGGAAAAGCGCCAACAAAATCAATCGCGTCTAAATCCCTGAAATTTGTGCGCATGGGATCGATTAATTCGCCGCCTATAACGAGGTGTAAGAGTTGTACTTCGGGGTCTTTACGATCAGTCATACGGGTTCCTAAAAAGCCAAAATCTTTAATGCGGTCACGGCTGTCTTCAAATTGTGAAATTACCGGATCAATACGGTCTCTTATCAAAGCGTGCAAGCGGGGGCCAGCACAAATAATACCCAGACCTGAAACACTGTCTTGGTCATAGCGGGGGGTCGCGCCGCGTAGATTGGTGACTTTGGCGCCTGCTTCAGTACAGATTAACTCTGCCGCCGCTACGTCCCAATCGGATTTTGGAGTGAAGGCCACGGCGGCGTGTTCATCGCCGCACGCTACTTTGACCATACGATAGGCCATAGAATTAATCACAGAGACATTCATGTCGGGCCAGCCCAGACGTCGGAATTTACGCGCATAGCCAACCATGCGGATATGCTCTAATTCATCGCTGTCGCGAATTTTAATCGGGACATTGTTAAGGGTCGCTCCGCCCGTTAAATGTGCGGAATACATCTCGTCAAGAAGGGGGTTATATACGGCTCCAGCAACGGATATGCCGTTTTCAATAATTGCGACGGAAACAGAAAAATTAGGGGTACGATCAATGAAAGCGCGCGTGCCGTCAATTGGATCCACGACAAAACAACGTTTACAGTGACGGCGTGAATTATCATCTTTGGTTTCTTCAGATAACCAGCCATATTCAGGTCGGGCTTGTAACAGCGCGCGTGCCAAGAAATCATTTACGGCAATATCGGCGTCTGTAACGGGGTGGCCTTTTTCTTTGTCCCAGACTTTGGAATCATTGGCATCAAAGGCTTCTTTGGCAATTCCGCCTGCGGCCCGTACACTTTCAATCAATAAAGCGCGGTCTTTAGCGTAATCATCAATATCTGTTTTAGAGACCTGCAAGGGTTAAGCCCTCTACGCGCAAAGTTGGCGCAACCGTTGAGCCATCAAAGACCAGATCATTTGCGACCGTTAAACTGGGGAAGACTTCAAGTAAATTGCCCGCAATGGTCACTTCGCTAACAGGAAACGTTGTTTGGCCGTTTTCAATACAATACCCTGCAACACCAACACTATAGTCGCCCGTATGGCTATTTAAGGACGGCCCAAACATTTCCGTTATCAACAGACCCTTACCTGTTTCCGCGATCAGAGCCTCTGGCGAAATTGTCCCTGCGGGAATATAGCTATTGGTTGAAGAGACGCTGGGCGGGGCGCCGATCCCGCGACTTGCATGTCCTGTGGTTTGCAGTTTTAATTGTTTCGCAGCGCTTGTATTGAGAAGCCATGTTGTTAAGACGCCGTTCTCAATTAAATGGTGGGATTTAACGCGTACACCTTCCCCGTCCCAAGGGCGAGAACCATGTCCACGCAAAATAGACGGATCGTCAATAATATTGATTTTTGTATCAAAGATTTGTGTGCCCATTTTGTCTTTCAAAAAGGACATGCCGCGCGCAATGGCTTGGCCATTAATCGCCCCTAGAAAAGCCCCAATAAGCGAGCCAGAAACGCGGCGATCAAACAGGATGGGCAGTGTTCCCGATTGTAATTGTTTTGACCCCAACCGTGCAACGGCGCGTTGTCCAGCAAGCGTTCCGATTTCTTCAACCGCCCGTAGGTCAGAGAACCAGCGCGTGCCGTCATAATCATAGTCGCGTTCCATACCGTCGGCGTTTTCTGCAATTGCAGACACGGAAAGCCCGTGGCGCGACGAACGCCAGCCATCGGCGAAACCCTCACTGGTCATAAAATATATACCAGATGTGGCCCAATTTGCATTGGCCCCTTCGGCCTGTAAAACCCCTTTAACCGCGCTTGCGGCCCGTTCGACCTCTATAGCCCGTATTTTCAGCTGTTCAGGCGTCATTATATGGGGATCAAATAATTCCAAGCGCTTAGGCGTGGTTTCAAGGCGGGATTTCGCAGCGAGCCCACAATATGGATCTTCGGGTGCGAGCTTGGCCATGGCGACCGCGCGGTCAACCAAAATATCCATAGAGCTTTCAGATAAATCGGAACTGGAAACGCAGGCTTGTCGATTGCCGATTAAAACCCGCAAGCCAATGTCGCGACCTTCGCTATTATCAACATCCTCCAGCGCTCCGCCGCGGACCGTCATGGATAAAGAGCGCCCATGGGTGACGATTGCATCGGCGTGATTGGCCCCCTTGGCTTTGGCTTTCGCTAAAAGTGATTTTAAAACAGGCGAAAGCGTTGTGAGGTCAATTGGCGCGTCTATAGGTGTCGTATCAGCCATTTCGGGTGTCCGATTATTAAATAAGTTAAAGGGCGTAATGCCTTAGGGGTTTATACTGCGGGGCGATCTTACCCAATGATAATTTTATAGAGCAGAACACCCGCCATACCGCAAAACGTTAATAAGGTCAGAATGGCACCCAATGTACGCCCTTTTCCAAGCGCTTCTTTTTGCGCCATACCATGCGCGTGAGCAAGGCGCCCGAGTGTAAATACGGTGCCGAAAATATGTAAGATAATTGGTGATACGGATAACATGGCAAGGGCTATAAGGCCGATCAAAGCAAAAGGCGCTGTTTCTATAAAATTGCCATGGCTCCGCATACGGGCAAAGAGTGCGCTATCGCCGCCATCTCCTAAGCTGATATTTTGCGCGATACGTTTTTGACCGACCCGTAACATTAAGACGGGCAAAATCAGAAGATTTAAAGCAATATAAAGGGCTACGATTTCAAACAAAGTCATATGTTTATCCTTAAGTTTCTTTTGGGTTATCGAGTCGTTTGTAAATCTAATCTGTGAGTGCAGGCATTTTTTGTGCTTTCAGCAAGGCGTCTATATGTATGTCGACAGGCTGTGCGCCTTGCACCGCAAATTGTCCATTATAAATAAATGTCGGCACGCCTGAAATGCCAAGACCTCGAAAATATTGAATTTCAGCTAAAACCGAATCGCAGTCTTCATCTGATTTAAGGCGTTTCACGAGGCCGGCTGCGTTCATGCCTGCGGCCAATCCAATACGGGCTAAAACATCTGGGTCGCCAATGTTTTCAAGCGTATCAAAAGTTGCTTTGAAAAGCGCGTCAGAGACGACGTCGCCGACGCCTTCACTTTGGGCCCATTTCAAAAGCCTGTGAGCTTTGAGTGTATTGGGACGGATTTTCATCGAATCAAATCGAAAATTAATACCAAGCTCTGGGGCCGATTTTTCTAACATTTCCCGCATGGCTTTGAATTGTGGGCTGGGATTGTCGCCGAATTTCTTCTGCATATAGGCTTTATAATCTGTGCCGTCTTCAGGAATATTGGCATCCAACATGTAAGGTCGCCAAGTCACATTGACGTTGTTTTTTATATTTACCGTGTTCTGGGGGGTATTGGCTGTCTGGTTTTGCAAAACCGCTTTTTGGAAATAGCGCGCGCCTAACCAACACCACGGGCAGATTATATCTGACACAACATCAACTTGTATTACGGGCATGGGCTTAGGGGATGTTTTTGTCTTCATAAGGCTGTTTAGCGTGAATGCTACGGCTTGTCTGTAAAAATTCAATTTTGAAACAGAGTGTGCTTAGGGTTTTGGTGTGACATTCGCGACAGCACGTTTGAGGAATTTTAAAACGATTTCAAGGTCTGTACCTGTCATGCCGCGCGATAAACGTTCATTGAAATCCCGCAAAGCATCGGTCACGGTCTCGCGTAAAGCCCAGCCTTTATCCGTTAGGCAAACGGTCTTGGCGCGCCTGTCGGTTTTGCCTTGTTTGCGTTCAACCAATCCGCCTTTTTCCATACGGTCAATCAATCCGGTAATTGCGGAATTATTTCGGCCAACACCGTCAGACAGCTCGCTTAAACTACAATTATCATGGAAACCAAGATAGGTTAAAACCGCCGCTTGTGACGTACCTATACCGCAGACTGATTTTAGGTGAATATCTGCCGCATTTGAAATTTGTGCATGTGTGCGATCCAGTAAAAAGAAAAGGCGGCGATCAACGGGGCGAGCAATAGCCATAAACATCCTAACCGAGTGTCCCACGCGGTCGTCGCGGTAGGCATTATAAGAATTTACGCTATAATATTCCGCATGTGAAGTGTTTGTCAAAGTGGTGCAAGGTCGCGCAGTGTCAAACGGATTGTCTTTATATCCTCTATAAAACAGGATAATGCGTTTAAATTAGGGATCCAAAGTGTCTATACCCTGTCGCGCGAGTGCATCCGCACGCTCGTTTCCGTCTACACCCGTATGGCCTTTGACCCATTTCCACTCTACATTCAGGGTTGAATTGATCGCGTCGAGCTCTTTCCAGAGGTCGGCATTGATAACGGGTTTTTTATCGGATTTTTTCCATCCGCGTTTTTTCCACCCTTTTACCCATTCTGTTATACCTTTCAGGACATAGGTACTATCAGTCCAAAGCGTAATGGTTTGGGTATAGCCTGGTTTGACGGCTTGAAGCGCTTTGATCGCCGCCATAAGTTCCATCCGGTTATTGGTCGTATTCGCTTCGCCGCCGTAAAGCTCTTTTTCTTTTGCGCCAAATTGCATCAGCGCGCCCCAGCCACCTGGCCCTGGATTCCCAGAACAAGCGCCGTCTGTATAGATAATCAGAGCGTTTGGGGTTTGCATTTAGGGATTTGCCTTATCCGTATGGGTTTCGCGTAAAAGACGGGGCAGCCGAAAAATTACTTTTTCTTTTGTCACTTCGACTTCTTCCACTTGAATTTCGTAGCGTGAGCGCAAGGCGGCAATTACGCCGTCCGTTAAATATTCAGGCGCACTTGCACCGGCCGAGAGGCCAATAATTTTGGCTTTATCAATTGCGTCCCAATCCAGATTGTCAGCGGATGAAATTAAAGTCGAATGGGCAACCCCCGCTTTCGCGCCCACTTCAACAAGGCGCTTTGAGTTCGATGATGTTTTAGAGCCGATCACAAGCAACATATCGCACCGTTGAGCAATGGCTTTGACCGCTTGTTGTCGGTTCGTTGTCGCGTAACAAATATCTTCTTTATATGGCAAAACAATATCGGGGAACCGTGATTTTAAAATTGCAATTAGGTCAGATGTGTCATCAACGGATAAGGTGGTTTGGGTTACAAGCGCGAGGCCTTGACTGTCTTTGCGGGTGAATGTCATTGCGTCTTCTTCGGTTTCAATCAAAGAAATCGCGCCGTCTTCAAGTTGACCCATCGTGCCGATCACTTCAGGATGGCCGACATGACCGATCAGTAAAATATGGTGCCCGTCACGGTAATGTTTTTCGGCCTCGACATGGACTTTGGAGACAAGGGGGCAAGTGGCATCTAAAAAGGTTAGTGATCGCGCTTGCGCGGCTTTGGGAACGGATTTCGGTACGCCGTGCGCCGAAAAAACAACAGGCCTATCATCTGGGCATTCATCCAGTTCCTCGACAAAAATCGCGCCAAGTTTCGTCAGGCGTTCGACGACATGACGATTATGCACAATCTCATGGCGGACATAAACGGGCGCGCCGAATTTAGAAATAGATTGCTCTACAATCTGGATGGCCCGGTCAACACCCGCGCAAAACCCTCTTGGGGCGGCGAGAAGGATTTCCTTTTTTGCGCGCTCTGATGATGGGTTTATGGGGGCGGACGCGGCATTTTCGGAGAGTGTGGACACTGACATTAAATTTTCCTTAGGCGCATAGCAGACATTGCAGGACGGTGTGAAACCCATTACACGGATTAAAATAATATATAGCAGACAAGGCTAGGCGGCGCCATAGGCGTGCGCGGGTGTAGGCGAAGAATTTTAGGAAGTTTCCGACATGACCATTTTGAATGAAATTATAAAGCTTCAAAAAAGTAAGCCTTTGAAAACCTCTCTTATGGGGCTCCTTGTTTTCGGGGGGAGTGTTCTGGGGTTGTCGGCTTGCGGAACCACGGCGGATGTGTTGCAGATTGGTGACGCGGCGACCAAGGTCAATTCTGGGCCGTGTCCGCGCGCTTTTGCGATTTACGATGCGGCGCGCATTGTTGATTTTGGCGGCGGTGCTGAACAATTTTCGAATATAAGATTTACGGGTGAAATCGAGAAAGTTCGCAGCTTATGTCGTTATTACGAAACTGAACCGATTGAAGGTGATTTGACAATTGAAATGTCTTTGGGACGCGGCCCTGCGGCGACGCAAGACACCGCCACTTATGAATATTTCGTGGCGGTCACCCGCAAAAATATTGACGTGATTAACAAAGAAGTCTTTCCGCTCTCTGTGACATTTCCAGCGGGTGCTGACCGTGTTCGGGTTACGGAGACGATTGAAAAGATTGTCATTCCGCGTGGAAACGAAACGACATCGGGTGAGAACTTTGAAATTATTGTTGGGTTCGTTGTGACGCCAGCCCAACGCACATTTAATGCGGAAGGGAAGCGGTTCCGCGTATCGGCGGGACAAAGGTAACTCGCCCTATGTCAACACTGCTTGAGACTTTAGAAATCGCTTTTAGCGAGGCTTTCGAGGCTTTGGGGTTTCCCAAGGCTTGCGGGACTGTGCGTGAATCCGATCGCCCTGATCTCGCCCCGTTTCAATGTAATGGCGCCATGATGGCGGCGGGCATCTTGAAAAAGAAGGGCGAGACGCCCAACCCCCGCAATATTGCGAGCCAAGTCGTCGCGGCTGTGCAGGGGCATCCTGCTGTGGCTACGCTTGAGATTGCAGGGCCAGGCTTTATCAATATTACACCCACCCTTAGCGAAGTTTCAGACCGTGCCAATGGGATTGCAGGGGATATTAAAACAGGTGCGACAACACATATTTCGCAAAAAATCATCATTGATTACGGCGGTGCAAATGTCGCCAAACCTATGCATGTCGGACATTTACGCTCTGCCGTTATCGGGGAGTGTCTTAAGCGCCTTTTGCGGTTTCAAGGTCATAGCGTTATTGGGGATGTTCACCTCGGCGATTGGGGGCTTCAAATGGGGCATTTGATTACTGAGCTTGAAGATGAGCAACCTGGTCTCCCTTATTTTGATGTCAGTAAAACGGAGGGGTTTCCTAAAAAATCACCTGTGACGATGGAGGATTTGGCCCGTCTTTATCCCAATGCCAGTCATAAGGCCAAAACGGATCCGCAGCGTATGACCCGCTCTCGCGAAGCGACAGCGGAATTGCAACAAGGCCGCGCAGGCTACCGTGCTTTGCTTGAACATTTTATCACAGTCTCCATTGCGGCGCTGAAACAAGGATACGGCGCCATGGGCGTTGAATTTGATTTATGGAAGGGCGAGGCCGCGGTTGATGCGCTTATACCCGACATGATCCAAGGGTTTAAAGATCAAGGGATTGCCGAGGAAAGTGACGGGGCGTTGATTATTCGCGTCGCCCGCGAGGATGACAAGGCCGAAATACCGCCTGTAATGTTGCTCGCACGATCTGGCGCGGTTCTGTATCACACAACAGATCTTGCGACTTTGGTCGATCGCAAAGCCGAAATTGATCCTGACAAGATTTTATATGTTGTTGACCAACGTCAAGCCTTACATTTTACACAAGTCTTCCGCGCGGCGGTCAAAGCGGGTTGGTATGATGAAGATCAAATGGAGCATTTAGGCTTTGGCACCATGAACGGGAAAGACGGTAAGCCGTTTAAAACCCGTGACGGCGGTGTGTTGCGCCTTGATGATCTCTTGGATTTGATGACGGATTCTGCCAATACACGTTTGATCGAGGCGGGGATTGGGCAGGACTTTGATGAGACAGAACGCATGGACATTGCGCGTAAAGTCGGTATTGCGGCTCTAAAATTTGCAGATCTACAAAACCAACGGACAACGAATTATATCTTTGAGCCGGAACGCTTTACCGCTTTTGAGGGGAAGACGGGGCCCTATCTTTTATATGCCACTGTTCGGATTAAATCGATTTTACGAAAAGCCAAGTCTTTGAATGTCGAAGCTGGGCCGATTACAATATCTGAACCCGCAGAAACACAACTCGTCTTAGCACTTGATGCTTTTGACCGTGCCTTGACCTTGGCAAGTACAAAATATGCGCCCCATATTCTATGCGAACATATTTTCCGTGTGGCTCAAAACTTCTCGCGCTTTTACACAGATTGTCCAATCTTAGTGGACGGTACAAACCCGGCGCTGAAGGCGTCACGCCTAAACCTTGCCCAGACGACCTTACGGCAATTAGAACACGGGTTACAGATTTTGGGTATTGAAACGCCAGACCGCATGTAGAGATCGGCTCATTGGTCGTGATAGAGGGATAAGGCGCAAAGCTAAAAAGCCGCATCTAAATCGGCCTAGCTAGAAACGCCGATATAAAAATGTTTATGTAAAAACGTTCATGTAAAAAGGCTCTGTTGTGAAACGGAGCCTTTCTAAGAGTGTTGCGTTAACAGTGTTGAGAGCGTGTATTTTCTGCTATGAAAATAGCCACTTATGGTAAGCGGCTTATTATGGTGTTTATTCGTTTAGGGCTTGTTGCAAATTATGTAATTCAGCCTGTAGCGGTGTCATAGGTTGACCAGGTTGGGGGGCAGCCGCCTTTTGCGCGGGTGCATATTCACGTTGCGGGGCCACAGGGGCTGCTGCCGCGGCTTGTCGTGTGTTGATATGGCGTTGTCCGCTTGTGGCTTGCAAGCATTCCGCATACATGTCCAAAATAGCGTCTTTATTGTTTTCGCCCCAAATGCCGACACCTTTGAGCTTTGAGAGGATGTCGAATGCGACTTCCTCTTTTGATTTACCGGATGATGATGCGTTATCTGACATAACTTTACCTATAACTATAATTTAAATTTAAGTTACCCATACAAGATTTGGGTTAACAGAGTGATGAAAGGTCAAAGTTTTTTAAAAATAAGTTCAAAGGCTATTCAACGCACATCCAGAGTTTAATCTATTCTTCGAATCAGGGTTCCAATCTGCGTTCAATTGAGCGCTTAAGAGAGTCCAAATGCCTAAAACATTAAATTCTGAACGGAATTATTTCCTAGGGTTTATCGAAAGCGAATTGACAAGATTTTATTCTTCGCGCATAAATTTATCGAATAGGCTTTAAATGGGAGAGTGTCAGCTATCTGACCGCCGAAGACGCAACCGCCCCGGAAACGCTCAGGCAAAGAGGACCGTTTAAAGTTTAATATGCTGGAAAGCGGACGATTTGGTGAAACGTCCCGCCGAAGGAGTAAGCGTAGCGTCCCCCTGTTTGGCGCGCGTCAATCTCTCAGGCCCATGAGGACAGCAGGTGGCACAGGACTGCGATTTAACGCAGATATGTGCGTATGACAGATACTAAAAATTTAAAGCAAACCGCTTTACATGCTCTGCACATAGAGCACGGTGCGAAAATGGTGCCCTTTGCAGGATATGACATGCCTGTGCAATATCCGATGGGGGTGTTGAAAGAACATATGCACACGCGCGAAAAATGCGGCCTGTTTGATGTGTCGCATATGGGGCAATGCTTTATCATGGCGGATGATAAAAAGTTCGAAACAGCCGCTATCGCGCTCGAAGCGCTCGTACCCGCTGATATTCAAAGTCTTGAGCCGGGTCAGCAAAGATATTCGCAATTCCTCAATGCCAAGGGCGGTATTTTAGATGATTTGATGATTTCCCGCCTTGGTATGAAGGGCTATGAGCATGCGCTCTACCTTGTCGTCAATGCTGGGTGCAAAGACGCGGATTTCAAGCATTTGCAAAAGAAACTGCCTGACGGCGTAAACGTAATGATTAAGGACGACACGCTCTCTTTAATCGCGCTGCAAGGCCCGCGTGCCGCGCAAGTCCTCGGGTGTTTTCACCCAGATGTTGAAGACCTTATTTTTATGACCAGTACAGACCTTGAATTATCGGGGACGTTGTCGGAACCCGTTTGGGCGCATGTGTCTCGTTCGGGTTATACGGGCGAAGACGGTTATGAAATCTCGGCGAAACACGCCGATATGGTGCGCCTCGTGACCGAACTTTTGAAATATGATGATGTTGAACCGATTGGCCTCGGCGCGCGGGATAGTCTGCGCCTAGAGGCTGGGCTTTGTCTTTACGGCCACGATATTGATACAAGCACATCCCCAATTGAAGCGGGTTTGATTTGGTCAATTCAAAAAAATCGCCGTGCAGATGCTAAATATCAAGGTGCAAAGCGCGTGCAAACCGATATTAAAAACGGCGTCACACGAAAGCTTGTCGGCATCTTACCAGAAGGCAAAGCGCCCGCCCGTGAGCATACCGAAATTCAAGATTCCGCGGGCAATCAAATCGGCGAGATCACAAGTGGCGGATTTGGCCCGACAGTCGGGGGCCCAATTGCGATGGGGTATGTGTCCAAAGACATGTCAAAAGCGGGAACAGAGTTACAGCTTATCGTTCGGGGTAAACC
>CALCKU010000081.1 GCA_937965735.1 uncultured Caulobacterales bacterium
GCATTTTGTCGCGCGAAACCCATTTTGCTCCGGAAACACCTTTTTGCAGGCGAACAAGGTCTGTACTGACCCGCTCAGAAATTGGAATTGCTGCAAATAAGCGCATAGATCACGCGTGTCTTAGCAAACAGGCGAACGATATGTTTTATGGATACGGTGGGCTTCTTTTTCCATCTCGTCAGTCCAGTCAATATCATGTGCGTCAATATTATCTTTAAGTTGCTCCATAGATGTCGCTCCAATAATATTGGAGGTGACGAAAGCACGACTTTCGACAAATTTAAGCGCGAACTGCGTTGGTGTAAGGCCGAGTTTCCGCGCGGTATCATTACAGTCTTTTATCGCGTCACCTGCATTAACATAACGGCCTAAAAACTCGGGGAATAGAGCTTTCCGAGATCCTTCAGGTGTTTTCCCGTCATCATATTTACCTGTCAAATAACCCATACAGAGCGGCGAATACGCTAGGAGTCCAACGCCTTCGCGCATAGCGATTTCAGCCAGATTATAATCAAACCGACGGGCAATCAGGCTGTAGACAGATTGGTTTGACACAATTCGTGGCCAATTTTTTTGGTTCGCGATTTCAAGGAACTTCATCGTCGCCCATGAAAATTCATTAGAGACCCCAATATGGCGAATATTGCCTTTTTCGACATGACGGTTTAGCGCCCCTAAAATGTCTTCAAGCGGTGTCATCTCCTCAGCATTATAATCTTTATAAGAATGGTAGCCAAAGCCTGGAATGTTTCTATCAGGCCAATGTAATTGGTACAGGTCAATATAATCTGTTTGAAGGCGCTTTAGAGATTTTTCA
Source organism: uncultured Caulobacterales bacterium (assembly GCA_937965735.1). Taxonomy (GTDB): domain Bacteria; phylum Pseudomonadota; class Alphaproteobacteria; order Caulobacterales; family Maricaulaceae; genus CALCKU01. The sequence continues at coordinate 818 of CALCKU010000081.1, forward strand.
ACGGCTTCATCAATTTGGGCGGGTGTGTGGCGGGTCATATCAGCTGTGTCGCGGCACCAAGCCATGCCGGATCGACCTGTAATTTTAGACGCCAGCACAAAATCATCACGTTTGCCGCGCGCTTTGATCCAACTCCCAATATAGGCTTCCGTACGACCCTGTGTCTCGGCGCGTCCAGGAACAGGATACATTTCCGCTGTATCGATAAAATTAATGCCGCGTTCTATGCCGTAATCAAGTTGTTCATGGGCTTCAGCTTCCGTATTTTGTTCACCCCATGTCATAGTTCCAAGGCAAACTGACGTCACCTTAAGGTCGGTTTGCCCTAATTGGCGCATATCCATAACGAAAATCCTGAGTTTTTAAAAAGAGTCTCATACGGAAACCCTTGGTATTTACATGAATAAGTCTTATATTGGACGTAATTCCGTGTGCAACGGATAATCTTATTTAAGGAGCGTTTTAATGAACGATTTCAATAATGCTGTCGGCATGAATGCCAACACAGATGTCGGCTTACGTAATTTCATGTTAGGCACTTACCGTTATATGGCCATGGCTATGGCGGTAACGGCAACGGTCGCTTATTTCGGCGGACAAGCCATTCAGACAAATCCGAACCTACTCGGTATCTTAAGAAACCCTATCCTTGTTATTGGGTTTATTATTGCGATTCCGCTGCTTTTTGGTGCGGTAGGTCGTAAATTACCAACCATGTCCAAAGGTGGCGTTGTCGCTTTTCTTGTGATCTTTGCGGCTTTTATGGGCGTGTTCATGTCTGCAATTTCAGCCTTCGTGTCTGGAATGGTTATCGCTAAAATCTTCTTTATGACCGTAGCCATGTTTGCGGGTCTGAGTCTTTTTGGCTATACAACGGAGCGTAATCTTTCAACCTTTGTCAAATATGCGGCTATTGCGTTCGGAGCCTATATCCTAATCAATGTTGCGGGCATGTTTTTTCCAGCACTCCGCCCAACGGGTCCGCTTGATGTGATTATCAATGTGGTGGCTCTCGGTGCAATTGCGAGGATAACCGCATGGGAAACGCAAATGCTAAAACGTGTTTATTACGGTTCAGTCGGTAATCCCGCCATGCTTGACAAATTGGCGCCTTACGGTGCGGCAAGCTTGCTTTTGGCGTTTATCAACATGTTCCAAATTTTGATGAGCTTATTCGGTCGCGAATAGTCACCGTTTTACCCTCATAGAAAAACCCCGTCCTTAGGCGGGGTTTTTTATGGCGCATTGTTTATTGTCCGGGCTCTTAAGTGACTTTGAACCGAAACTTATCAAAGACCCGCAAAACAGTCTCCAAATCATGTCCACGTTTAAGGATAAGGCCACCCGGGGCGATAACTGAAAACTGCCCTTGTTTATTTCGAAGAGCAGGATTTTTTTCTATGCGGTAGAGCGGATGCTCTGTCGCGCGGCGATAGACTGAAAAAACCGCTTTGTCTGAAAGGAAATCCATGGCGTAATCTTTCCATTCGCCTTGGCTGACCATATGTCCGTAAACAGAAAGAATTTTCAAAAGTTCTTTTCTTTCAAAGGCGACTTGTGACGGCGCTTTGGATGTGGACTCGTTTGAGCGTTGCGCATTAGGCGATGGATGCAGAGGAATAATTTTAGAACTCATGCACGCATTTTAACGCAGCATTGTCATTTAACAAGGTGTTATAAGAACAGGATTTGGGTACGAATTATCCTCTCTGCGTTTCGCTTGATGACGGTCGCCTGACGAAAGTGTAATTTAATGCCTTAATTTTGCCATGATGAGGCCCTGCTTTGACCGTGATGATTTTTGATAACAAGATGTCGACTGAGATACGGTTCAGATTTAGCCCTCCCCAGCCCAACTGAACTGAACTCAGTCGACCAATTCACTGTACATCCCCCCTCAATGCAAACCTAAGAGGTTTGATTTACGGACGATAACGGGCGGCCGTGATAATCTTCCCTGTCTTGATATCGTGAACAAGGCTGGCATAAGCGAGGCCCGTCTCTGGGCGGATTTGGGTTTCAAATTCGTGTCCAGCTTGCGGGGGTAAAGTTTTCACATCTTTAACAACATTCGCGACGCGAAGTGTTCGCCCTTGGTTTTCACCTTTGCTCACATCTACGGTCTGCTCTCCTGGAATATAGGTGATTAACGCGACTTGAACGTCCGCGGGTGACACGTCTTGTGGCAGAGTCACTTCCAGGCCCTCTGATCCATTCGTTAAATGTGCTGTAGGACGCGCTTTTCTAAGTGTCATGGTTTCGACATCATTCCGGGAATAACGCGGGCTATGAGCGGAGCCGTTTAAAACAATTTGTGGTGTGTAAACATTGCCAATATGCAAAGCGCGGCCATAAGCGCGTTGGCGATCCGTGAATTTGGCCTGTCCAAATGTATCTTTCCAGCCCAAATAATCCCAATAGGTGACACCGTAAGTCAGGACGAGCTTTTCAGGGTCTTGTGATAGCTTCGCGGCAAATTTATTAGCCGGTGGACAGGAAGAGCATCCTTGCGAGGTGAAAAGTTCAACGATGATGTCAGGCGAAAGACTGTCTCTGAGGCTTGTAACGGATTCTGCGTCTAGTCTCGTCTGAGCGTGAAGACTGACAGGAGCCGTTATAGCAAAGCCAAGAGCAGCAAAAGCGGAAAGAGCGATGACGTGTTTTTTATACATAGGGGGTTTATAAGCCTTAATGTCGTCGCAAACCATAAACAGTTTCATCACATCGGTGTGAGGCCAAAAGGCTTATCATAAAGACGTGCAGATCTGTTTTGTTTACACCTCTGAATTGCCTATTTCTGAATTGACTATTACAGGGACGGCGTACTTTGTTTTTTATCAGGGATGCCGTCGCCGTCCATATCGGGATGACCATCGGCGGATAAAAGAACCGCCATCCAACGGGTCGTTTTAAACTGTGCCATAATAATCATAATAATGACAGTTAGGGGCGCAGAGAGGAACGCCCCGACCCCGCCCCAAAGTGCGCTCCAGAGCGTGAGGGATAGGACCACAACAAGAGCAGATAGATTCATGCTATCCCCCATCATTTTAGGTTGAATTGTATTGCCGATAATAAATTGCGCGCCAAACAAGGCGGTCGCCAGAATGATAATCGGC
>CALCKU010000082.1 GCA_937965735.1 uncultured Caulobacterales bacterium
TTGGGATGCGCGGGTGTGAGGTGTTTGGGATTCGCGGGTATGAGGAGTTTGGGATGCGTGGGTGTGAGGTGTTTGGGATGAACGGGCGTGGAGTATTTGCGATGGGCGGGGGTAAAGTCAAACCCTCATCCTGAGGATGAGCGGCGCGAATGGACTCGAAGGATGGGATAAGCGGGAGATTACCCCTTCGGCATAGATTTCAAACCCAATAACATCGCCGCGCCGATCAAACTGACCCCTGCGACCTGGTCAATCCATACACGTTTAGAGCCTTTGAGTTTTGCCGCAAGCGTGCTTGCGCCTTTGCCGTAAGCGGCCAAAAACGCGCCGTCTATGACAATATAAGTCGCGCCGAGTATCAGGATTTGCGGTAAGAGCGCTGTCTCGGCATTGATGAATTGCGGAAAGAGGGCGGCGAAAAAGACGACGGCTTTCGGATTACTGGCCGAGGTAATGAAACCCCGCAACCAGAGGCGTTTTAAGCTTGTGCGTTCAATAATAATATTCGCGTCTTGGGTTTTGAAAGATTTTAAAATTGTCCGAACCCCAATCCAAATCAGGTAACCGACCCCGCCCCATTTGATGAGGCTAAACCCGTAACGCGATGTCGCGAGCACAGCCGCAAGGCCAAAGCCCGCCAGTAGCATTTGAATCGCGTTTGCGGAAAGATCGCCCGCTGCCGTGGCAAGGGCGCGTTTAAATCCGTTCGTCGCACTGGTCGAGAGCATCAGCAAATGGCTCGGCCCTGGCGTACTCATCATCAAGAGAACCGTGCCGATAAAGAGTGTCCATGTGGTTAAAGTCATAAACTATGCATACGTCAAAAGCGTGTGCGGGTATATCGCTATTTCTTTGCAGAATCATTACGCCGCCTCTCTAATAATAATTTTGGAATAATAGTTTTGGAATCATGATTTTAGCCAAAATCCATTTCCGTTAAAGCTTATTCAGAGTTAAGTAATGGACAGGCCTTTTGTCTATGTTAAACAGGTTTCGGAGACTTTATGCACGATCGATTCAAACCCTTTTCACCGACCTATTTTTTACCGCGCACGTTTTTAACGATGATGTCGCTATTGGTATTATCCGCTTGTGCAACGACAAATTTTGATAAAGCGCCTGTGTCTGTTGAAACAGCAAATGCCACCAGTCTTGAGGCGCAAAAATATGAACCCTTAGTTTACGGTGCTGAAATGCCTTTAATGTGCACAGACCCCGTTCTCGCTATGGGCGTTTTAAAAAACCGTCCCAATATGCAAGTGATGTGGGAAAACTATCTCTATGATCGTCCTGAAGGTATATGGGGCGAGATTGGAGGCATGGTTGAAGTGAATGGTAATCTGCCACTGGATAAAGGGCGTTGGACGAACGCTTGTACGGTACGGATTTCACATATGCTCAATAAGGCGGGGCATAAAATTCCGCGTCAAAAGGGCAATAAGACTGTGAGCGGCGGAAATAAAGATCAGTATTTCTACCGCGTTGCTGATTTTGAGCAATATATGCGGGACACTTACGGCCCACCAGATGTGGCCATTACAGACGGGTCTGGCAATAGTTTTGACTTGCCAACCACACCCGGGCTTTTGATTATGGATTTCCCTAATGGCGGCTTTACGGGCCATACCACGATTTGGAATGGCGCGGGTACGGTTGATGGCGTCAATATCGGGGGCTACCGCGTTTTGTTCTGGGATTTACCATGTTTTATTCCCGAGGGACGCGAAACTGTCCCCCCTGTCGTGAAGCCTGTAGCGGCCCTTCAACACATGCATGCCTTAATGGTGTCACCCTAAAACATCCTGAAATACGCTCTGGGAAATACGCTCTGGGAAATACGTTCTGGTTTTAAAAATTTGTTTAAAGCAAAAGCCGTGCCGCACAAAAAAGTAGGAAAAGCGCGTTTGGAGAAATCGGTCTCGGGTGAGGCAAAACTTGCCCTTATTTTCCGAGGGATGCCTTTTCGAGGGCTTGATTAAATCTTTGTGCCTTTGTGAAATAAGCCTCTGTTGGCTGTGAATTACCCGCAGGCATATTGCCTTTTGGGAAATAACGAAAATGTCCGTGAATATCGGTATTAAACAAAAGGTCGTCCTCGACAGGGCCAGCCCCGACATTATGGATAATTAGCGGTGTGCCCCATTCTGATTTACGGTCTGAAACAATTCCAATATGGGGAAGTCGTCCGCCAAGACGCCAGCTAACAATATCGCCGGGCAAATAATCATCCGAATTTTTAGTGATCGGGACAGCGGCGCCCTTGCGCTTTAAATATGTCTCTAAATTTGGCACGCGGCGATGGTCGATATTTTTATCAGGACGTTTAAGGCCCCATATTTTGGGATATTGCGAAAAATTCCCACGCATATCTTCGTGAACCGCTTTCTGAAAATCAAACCCAAAGGCATTGCGATAAGTGCGGATGATGACATCTGTACAGACGCCCGTATCCGGGGACACATCGCCGCCGGGATATTTTAAGCTGACATATTTCGGATCGTAACGCACATCCGCATAGGTGCGCTCGCGCGCAGCATCGACAATAACATCAGACTCCATATTGGCGTAAGCGGATACGCCGCCCCACAAAGGTGAAAAAGTGAGACATAAAAAAGTCAGAGAGGAAGGTATAAGCGCGCGTTTCATGCCAATTTGATACTCCAACGGGGTTAAATAAAGTCTAACGTTAATTGATATTAACATTCAAAGCCCATCGGCGCAGTTAAACTTTCGACAGGTTTCAGTTGGTCCGTATTTCTAAATTCAACAGGGGGTTTCATGGCTAGCTTTTAACAAATTTCGCATTATGCCGTTCAATTTAGCCTTTTAGCGCGTAATTATAGGATCAACACATTTTGGATCTGTAATTTTGTCTTTGGGTTGTTGTCCTGAAATCTCAGCAAAGCGTATCCGTCGATATTCTGTTAAGGATAATTTTAGAAAGATGAAGCCAATCGCTAATCCATTAATAAGTCTTAAGCATGATAGGCTATAATCAACATGTGAGTACTGAATATACATATGAATCCAAAGCTTATATAGGCCAGACCCGCTCTCGGCTTAAGCCTATACGTTTACAAATAATTCATGTGCGCCCAAAAGGCTTTCCTGTATCGCAGACGAATCTTACACCTGTGGTTAAGACGTTTTCCAAGGATCAAAAGGGCGCAACATCTATTGAGTATGCTGTACTTGCCTCGGTGCTTGGTATTCTTGCAATAACCGTTTTACCTATGCTGACGGATATTGCAGAAGAAAAAGCTGAATGTTTTTCAACACAGATAGGGCACGATTTTCAAGCCAATACAAACCCGTCATCTTGTTCCAAGCACGGCGTGAAAGAGGTTGATGAAGGCAATGTGGCCCCGATATTCAGAGATTAGATTTGTGGTTGGATCGGGGGTTAAATCTGCCCTTCGCAGAGGGGCATGCCTGTGCTTACTGGGCAGAATTTTGTAATCGCATTTCGGTTTTGGAAGAGGCCACAGGGTTCGGAGTGTGCGCGCGGAGTGTGAGACACGCTGACGCTTATAAAGCTATCCGCAGGCACGCCTTATATTCAAACGAAATTTATAGTCAGGGTCAGTTTGACCCCCCATGCTGGTCTCTCAGCCTATAAGTGTATTTCACTTGGTGTATGATCGGGGTACATGATCGGGGTAAATGATCGGGGTAAATGATCAGGGCAAGTAGTCAGGGTAAGTGGTCAGCATTTGAGACAGGCTTCAGCATGGGGATATTTTATTCTGCGTTCGGTTCAGACTGATTTTGAATATAATTTTGAATACCCAGAAGCCGAATTTGATCTTGTTGGGTTTCTAGGAAATCAACATGATGCTCCTCGTCAACCAAGATGGCTTGTAGAATATCGCGAGAACCGTAATCGCGGACTTTCTCGCAATATTCCACAGCGTCGCGGTAAAGCGGAACAGCAATTTCTTCGAGTTTCATATCGCAAGCAATAATCTCCTCAACCGTTTCACCAATATAAAGTTTACCAAGGTCTTGCAGGTTTGGCAGTCCACCAAGGAATAAGATACGTTCGATGATCTTATCAGCATGCTGCATTTCTTCGATCGATTCTTCGTATTCTTTCTTGGCCAATTTTGACACGCCCCAATCTGCGAGCATACGAGAGTGCAGGAAATATTGATTGATGGCTGTCAGTTCAGCTTTCAAAGCTTCGTTCAAATATTCAATGACTTTTTTATCGCCGCGCATAGAGAGTTCCTTAATTGACGTGATTGCAAATTTTTATTTAAGATTAAGGTCTTTAAAAGAGTAAATGACTCGCCCGTCAATCTCTATTTGCGCACTTGCAAATCAGTTTCAGATATTTCCGTGCAGTTGAAAATCAATTGCGGAAAAACGCGATTAAAGTCTGTTTTTGGGTCTATTCTGCGGCAATAAGCGATTGCGATACGCGAATTTCATTCAACCGTTCTGTGATGGACGCCGCGCATTGACCGCAATTGAACCGCTCACCGTGATGGGCCAAAACACATTTAGCCGATTTCGCACCGCACGCGGCGGCCGCGTCAACTTTTTGTGTATTAATCTGGCGACAGATACAATAAATCATAAGGCTCTCACTTGAATAATAGTCTAATACACTATTTGCGAATGAGAGGCAAGTAAGATGCGAATTATTCTTAACTGCAAAGTTAATAATGCGTGTCTTTTCCCGTTTCAATCCAATATTTTGCGAGATTTCTTCAAACTTTTGCTTTCGGGGACCAATATTGAGTGTTTAGAGCCGGACATATTTTCATCAGGGCATTATCATTGAGCGGGTTTCAACAGACTGTCTTAAGATTCAGACGCTCTCCAATAGCTATGCCTAAAGCAAAAAGAGGAGTCCGATCAGAACGCCTGATATTATTTTTAAGAAGGATGTACAGTGTCAAAGCCTTAATGATATTCACATTGTCACTTTTATTAGGCATGCTATTAAGAACGTTGAAAACTGGAAACCCATCAGGATCACTTGCAATATCTTTAAAACCGTATTTTGCAGCCCTATTTGCGCTAAGTTCTAAAGGGTCTTGCCCGATTCTTGTTCTGTCATTTTCATGGCTCTGATCTCTGCTCTTTTAGTTCGTTTATTGAAACGCCGTTGGTTGAGCCAGTTTGTACACACTCATGTACCCAGAGCGCGTTTTTGAGGCTTACGCTTGCGAACGTGCTTCTTCTTCTTTCAGTAAGTCTGCATAGAATTTTGTGATTTATTCGAATGTGCTGACACAGTCTTCGAATTCACACGCTGCTTCTTTGTCAGATTGAACGTCGTATCACACGTCTTCTAATCGGGCCCTCAAATGACCGAATATGCCTTGGGCCACATGGGTGATTGAGGTCGGAGCAATAGAGAAATAAAACGCATCATCCTTCGCAATATAGCGCGCAAGACCAAGCGTTGGCATGCGACTGAATGTGCCTTCAGATAAGTCCATCAATGTGACCGTGTGATGATCCGGTGACGCACCAATCACAATCAGGCGGTCTTTGAATTTATCCGTGTGTATATCGGGTATCAGTGTCTTTTTATAATCTTGCTTCTGAGCGATTTTATATTTTTGTCGCCAGTCTTTGTACAACAGCCATTCCGCTATTGGGAGAATACCACCTGGAAACATATCTTCCCAATCGGACATGTGCGGGTTATTTCTGGGGGTTCCAAATTGCCATGCCACACTGCCGTCACCAATTGCTGGCGCGTAGCGAAAGCGAACCTCTCCGCCGTTTTGGACTGTAAGCAAGACTTCAAACGGCTTTGGAATACCCTCTCCAAAACGCGTTTCAAATTCTTTTAAATCAGTTTCCGTCGCGCCAAACTTTTTAGGATATTTAATCCAGAATGTCTGCGACGAGTGGCATTGCGGCGATAGGCGGAGGTCATTTATAAGATTCGCATCAAATTGCCCGCTCTGGTCCCGCCGCCGGATTGAGCGCAAGAACGTCTCGACGTCTCCCAAATCAAATTCTGTTTCAGGGTCTGTTATATTCGGCATAAGGATAATATGGGGTGGTTTATTGTCTGAATATTTTAGCATTAAAGCGCTGTCATATTGACCGAAAAGCACAATATAATTGTGGGGGTTATTATAGTAATCCGCGTAAGCCTTAGCGCCTTGAAAATCAATGCGCTTAGAATATTCCGAGAGTGTAACCCACTTTCCTAAAGGCAAAAACGCTGTCGGCCCGTAGAGTTGATATGAAATATAGTGCTTAGGCGCGCCTTCATCATCTTTTGGCATAGATATGTGATAGGGAAAGGCACAAACGCCGCCATCCATCGCTTGGTAAATCGGTTTTAACGCCTTTGGCAAATCTACCTCAAGACGGGTTTCTGCATCCGTCCAATCTTGTTCGGTAATGCCGCGAGTTGAATTGCTGGACGACTGCCCCCAAAATTGATGCGGCATGGCTTCGTCATATCGAGTTTCAGAAAAATCAAATCTTGAAGGGTCTTGGAGTGTGCGCGTGCGCTGGTCTTTGTCAGCTTCTTTTCTCAAAGCTTTAAAAAACGCCTCAAAGCTTGGAAATTCTTGGCGAATACGCGCGTCTGGCTCAGATGGCCCCTTATCGGGATAAAAATTATTATCGAGATCAAGCAAGATCACAGCGGGTGTATCCCCTTTACGGTAATCTAGCGCCGTTAAAACTCCGTAGCGTTGGGTTAAAACAACTAATTTCTCGGCCTCTGGGAACCAGTATTTTTTTTTCATCTTCGTCATCATATTCGGGGTCAAACGCTTCGACATACCCGTCCATCAAAAGCTCAAGATCTGTTAGTGTTCGCAAGTCATTATAATCATAGGCAAAGGCATCGATCCAATCATCATAGGATCCGCTCAACATGCCCTTTGATGTGTTCGGTGCGGCGACCCAATATCCAGGATGCACACTGCCGCCATTACGAATTTTATAAAGTGTTTTTAAAAGCTCGGGGAGTTTAAATCCCAAACGCGCCTCTGTCTCTGCAATCATTTCATCTGTGGCCGCTATGCAGGCGCGAACAGGGGGGTATTTATCGTCGGGCCAATGCTGCAACGCCCAAATGGCGTGATCAGAATCCCCCCAATGGCGCCCATGATAAAATGTGTCTACGGTTATGGGCGTGGGCGACATAATCAGGTCAGGGTCTGGACTGGGGTCGGGCTTGGGCGGCAAAATAAGAGTTCCACTCTTTATTGTTGTAGGGCTTTCAATTACAATATCTAGTCTTATAAGGCAAACCGCAAACCCAAGCTCAAATACATTATTCCTGTTTGGCGTGTTATCGCCGCCTGAATGGAAGGATTCGTCATGGGGCCGATTTTACACATTTGCGCCAAGACAATAGCGGTAATTCTAGGGCCTGTAGGACAATTAGGATTCCCAAGGGGTTAGTTTTGTGATTTATGCGGATGCAATCGCGTTCCAACATAACGTCGACACACCGAAAACCGAACCGACTGCGGTTTGTGATATCTCTTGAATTTTGGTGGACGTAAAATAAAATAAAATTTGTTAGCAATGCTAGGGCTAATAGGGCTTATCCTAAATTCATATTTCAAACTTATTGACAATAAAATTGATATGTAAATTGTAAGCTTAGAGATTTAATCAGATAGGTTCTTCTATGCGTAACGTAGTAATTGTCGGAGGGGGTTCTGCAGGCTGGATGGCTGCTGCCTATCTTAACGGCGCTCTGAATGACAAAGGGCAGAATAAAACTGTTAACATCACACTAATTGAGTCGCCTGACATTCCCCGCATTTCTGTTGGAGAGGCAACCGTACCCTCTATCCACCATATGTTAGAGGTAATTGGTATAGATGAAATAGAGTTTATGAAAGCGACGGACGCGACCTTTAAGCAATCAATTAAATATGTGAATTGGCTGAATAATAAAGGTGAGAGCTATCATCACC
>CALCKU010000083.1 GCA_937965735.1 uncultured Caulobacterales bacterium
AAATTATCGCAATTGAAAAACCGGATGCGCTCCTTCCGACCATGGGGGGGCAGACGGCCCTGAATACTGCGCTGGCCCTCGAAGAAATGGGTGTCCTTGAAAAATACGGTGTCGAGATGATTGGCGCAAAAGCGGATGCAATTGACAAAGCCGAAAACCGTGAGCGATTTGCCGAAGCCATGACAAAAATCGGCCTTGAAAACCCAAAAGCCACGATTATCACGGCGCCTGAAGGCGATATTGCTAGCGGCGTTGCGGAAGCCCTACAAAAGCTCCACCTGACGGGTCTACCCGCTATTATACGCCCTGCATTTACACTGGGCGGGACAGGCGGCGGCGTCGCCTATAATAAAGAAGACTTTGAGCATTATGTACGCTCAGGTCTCTCAGCGTCACCCACAAACCAAGTCTTGATTGATGAGAGCCTTTTAGGGTGGAAAGAATACGAAATGGAAGTTGTCCGCGACAAGGCGGATAATTGCATCATCATTTGTGCCATCGAAAACATTGACCCAATGGGTGTGCATACAGGCGATTCAATCACGGTTGCACCAGCGCTGACATTAACCGATAAAGAATATCAAATCATGCGCAATGCCTCAATCGCAGTCCTGCGCGAAATCGGTGTGGAAACGGGCGGCTCTAACGTACAATTTGCAGTCAACCCGGCGGATGGCCGTATGGTCGTCATCGAAATGAACCCACGGGTTTCGCGCTCCTCCGCACTGGCTTCAAAAGCCACGGGCTTCCCGATTGCTAAAATCGCGGCCAAGCTTGCGGTTGGTTACACGCTAGATGAACTTGACAATGATATAACGGGCGCAACGCCCGCTGCGTTTGAGCCGACAATTGATTATGTCGTAACAAAAATACCACGCTTCGCTTTTGAGAAATTCCCAGGGTCTGATTCTCTTTTGACAACCTCTATGAAATCCGTCGGCGAAGCTATGGCAATCGGTCGAACCTTCACTGAAAGCCTGCAAAAAGCCTTACGGTCCTTAGAAACAGATCTCACAGGGTTGAATGATATTGACATTGCCAATGGTGAGACATTGGATGCAGACGCTTTAAAATCGGCTGTGAAAGCCCGTCTTTCCTTACAGGCCCCTGACCGACTTCTTGTGGTTGCACAAGCTTTCCGCCACGGCTTCACAGTTGAAAAAATTCATCAATATACCAGTATTGATCCGTGGTTCCTTCGCCAAATCGAAGCGCTCACAAAAGCGGAAACGCATTTGATTGAAAACGGCTTGCCAAAAGATGCACAGACTTGGCGCGCTTACAAATCAGAAGGCTTTTCCGATGCCCGTATCGCCGAGCTTACACAAACAACAGAATCTGAAGTACGCACTCAACGCCGCAAAGCGGGTATCACCCCCGTTTATAAACGCGTGGATACATGCGCAGCAGAGTTTGCGGCAAAAACACCTTACATGTATTCAACCTATGAAATGCCTTCGTTTAACGGCGAGGTAGCGTGCGAAGCGCGGGTTTCAAATCGTAAGAAAGTCGTCATATTAGGCGGTGGTCCAAACCGTATTGGTCAAGGGATAGAATTTGATTATTGTTGCTGTCACGCAGCCTTTGCCATGAACGATATTGAAATTGAATCTATTATGGTCAATTGCAATCCAGAGACCGTTTCCACAGATTACGATACCTCTGACCGCCTTTATTTTGAACCCCTCACAACAGAAGATGTTTTGGAGTTGATTGAAAAAGAGCGGCAATCTGGTGAGCTTTTAGGCGTGATTGTTCAATTTGGTGGTCAAACTCCGCTTAAATTAGCAGAAGCCCTAGAAAGCCATAATATACCCCTACTGGGCACAAAATCTGATGCATTAGACCGTGCAGAAGACCGTGAGCGCTTTAAAGACTTAGTTGAAACTCTTGGCTTACGCCAACCTAATAACGCCATTGCGCGCACGGCAAGAGAAGCCGAAGCCGCAGCAGAAAAAATTGGCTACCCAGTTGTTTTACGCCCCTCTAATGTTTTGGGCGGTCGCGGTATGGAAATTGTTAATTCAACGTCGGATTTACAGCGATATGTGAATGAAGCCGTAAAAGTTTCAGGTAAATCCCCGCTATTGATAGACCAATATTTACGCGATGCGATCGAAGTGGACGTCGATGCGATTTGCGACGGCACAGATGTGTATGTCGCGGGTGTAATGGAACATATCGAAGAAGCAGGCGTCCATTCAGGGGACAGCGCCTGCTCATTACCGCCTTACACCTTATCTGACACGGTTATTTCCGATATGAAAGATCAAGCGCGCAAACTCGCCCTTGAATTGGGTGTCGTTGGTTTGATGAACATTCAATTTGCGGTCAAAGATGACCTTGTCTACCTCATTGAAGTCAATCCACGCGCCTCGCGTACTGTACCGTTCGTCGCCAAGGCCATTGGATTACCCGTGGCAAATATTGCCGCCAAAATTATGTCAGGCATGAAGCTCTCTGAATTTGATCTTAAGCTTCAAACACAAGACTATATTGCGGTCAAAGAAGCGGTCTTCCCCTTTGCCCGTTTTCCCGGCGTGGACACTGTCCTTGGGCCGGAAATGCGCTCTACAGGCGAAGTCATGGGTCTGGCTAAATCTTTCGGTATGGCCTTTGCCAAAAGTCAACTCGGCGGCGGCGTTGTCCTGCCTAAATCGGGTAAAGTCTTCATCTCGGTTCGTAATGAACACAAAGACTTAATGGTTGACCTTTCCAAGCAATTGATTGCCCTTGGGTTCTCGATTGTTGCAACAGGGGGTACCACAAAATATCTGCGCGAAAATGGCGTAGAAGTCGAATATGTCAAAAAAGTCCACGAAGGTCGCCCACACATTGTCGATGCGCTCAAGAATGAAGATATTGCATTGGTATTTAACACCACGTCTGGAAAGCAATCTCTCAAAGACAGCTTCTCACTTCGCCGTACGGCTCTGACACAAAAAATACCCTATTTCACAACTGCGGCAGCCGCTAAGGCTTCGGTCGCGGCTCTCACTGATTTGTCTAAAGGCGATTATGAAGTTTTGAGTCTACAAAATATGGCGAAATAAAAACCCGCATTCCATCCGAAAATTAGCAATATAAAAAATGCCTATCACATGAAAAATATCATGTGTAAGGCAAAAATTTTTAGTGAACGCAACACTCATACGTTCAAGAATCGTATATCCAATACACGTGGACATAGCGCCTGTTTTTCAAAGACCTCACTAACGAAAAACTTATAGACACAACACGTTTTGAAAAATGCGGATGGGGCAGATCTGAAATATAAGCCAGTCTTCACCCCATCGAAATAATCAGAAAATCAAAAGTTTAAAGTGCGAGTAAAGTTGCATTACCCCCAGCCGCAGACACATCCGTGGTAACCGTGCGTTCGAGACAGTAACGATCAATCGTATCATGCAAGGATAAGACTGGTAAGATTGCACCGTCTCGATAGGCCAAAACTTTGGCAACAGCTTCACGCTCAGAACCGTCCACGATTACACCGTCAATGTCAGCCAATAGCGCGGCTTGTAAATCTTCGGTCTGTATAAAATAAATCAAATCGCGAAAGTCATTTACACCCGCTTTTATGGTTCCGTTAACAGCCTGCATAGACTCTAAAATCTGAAATTTCTGATCCGAGTTACAAACGATCATTGGTGTATTCTCACTTAATAGGCACTTTACGATTTGTCGTTTCAAATCCTCAATATTCCCATCAGCAATACACAGTAAGACACCGCGTGGCACATGTCGGAACGCATTCGTCTCACCTGTAGGCCCCGGTAAAGCCGTGGTTTCTCGGACGTCCGCATAGGCTTTTTCCAGACCATTAAACTCAACCGAAGATAGCATAAATTCTGAGGCTAGAGCGCGAAACTCAACTAAACCTAAAGGCGATTTACCTTTTTTATTGTGAAATTTCTTAGCTTTATCAATAAGTTGCGATACCTTTTTAACCTGTGCGATTAAGGAGATATCAGCTTCAACTGCCTCTTGCGCGTCTAACGAGAAGCGCTTTTCGAATTCATTTTCCACGACTGGGTTTTTTGACAATCGACGTAAATAATACGGCCCGCCTGCTTTTGGGCCTGTCCCAGACAAGCCCTCCCCGCCAAAAGGTTGTACACCAACAACGGCGCCAATCTGGTTACGATTAACATATAAATTTCCGACACAAGCGGTATCGGCAACAGATTTTGCGCGGTGATCAATACGCGTATGCAG
>CALCKU010000084.1 GCA_937965735.1 uncultured Caulobacterales bacterium
AGGCGATACCGCTTTTAATGAAAGACGGGGGCGGCTCTGTTGTGAATGTCGCTTCGATTGACGGGATTCAGCCGGGTGAAAACCGTGTGGTTTACGGCATGACTAAGGCGGCGCTTATCAATATGACCAAGGGGCTGGCAAAAGAATATAGCCATAAAGGCGTTCGCGTGAATGCCCTATTACCAGGGTTTACAGATACAAAACTGGCCGCAGGTCTAAAATCTGCGCCGGGCATACAAGATTTTATGAATAATAATTTGGCGATTAAACGTATGGCTCAACCCGAGGAAATGGTGGGGTCTGTCTTGTTTATGGTCTCTGATTCTGCGAGTTATTTCACCGGTCAAGGCATGGTGGTTGACGGCGGGTCAGTGATTTAATGCGCCACGAAAATCCAACCGTAGAGGTCCGTAAGGGCGAAGAATTAGATATTGCGGCTGTAGACGCTGTTTTAAAATCTGTTGTTCCAGATTTAGAAGGGCAAGCCGTGGTTTCGCAATATGCGAGCGGGGCTTCTAATCTGACTTATGCATTGGATTACCCTAAGCGCCGTATGGTTTTGCGGCGACCGCCTTTTGGTACAAAGCCAAAATCAGGCCATGATATGCACCGTGAATACCGCGTTATGACTGGATTGAAACCTGTCTTTCCTGCGGTTCCCAATACGCTTTACTATACGGATGATAATTCGATTATCGGTTCTGAGTTCTATGTGATGGACCGCGCGGACGGGCACTTAATCCATGAAGAGGTGCCGTCGCAATGGGGGTGGGGGGGCCAAGAAAACTCTGCGCTTTGTGAAAACTTTTTTACCAAGCTTGTTGAGCTTCACAAAGTGGATTTTAAGGCTATTGGTCTGGGTGATTTTGGTAAGCCAGAAGGCTATGTGGAACGCCAAATCATGGGGTGGAACCGCCGCTGGGAGAAGTGTTGGACACCTGACGTTGAAAAATTTGAGGATGTGTGTGATTGGCTCGTCGCAAATAAACCTGCAAAAGAAGCGGGGGCTGCCATTGTTCACGGCGATTTTCGTATTGATAATTGCATTTTAGAGAGAGAGGATCCGCGCCAAATTAAAGCGATTCTGGATTGGGAAATCTCAGCTCTTGGTGATCCTATTATGGATCTCGGTAATACGCTGGCTTACTGGATCGAAAAAGGCGATCCCGATTGGATGAGTGTTATGGTGCGCCAACCCAGTACCGCAGACGGTATGATGACCCGCCAAGATGTTTTGGAATTCTACCGTGACCGCACCGATTTCGACACAAGTAATATTCAAGTGGCTTTTGTTGCAGGGATTTGGCGGCTTGCTGTGATTATTCAACAAATTTATTTCCGTTCCTATCACGGACAAACGGACAATCCGCGGTTTAAAACATTTGGCCAAATGACAAATGCATTAGGCCAACTCGCACGCTATAAAATTAAAACAGGGACGCTGTAGGCTAAGGCCTTCTGGATATTGGGACGCATAAATTAAGGATACAAGATTATGACAGACTTAGACGTTTTTCAAAAAGAAACCCGCGCTTGGCTCGAAGAAAACTGTCCTGCGGAAATGCGTACGCCTATTCGCGGTGATGAGGATATGTGTTGGGGTGGGCGGAATTATAAATTTAGCTCACCTGCGCAAAAACAATGGCTGGAAACCATGGCGGCCAAAGGTTGGACGGTTCCAACTTGGCCTAAAGAATATGGCGGTGGTGGCCTTTCAAAAGTCGAGGCGAAGGTTTTGGCGAAAGAGATGCATAAAATTGGAGCCAGAAGCCCGCTCTCTTCTTTCGGTATTTGGATGCTTGGGCCTGCGCTTTTGAAATTCGGAAATGAAGCTCAAAAATTAGAGCATTTACCGCCGATTGCACGCGGTGAAATTCGGTGGTGCCAAGGATATTCCGAACCAGGGGCTGGTTCTGATCTCGCCGCGCTTGCTACAAAATGCGAAGATAAAGGCGATCATTTTCTTGTGAATGGACAAAAAGTTTGGACGTCATACGCAGATCAAGCCGACTGGATTTTTTGCCTTGTGCGAACAGATTTTAACGCCAAAAAACATGAAGGCATCAGCTTTGTGCTTTTTGATATGGAAACGAAAGGCGTTGAAGCCCGCCCAATTAAACTCATTTCGGGTAAGTCACCATTTTGCGAGACATTTTTTGAAGATGTAAAAGTTTCGAAAGACAATCTTGTCGGTGAGTTGAATAAAGGGTGGACGATTGCCAAATATCTTCTCACGCATGAGCGAGAAATGATTGGCGGTCAAGGCGAGGGTGTCGCACGACCTTTGCACGAGATTGCGGCGGGTTTATTAGGGTTAGAAGACGGTAAACTGCCAGAGCCTATGTTGCGCGCGAAAATCGCCGAAGCTGAAATTGACGCTTGGGTCTTTGGTCAGACAATACATCGGAAACTTGAAGAGGCGAAAGCAGGCGCAAGTTTGGGGGCCGACTCCTCTATGCTAAAATATTACGGGACAGAGTTGAACAAGCGCCGCTATGAATTGATGATGGATGCTTCGGGCCATGAGGGTTTAGAGTGGGAGAGTGAGCGCTCCAATGGCGGTAAAACCGCCCGTGACTGGTTGCGCACTAAAGGGAATTCGATTGAAGGCGGCACTTCGGAAGTGCAATTGAATATCATTTCTAAACATATTCTTCAGCTTCCGGGGGCTTAAAAACATGGCTCTTGTGTTAAATGAAGATGAAAAAATGTTGCAAGAAAGCGCAGAAGGCTTTTTTGCCGATAAAGCGCCTGTAAAAGCCCTTAGAGCGCTCCGCGATAACCAAGATGAAACAGGTTTTGATCGCACGCTTTGGAAAGATATGGCCGATATGGGCTTTGCTGGGGTTATGATTGATGAAGACCATGGCGGCGTTGATATGGGATGTATGGCGGCGGGTTTAATCGCGGTTGAAATGGGGAAAAACCTAACTGCGTCTCCATTTATCTCGTCTGCGGTTTTGTCGGCGACCGCCATTTCCAAAGCGGGGAATGAGTCGCAAAAAGCCCTTTATTTGCCTAAGATTGCAGCAGGCGAAACGTTGATTGCCTTTGCTATTGATGAGGGACGCAAACATGCACCAAGTAAGATTGAACTGACAGCAGAGCGCGCAGGCAATGGGTTTAAACTTAACGGTTCAAAGGCCATGGTAATTGATGGGCATGTTGCAGATCAGCTGATTGTTGCGGCAAAAACAGGCGAGGGAAAGACAACTTTATTCCTCGTAGACCCAAAAGCGAGCGGCCTTGAAACAGAGCGGACGATTATGGTTGATAGCCGTAATGCCGCACGGTTTGAGTTTGACAATGTTGAGGTGAACGCGGATGCCGTTCTCGGCGAAATAGACGAAGCAGAATCTGTGATTGAGGCCGTTTTAAATGTCGGTCGCGCCGTGATTTCGGCGGAAATGTACGGCGCGAGCGCGCAAGCCTTTAAAATTACGACCGATTATATACGTGAGCGTAAACAATTCGGTACAGAGATTGGCCGTTTTCAAGCGCTACAACATCGCTCGTCGCATCTCTATACTGAGCTTGAATTGGCCAAATCCGCCGTACTCGCTAGCCTTTCAGCGCTTGACACAGGCGACCTGAAAGCGTCTGATTATGTTAAAATGACGAAGGCTAAGGTCGGGCAAGTGGCAAAGCTTGCAGGTGTTGAAGGGGTTCAAATGCACGGCGGTGTCGGTATGACCGATGAATATGATATTGGCCTTTATTTGAAACGTATTCGTGTGACCCAAGAGCTATTTGGGGATACGCATTTTCACATGGAAGCGCTTGCTAAAGCGGCTGGTTATTAGCTGTAGAGTCTTGATATTGGCTATGACAATTATGACTAGCGACTTTGAAACGTCCGCCTTAATGCCTTTTTTGGTATTAAAATAAATAATGAGAGAAGGATAGATTATGACGATGGATCTTGGAATGTCAGAGCGGGTACGTCCGCTTGTAGAAAAAGTTCGCAAATTTGTTCAAGAAGAGATTCTTGAAGCGGATCATGAATATCACTCTGAAGTCGGTAAGGCGGGGGATCGTTTCAAATTTACAGACCGTCAAAATGAAATACGCGAAGGTTTAAAAGCCAAGGCGCGTGAAATGGGACTTTGGAATTTCTGGCTAACAGATTCTAAGCGCGGCTATGGTCTTAGCACGGTTGAATATGCTTATTTGGCCGAGGAAATGGGGTGGTGTACGCTCGCCCCTGAAGTGTTTAACTGCTCAGCCCCTGATACGGGGAATATGGAAGTTCTTGAGCGTTACGGCACACAGGAGCATAAAAAACGTTGGCTTGGGCGCCTTTTAAACGGAGAAATACGGTCTGCTTTTTTGATGACTGAGCCTGACGTGGCGTCGTCTGATGCGACCAATCTTGAATTTTCTGCAGTCAAAGACGGTGATGAGTGGGTCTTTAACGGCGAGAAATATTGGTCATCCGGTGCGGGCGATCCGCGTTGTGAAGTCTATATTCTTATGGCGCGTACAGCCCCGCGTGACGGCGACGTGCCGCGCCATTCCCAGCATTCTATGTACGCGATACCTGCAGATCTCCCGGGGATTACCAAAGTGCGCGCTATGCAAGTTTTTGGTAATGATGATGCGCCGCATGGTCATTTACATATGCGGTTTGAAAATGTGCGCGTGCCAGCCTCTGCGCTTTTGCTCGGCGAAGGTCGAGGGTTTGAAGTTAGTCAAGGCCGCCTAGGCCCTGGCCGTATTCATCATTGTATGCGCGCGGTTGGACAGGCAGAACGTGCGCTTGAGCTTATGTGTAAGCGTTCATTAAACCGTACGGCCTTTGGTCGACCTTTGGCAAAACTCGGCGCGAACTATGATATTATTGCGCAGTGTCGAATTGAAATCGAACAATCACGTCTGCTTTGCCTTAAGGCGGCATGGATGATGGACCAAGGCGATAAGCGCGCGGCAGCTCCGTGGATTTCACAAATTAAAGTCGCGGCACCCAATATGGCTCTGAAAGTTATAGATGAGGCGATGCAAATGCACGGCGGAACAGGTGTGTCTCAAGATACGCCATTGGCGGCTATGTATGCGGGTATGCGCACGCTTCGCTTTGCCGATGGGCCAGATGCAGTTCACCGTATGCAGGTCGCGCGTAAGGAGCTGCGTGCCTATACGAATGTTGATACAAAAGTTTCTTAAGGGCTTTCATTATGCCTTCATTTGATATTGTTTCCGAAGTTGATTTAGCCGAAGTTGATAATGCTCTGCAAAATATGACGCGCGAAATTACCGTGCGTTATGATTTTAAAGGCTCCAAATCGACAGTCGAGAATAAAGATGGGATGATTAAAATCTTTGCGGATGATGATTTGAAGCTCAAGCAAATGCATGAAATTCTTCGTGGTAATCTTTCAAAGCGCGGTATTGAAGCAGGGCAGTTAGATTATCAAAAAGTCGAACCCGCCGCGGGTCAATCTGTGCGCCAAAACATTGCTTTGAAAGAAGGAATTGATAAGGAAACGGCTAAAAAAATTGTGAAAGCGCTCAAAGGCTCTAAAATTAAAGTGCAGGTCTCGATACAAGGGGATGAACTGCGCGTTACAGGTAAAAAGCGGGATGATCTGCAAGAGGCAATCGCATTTGTAAAAGGCTTGCCATTTGAACAGCCTTTTCAGTTTAAGAACTTTCGCGATTAAAGCGATTGTGCCTAATTTTTTTAAAATTTTAAAAGCCCGTTTGTAAAGATAAACGGGCTTATAGACGTTTAAATTTTGTTAAAAACTTTTAAGGCGCTTCATAGGCTATGTCGCCTTGGACAATAGTTAAAACCACTTCAGCATTTAAAATGTCTTCTGGTGGCAGGGTCATAAGATCGGTTTCAAAGACCGTAAAATCTGCCGCTTTACCCACTTCGATTGTTCCGAGCGTGTCATCTTGAAAGGCCCCAAAAGCCGGCCAAATTGTAAACATTTTTAAGGCTTCTTGACGGCTCACCTTTTCATTGGGATACCATGCATCATTACTATAGCCCGATAGATCTTTTCGTTCGATTGCGGCGTAGAACTCAATTCTAGGATCGCCCACTTCGACAGGTGCATCAGATCCACCAATGATGATCGAGCCGCTTTCAATTAGGCTTTTCCATGCATACCCCCCCGCGAGACGGGTTTTACCCAAGCGGTCAACGGCAAAATGGAGATCGCCAATTGCGTGTGAGGGTTGCATGGATGGTAAAACGCCGAGCGCCTGAAATCGGGCTAGGTCTTCTGTGCTTAAGATTTGTGAATGCTCTATACGCCAGCGTGGTGTTTTATAAGGCCTTTCATTTTCTGAAACTTCTTGCATGGCTTGCTGATACCAATTCAAGACATCTTGATTGGCTTTATCGCCAATCGCATGTGTATTGACTTGCGTACCATTGCGTAAGGCCGATTTTAAAATCGGCAAAGCTGTGTCTTTTTTCAGTGTCATTAAACCTGAATTTTTTGGGTCGTCATTATAGGGTGCAAGAAGCGCCGCGCCGCGCGAACCGAGTGCGCCGTCGGCGTAAAGTTTGATAGCGCGGGTTGTGACACGGTTATTGAGCGTCTCTTGACCCGTTTCCATCTTGGGCATTGAGCGGCCTTCGAGCAGATCAATTGCGTTATAAACTCTGATTTTAATATCGCCATTGGCCGCTAGTGTATTGATAAGATTAACATCATCCGGGTCAACAGACATGGAATGAATATTCGTCCACCCTCTTTTAGCGTAGAGCGCCGCACCCCTTTTATAAGCCTCTGCGCGACGGGCTGTTGTGAGCTTGGGCATAAGATCATCGACTAATTTGGCCGCATTATCGATCAACATACCCGTCGGTTCTCCGTCATCTCCCAAATTGATGGCACCACCAAATGGGGCTTCCGTATTGGCTGTGATGTTGGAGCGGCTAAGGGCGAGTGAATTTACTATGACGGCGTGACCGTCCGAACGTTCGAGTATAACGGGGTTATCGGGGGCGACCGAATCTAAATCTTCACGGGATGGAAATCGCTTTTCAGGCCAGTGGGTTTCAATCCAACCCCGACCATAAATGGTTTCGCCTTTAGGGGTCTTTGCAACGACTGCGCTAAGGGCTGATTTCATCTCGGCGATAGACTGAACGTGATCCAAATTAAAGGTCATCTCGCGAAGCCCTATTCCCAGTAAATGGGCATGTCCGTCCGTCAATCCTGGATACAGGGCTTTGCCGTCTAGGTTTAGGTTACGCGGGTTGCGACCCGCATATTTATCGCACCAATTTGTTTCTTCACTGTCGATTGCAACATAGCTAATTCGGCCGTTATTCACCGCAAGCGCTGTGGCTTTAGGTGTTTCGTCGAGTGCAGTGTAAATCTCACCACCCGAAATACACCAATTATTTGTAATGATCTGGGTTGAGCGAGGGTTATCATTTTGACATGCGACCAGCGTGCTAAGGGCCAGTCCAGCGAGTAAAGTGATTTTAAGCGTTTTCATAATATGTCCCCACAAAGTTTAGGGACATACTCTAATATTTTATTGAGCGTAGGCCAGTTTTATTTTTAAAAAAAGAGTTGCCGAACTCTATTTGTCTTATGCCGTTTTCTTTTCGTTTTGCTTTTCATCTTCAGGCGCAATAACATAACAGGCTTCAAGTGCTTCTTTTAAATCGGTTAATTTGACAGGTTTCGCCAATGCGTAATTCATGCCGATATTCATGCAGAGGCGTTTTTGTTGGTAAAGCGGGTCAGCTGTTAGGGCAATAATTGGTACATCGGCCCAAGGTTTGTCGCTATTTCGGATGGCAAGTGTTGCTTCAATTCCGTCCATAACGGGCATATGAATATCCATAAACACGACATCAATGTCTTCGACTTCCAAAACATCAAGCGCTTCAAGGCCATTATTAGCAACATAAATCGTACCAACAACGCCTTCGAGAAGCGATTGAACCACCAAATGGTTTGTCGCATTATCATCGACGACTAAAACCCTCAAATTTATGTAGGGACTTGGTGGTGGTTTTGGCGGGTCTTTAAAGGCTGTTGCCATTATATGGGCTGCCAAGTCTGCGGCCCCAGTCGACTTCTGTTGAACGACTGGCTTTTCCGGAAGTACAGGCGTTTCAACAGGCATTGCAGCGGTTAAGGATTGGACACTGCTGAGAGTTTTCTTCTTTGCTTCTGACGCTTGTTTGAGTGGCGTAGTCGTTTGACTGGCAATTGTAAGAGAAGGTTTGGTCAGAGAAGATTTGGTAAGAGAGGTTTGAGTAAGGGACGATTGTAAAGCCGCCGAAACGCTCGGGGATAGGGTGCGTTGAATTGGTTCCGCTGGCTGTACTTTCGGTGTGCTAGGTTTGCTTTCTGCTTGAACAGTGTCAGATTGCGTTATCAAGGGCAATGCAATCATAAAGGTTGTCCCATGACCGGGACTTGTTTTTGCCGATATTTTACCCCCCATCAAATTGATGATGTCACGCGTAATTTTCATCCCCAAACCTGTACCGCCAAAGCGCTTTGCGATAGAGCTGTCGGCTTGCTTGAAAGGCTCAAATAAGCTTTTTTCTTGCTCTGGCGTCATTCCAATACCGTTATCTTTCACGGCTAAGATAAGTTGGGCGGGGGCATTTCCTCTCTGTATGCGTGTCAGGAGTACGTCAACTTTTCCATTTTCGGCAAATTTGATCGCATTGGATACGAGGTTATTGAGGCATTGCTCATATCTATGAGCATCAAAAATAATGTCACTCGGTACGGTTTTGTCAATTTTGTAATTGAGTGTTACGGATTTTCGTCTTGCGACTTCTTGCCATAATTCACATACGCGGGTGACAACAATGGCTGGATCTGCAACTTCAGGGGCTATTTTTATTTCGTCAGCTTCTAGTTTCGCATAATCAAGGGTTTCATCTAAAATTCTGAGAATATTAACAGAGGAATCTTGGATAAGCTGAAGCTTTGGAGAGATAAGGGGGTCGTTGTGATGGTTCATCAGTGCATCCGCAATACCCACCATTGCGTTCATAGGCGTTCGGACTTCATGGCTCACTCTTGAGATGAAATCAGTTTTTAATTGTAGAGCTTTTTCTAGATTCTTTTTTGACATTCTGAGCGCTCCTTCAATTGAAAGAGTTTCAGTAACATCTGTAAAATAGCAGGTTATACCCGATACAAGGCCAGACACTGAAGATTGCGGAGAGAAGAAACATTTAAACCAAATTTGTCCCTTTTTTTCTAGAAAACAGCGCAAATATAACTTTTTGGATTCTCCGCCTTGACCCATACTTTTTAAAATCGTTGTGACACGGTCTTTATCATCAGGGTGAATTATTGCCCAAACACCCTCTTTTTCAAATCGTATTTTTTCAGCTTCAGTCAGATATGCATCAAAATAATTGCTTTGATACTGAATTTTTTTCCCTGTGTGTGAGATATAAAAATAGCCTGAATTTCCCATCTCCAAAGAGGCTTGTAAAGATTGCTCCTTTACAGCGTTTTCCGTAATATCTGCTAGAACAATGAGAAGGCTTTTATCATGTGATATGAGTGTTTTTACGTTTAAAATTCTACCGTTTTCAACAGCATAATTTATACTTAGAGATTTATGGCTGCCTTCGGATAATTGCTCTGCTTCGCTTGCAAACGTTTTGAAAAGCTCTTCAATTATGTCGGATGCGTTTATACTGTTATATGTTGTCCGCAAAGCGATCGATTTTACAAGATTGTAGAGAGTTTTAAATTCAGAAATTTCATCGGCTGTGAAAGAAAGAAGCTTTAAGACCTTATCTGTGTAATGCGCAATTTCACCGTTAGGACGTATTTGCATTACGCCTACATTTAGGAGTTCTCCGAGCGGATTTAATTCTTTATTGGCCATAGGTAGGTATCGATTTAACCTTTTTGACGCTATATATTGTCCGTCTTTTTAGGTGCGGAACAATAATTCACATAACAATTGGATTAATGTTTACCGACTAAGTGCAAAAAGTTTGTTAACCGAAAACTAAAATTTTTATATGATTTGAGTAAGTTAAGGGCGATACTTTATTGTTTTCTAATGATCATGGGGCGCTCTTATTATTTTTCCAAATGTTAAAGGTTATTTAAGTCAATTAGAAGATTATATCACAAGAACTTTCAATTTTATTGTGAGGGTGGGTGGCTAATTTTTTAAATTCTATACTGGACACACATCCCGATTTAATTTGTCGATATGATGAAAACTTGCACCTAGTTTTTATTAACATTGCGTGTGCCAAGTTTTTTGGAGGCGTACCTGCTGACTTTACAGGGCGAAACTTCGTAGAGTTCGTCAATAAAGACAGTGTAAGCGCTGCTAAAGATTTACTCTCAAATATTTCAATCGAAAATCCGAAGAATACGAGTCGTCAGAAGTTCATCTTGCCTGATGGCCAAACAAAATGGATATTCTGGACGAATATAGGGCTCTATAACGTAGACAAGACCCTGCAAGGATATCAGTCCGTCGGACGTGACATTACAGTTGAAATGGAACTCTCTAAAGAAGCTGCGTTGCAAAACAAAGCTTTATCTAGCGTTCGGTCAGAATTACGCGCGGTGATTGACGCCGTGCCTTCAATGATTTGGTACAAAGATGATAAAAATAAAATCCTACATTTGAACAAATCAGCGGCGAAATCAATGGGTGGGGACGTTTCAGAGTTTCAAGGAAAAAATACATATGACCTGTTCGGTGATGGCGCTCGAAAATACCATGAAGATGACTTGAAAGTTATTCATTCTGGCAAGCCTTACATTGGAATTGTTGAGCGCTTTACCCCGAATGAAGGCGAAGCACTTTGGGTTCAAACTGACAAAATTCCATTTAATAATGTCGATGAAGACGGGCAAAGAATATTAGTGGTTTCGACCGATATTACGGAAATCAAAGAAAAAGAGGCTTTGCTTCAAACAATCAATAAAAACTTGGATGATTTTACATCCTTAACGTCACATGACCTTAAAGCGCCTTTACGAAAAATTGGACTCTCTGCTGAATTGCTTAAGCTGGAACTCGGCCCAAATATGTCGACTGAAGCCAGAGTGAATGTAGATGATATTCTTGACGGCGTTCAACATATGCAGACGCTGATTGAAAGTTTTTTGAAATTTATGAAGTCCTCCCCAGAAGAGGTTGAGCTGGAAACTTTATCGCTTAACGAGGTTTTTTCG
>CALCKU010000085.1 GCA_937965735.1 uncultured Caulobacterales bacterium
CAAAGACCGTCTTGGTCGCGCATAAGGGCAATCTGATCCGTTTCTGTTTTACCGTCAGGTGAAAACAGGCATAATGTAACCTTTTCTGCATGATAAGAGAAAAGCGTAAAATATACACCGTCAGGCATAATTTTAGCTCCAAGCTCATTTGCTGGAACGTGTGGGTGTCTGGGTGTTGAACTCATAGGGAAGACGCGTAAAGTACCTTATAAAGCTGAGCGGAATGCTCCCAACTAACATCTTGTGCAAGACAGTTTTCAACCATTTTGTTCCAAATTTTAGGCGTTGCATAATGCAGAATAGAGCGACGAATAGCGGCTGAAAACATGTGTAAATTGATCGGTGAAAATTGCACGCCTGTGGCGACACCCGATGCGAGCGCCATAGGGCCTGCGTCTATTATTGTGTCTGATAGCCCCCCGACACGTCCAACAATGGGTACTGTCCCGTACCGCATGGCGCAGAGTTGGGTTAGGCCGCACGGTTCAAACCGTGACGGTATAAGAATTGCGTCAGACCCCGCCTGAATTTTGTGTGCCAGCGGTTCATTATATCCAATCGTTACAGAAATCTCTGAAGGATGTTTTTGTTCAGCGTTCCGAAACGTATTTTCAATTTCGCTGTCGCCTGAACCAAGTAAGATCAATTGCCCCCCATTTTCCACAATTTGATCGGTTAAGTCTGCAAGAAGGTCCAAGCCTTTTTGCGTGGTTAAGCGAGATATCACTGAAAACAAAGGGGCATTTGGCGCGACCCGTAAACCCATGGCTTTTTGTAATGCGGCTTTATTTTTTTTCTTTCCTGAAAGGTTTGCGGCGGAGTAAGGGTGCGGGATTTCTGTATCGGTTTGTGGGTTCCAAACATCAATATCAATCCCGTTTAATATACCGCTAAGGTTTTGCGCTTTTGAACGTAATAGCCCGCCAAAGCCCATGCCCTCTGCATCCGATTGGATTTCGAGCGCGTATGTTGGACTAACCGTTGTGATGTGGTCACTATAGACAACGCCGCCTTTTAGAAAACTAACCTTATCCCAATACTCCAAACCGTCTCGCGACATATAAGATTCCGGTAGACAGATTTCAGAAAGAATTGAGTTCGGAAAGACGCCTTGAAACGCCAGATTATGAATTGTAAAAATCGTTTTTATATCTGTTATGCCTCTCAAATGCAGATAGACTGCCGCTAGGCCTGTTTGCCAATCATGGGCGTGAAGAACATCATAGCGCTTGCGACCAATGTCTCCGTTTGCAATATCGGCTGCGATTTTTGAAAAAAGTGAAAATTTATAGGCATTATCGGCCCGGTCTTCACCCGATTGTGTTTGATAAGGATTACCAGAAAAACTAAAAAGCTCAGGGGCGTCAAGGGCAATAATTTTTAAGCCTGTGATTGTTTTTCCTGTAACTAAACGGGCTTGACCTTTGGGGAAATCCTTGAGCCTAACCAGTGTCCGTTTATCCGTTAAACCCGATAAGACATCTGGATAACCGGGTAAGAACACAGTGACTTTAACGCCTATGCGCTCTAGCGCTAAGGGTAGGGCGCCAACGACATCGGCGAGCCCGCCTGTTTTTATAAGTGGAAAACACTCTGAAGCAACACAGAGAACAGAGAGAGACGGGTTTGGCACGAATTATACTTCCAACTTATCAATCATGTCTTGTGTAATGAGGCAAACTCCATTTTTTGTTCGGTAAAAGCGCTGAGCGTCCAATATGGGGTCATTCCCAACGGCAAGCCCTTTGGGAATTTTAACACCGCGATCAATCACCACATTTGTTAATTGTACGACTTCACCAATGTCAACATCTGGCAAGATAATCGCTCTTTTAAGAGAGGAATAAGAATGTACATAGACATTCGTAAATAAAAGCGATTGGTCAACGCGTGACCCCGAAATAATGCACCCCGCTGAGACGCATGAATTCACAGCCGCCCCGCGTCTACCGACTTCGTCATGGATAAATTTAGCACTTGGCGCAAGTTCAGAATACGTCCAGATCGGCCAGTCTTTATCATAGAGATTTAGCGCGGGTTCAAAATTTGTCAGATCTAAATTCGCTTCCATATAGGCATCGACCGTACCGACATCACGCCAATATGCCTCTTCTTCGCCTTCAGATCTTACACAGGATTTCGTGAATCTATGCGCTTGGGCTTTCCCGTTTTCAACGATGTAAGGAATGAGGTTCTTGCCAAAATCTCGGTCACTTGTTTTATCATTGGCATCACGGCGAAGCTGTTCAAATAAGAAGGCCTTGTTGAAAACATAAATTCCCATAGAGGCAAGGCACGTATCGTCACTGCCAGGGATTGTCGGCGGATTTTCAGGTTTTTCCAAGAAATCCGTTATGACGTCATGCTTATTAACGTGCATAACTCCAAATTCTTTGGCATCTTCTTTTGAGACTTCAAGACATCCAATCGTTACATCCGCGCCTGCATTCACATGTTCCTCAAGCATCATTTCATAATCCATCTTATAGATGTGGTCGCCTGCAAGAATAACGAGATATTCAACATTGGAATAACTATCGATAATGTGGATATTTTGGTAAACAGCATCTGCTGTGCCTTCATACCAACGATTATCAGACATGCTTTGCGAGGCGGGCATAATATCAAAACTTTCATTCCGCTCTGCGCGGTAAAAGTTCCAACCCCTTTGCATGTGCCGAATCAGACTATGTTGTTTATATTGTGTGGCAACGCCTATACGTTTAATGCCTGAGTTCATAGCATTCGATAAAGCAAAATCAATAATACGGAATTTACCCCCAAAGAAAACGGCCGGCTTTGCCCGCATTTCTGTCAGGTCTTTCAGGCGGCTACCACGCCCACCTGCGAGAACAAAAGCCATAGATTTGTCAGAGAGACGTCTGTTTGATGAAAATGCTATATTTTTAGCCATGGAGTCTCCGCTTCATATCTGTACCTAATGTAACTCTAAGTGATGACGAATTGAACGTAACCCGTATTTTTACGTTCGTTATTTCAACTTTAGTCATCACAACTCATGTAATGTCTAGACAATAACAGACATTCACCGTAATGCCCCTCACAATAGAGACAGCGCTGTCAAAAGATAATGGCACTATTTGTTTGTTCATTCAATAAAACTCTTAACGAGACCCGTATTATGACACCTCCACAGCCTATTAAATCGCCAGGTAATGCGAGCATACAGGAAACATTTGCTGAGGCCGTAAAGCGGCATTTGACATATTCGGTTGGAAAAGACCCCGCCCACGCAGTCGCGCGCGATTGGTGTGTCGCGCTTTCATACACAGTTCGCGACCACATGGTCGAAGGCTGGATTGATACAACAAAAAGAATTTATGAGACGAAACAGAAACGCGTTTATTACTTATCTATGGAATTTATGATTGGTCGGATGATTGAAGACAATCTGACGAATCTAGGTTTAATGGATGTAGCAAAAACGTTTTTTGAAACAGAAGGGTTAGATTTTCAAGCGATCTTGCATTCAGAGCAAGATGCGGCGCTTGGCAATGGCGGCCTCGGACGACTCGCGGCATGTTTCATGGATTCTATGTCGACAACAGGTGTGGCAGGAATGGGCTACGGTATTCGCTACCAACATGGTATTTTTCGCCAAAACATAGAAGATGGTTGGCAGATGGAAGAGCCTGAAGATTGGCTCATTGATGGGAATAGTTGGGAGTTTCGTCGCCCTGAAGTCGTTTATAATGTTGAGTTTGGCGGAACTGTCAGTACCAATGCTGATGGTGTATCCACATGGACACCGGAAGAGCGAATTCAAGCCATTGCCTTTGATATGCCGATTGCGGGTTGGCAGGGTAAGCATGTTAACACACTTCGGCTTTGGTCGGCACGTCAAGCTGATTTAATGAATTTGAAAAAATTCAACGAAGGCGATTTCATGGCCGCCGCACACCAACAAATTTTAGCTGAGACAATTTCAAAAGTCCTGTATCCGGGTGATCACACACCGCAAGGGCGTGAATTGCGGTTAAAGCAAGAAGTGTTTTTTACCTCGGCCTCTCTACAAGATTTATTACGGCGTTATCTGGCCAATTATGATAGCTTAGAGACACTCGGCGATCATGTTGCGGTTCAATTAAATGACACACACCCCGCAATTGCCGTGCCTGAGCTTATTCGTATTTTAATGGATATTCACGGTTATACCTTTGATAAAGCTTTTGCGATTGCCCGCGAGACTTTGCACTATACGAACCACACATTATTGCCTGAAGCGCTTGAAAAATGGCCGCGAGATTTATTTGTTCGAATCCTCCCAAGACATTTGCAAATCATAAATATGATTGACGGTGCGTTTTACCAAGAAGCTTTGAAAAAAGGTCTCGAACATCATGTCATCGCCGGCATTCAGGTTATTCATCCACATCAACAAGATTGGGTGCGAATGGGGAATCTAGCTTTTATCGGGTCTCGTAAAGTCAACGGCGTTTCGGCCTTGCATACGGAATTGATGAAGCAAACAGTCTTCCATGACTTACATACAATGTTCCCAGATAAAATCATCAACCAAACGAATGGCGTTACACCGCGACGTTGGCTGTTAGAGTGTAATCCAGAACTTTCAAATTTGATTTCTAGCGAAATTGGTGAGGCTTGGATTGATGATTTGGAGCAATTAGAAAAGCTGGTACCGCTTGCGAAAGATAAAAATTTCCAAAAGCAATATATGGCGGTAAAAGCACACAATAAAGCGCGTCTTGCGACGTTTTTGAAAAACCGTACAGGAATTGACGTCAATACAAAGGCTATGTTTGATATTCAAATCAAACGCATCCATGAATATAAACGCCAATTGATGAACATTCTTGAGACTATTGCCCTTTATCAAGCAATAAAAGACAATCCGTCCGCCAAAATTCAGCCTCGTGTTAAAATTTTTGCTGGCAAAGCCGCACCAAGCTATTTTCTGGCAAAGCTTATTATTAAATTGATTAATGACGTTGCCAGCGTAGTTAATAACGACCCTGATATTGGCGATAAATTGAAGGTTATTTTTCTTCCCAATTACAATGTTTCTGCGGCTGAGATTTTAATACCTGGCGCGGATTTATCCGAGCAAATCTCGACTGCGGGTTTTGAGGCCTCGGGTACAGGGAACATGAAATTTGCTTTGAACGGCGCGCTTACCGTTGGCACATTAGATGGTGCCAATGTTGAAATGCAAGCGCATGTTGGCGAAGAGAATATATTTATCTTTGGTATGAAGGCCGATGAAGTTGCAAACCGTCAACACGCGCGGCACCATCCATCAGATGTGATTAAAAATTCGCCGCGCTTACAGAAAATTATAAATGCGATTGCAATTGGCACGTTTTCAGACGGAGATACCGCCCGCTATAATGACATTCTAGACAATATTAAAAACCATGATTATTTTCAAGTCGTCCCTGACTTTGAAAGCTATTGGGCGATCCAAAGAGAGATTGATACGGTTTATCAAAAACAGGGTATTTGGGCAGAAAAAGCGATTATGAATACGGCTAAAATGGGATGGTTTAGTTCCGATCGCACAATACGCGGCTATGCGAAAGATATTTGGCAAGCGCCAACTTCATAAACTCGATTAAGGAAATCAGCGTGAATGCAAAGGATATAAACAAGTTAATTTCTGGGTGTCATAATGACCCTTTTTCTTGTTTAGGTTTGCATAAAATTGGGCGCAAAACCTTATTGCGCGTATTTGCGCCGCAAGCAATCTCTGTTGATGTGTATTTAAGAAACGGTCGTAAACCCCTATTATCTTTAAAAGAAATTGAAAACTCGGGTGTTTTTGAAGGTCATGTTCCTGCGTCAAAAATAAAGGCGGGTTATACGTTAGACGCCTGTTTTAAAAATGGGTCGCATCGTTTTATTGACCCTTATTGTTTTCCTGCATCATTAGGCGAGCTTGATCTTTACCTCTTGTCTGAAGGGAAACATGTAAATGCGTTTAATGTGATGGGGGCGCATGTGATGACCCATGACGGCGTGCGGGGTACACGCTTTACCGTTTGGGCGCCAAATGCGACGAGTGTGTGTGTTGCAGGTGATTTTAATCATTGGAATTCACTCAAACATCCTATGCATTCTCATGGCGGAAGTGGAATTTGGGAGCTTTTCGTGCCAGAGGTCGAAGACGGCGTAGCTTACAAATATGCTCTGCGCGATAAAGTTGGAAATCTCTTACCGTTGAAAGCAGATCCTTTCGGTTTTGGTGCTGAAATACGGCCAAATTCTGCGTCTGTAATTCGGGATCTGAAGACTTATGAATGGGACGATAAGGATTGGATACAGGCTCGAAAAAACAGGCATCACCGCGAAGCCCCAATATCTATTTACGAGGTACATTTAGGCTCTTGGCAAAGAACAGAAGAGAACGGCTTTTTATCCTATCAAGACCTTGCAGATAAACTTATCCCTTATGTCAAAACCTTAGGGTTTACCCATTTGGAATTGATGCCGATTACGGAACATCCATTTGACGGGTCATGGGGGTACCAACCAATAGGCCTTTATGCGCCGACCGCCCGTCACGGCACACCGAATGATTTCAAAGCTTTTATTGATGCTTGTCACCAAGCTGATCTTGGAATTATTCTGGATTGGGTACCGGGACATTTCCCGTCCGATGAGCATGGTTTGGCAGAATTTGACGGTACGCATTTATATGAGCATGCAGACCCGCGTAAAGGATTTCATCCCGATTGGAATACGTTGATTTTTAATTTTGGTCGCCGCGAAGTGGTCAATTACCTTGTAGCGAATGCGCGTTTTTGGCTGGAAGAATATCATTTGGATGGCCTACGTGTCGATGCCGTAGCGTCAATGCTTTATCTTGATTATTCACGCGATGACGGTGAATGGCTTCCGAACGCCGATGGTGGCAATCAAAATTGGGAGGCGGTTAAATTTTTGCAGTCTATGAATGCTGATGCCTATAATGCAGGGGCAGGAATGGGGGGCGGCATTTTCACGGTTGCAGAGGAAAGCACGGCGTGGCCAGGGGTAACAGCACCAACAGACCATGATGGTCTTGGATTTGGATTTAAGTGGAATATGGGGTGGATGAATGACACGCTTCAATATATGTCCGAAGACCCTATCAATCGTCGTTATCATCATCATAATATGACCTTTGGCATTGATTATGCGTTTTCAGAAAATTACATCCTGCCCTTAAGCCATGATGAAGTTGTTCACGGAAAAGGCTCATTGCTTGCGCGCATGCCAGGCGACCCTTGGCAGAAATTTGCAAATTTACGCGCCTATTACGGGTTTATGTGGGGGCATCCTGGCAAGAAACTTTTGTTTATGGGGTGTGAATTTGGTCAAGACGCGGAGTGGAAAGAAGACGGATCACTCGATTGGCATTTGACTGATTTTCCTGAACATAAAAACATACAAAAACTTATTTCAGATTTAAACACACTCTATTGCCAGACGCCCGCTTTGCATGAGCAAGACTGCGTATCAGATGGATTTGAGTGGATGGACGGCGGGGCGCAAGCGGATAATGTCTTGTCCTTTATTCGCTGGGATAAGTCGCGCGAAACGCCTTGCCTAATTGTCAGTAATTTCTCACCTGTGCCGCGCCAAGATTACAATATAGGCGTGCCAAAGTCTGGGCATTGGGATGAGGTCTTAAACACGGATTCATCCCATTACGGCGGGTCTGGTGTTGGGAATATGGGGGGCTTTGAAACGACCTCTATACCCAATCATGGTCAGCCGCAGAGCCTGAAATTAACCCTGCCGCCGCTTGCAACTTTGATCTTTAAATTTAAACCAAAGTTTTAATTTTTAAAAGGTCATAAGCTTTAAAGTCTTGTAGCCTTCGCTTCAGGGTTTAATTTATCTTCTGTACGCAATTCGAAATCGGATGCATCATGGCGTTCGCGTAATTGGCCAGAAGGTTCGCCCCAAGCTCGGTTGACTTTTACGCCGCGTTTGACCGCCGCGCGTTCGCCAATCATATTGGTCCAACGCATCATATTTTTATACTCATGGGTTTGCAAAAACTCTGCCGCGTCATAAACTCGTCCTAAAACAAGTGCCCCGTACCAAGGCCAAATTGCCATATCTGCAATCGAGTATTCATCACCCGCCATATATTCATTCTCAGCAAGATGACGATCAAGAACATCGAGTTCAAGATCGTCTCGCATGCCTGGGACGAGGGCTTCATCAAGCCGGTCGTGCCCCAAAAGCGAACCGGCCGATCCGTTGCGGTCGTCGGTTCCGGGCCCTCTGGGCTTTCCGCTGCGCAGCAGTTGTGCCGAGCGGGTCATACGGTGACGGTCTTCGAAAAGAATGATCGCATCGGCGGGCTCCTGCGATACGGGATTCCCGAATTCAAGATGGAGAAGTGGATC
>CALCKU010000086.1 GCA_937965735.1 uncultured Caulobacterales bacterium
TCCTGAGTTGAATTGGCGGTAGATTTTGGATCGGGAGGTATATTTGAGGCGCTCATATGTAACCCTTGTACCGCGCGGGTTAAAATGTCCAGAGTTTGAACGGGTTTCTTTTATATCCCCAAAAGGAAGAAAATATTCGCCAATCAAATAGAATCCGCATAAAATTATGGCTGTTTTTTAACCTCTTAAGCTTTGCCAGCTCTCATAAAAAAGGCTACGGGTTTTATATGTCAGGGGGTATGTCGGGGGCAAGAACATAGATATTCAAAAACCAAAAACAAGCGTACGAAACGCTAAACGGGTCATAATCGGTGAATATAGACCCCTCGTTTTACTGCGCCCCCTCTTTGATGCCTCAATTGCGGGCTTGCTAATGTTTGTCGTTATTCGGCAACGTTATTATCATTGGCAAAACCCCGTAAAAGCCGATGTAGATTTTAATACATCTATCATATTTGCAGTTTGCGTCTTCTGCTTTTCACTCCTCTTGCGAACCCATAGAAGCCTTTGGCGATTTTTATCCTTTGGCGATATGATCCGACTTTTTAATGTCACAGCTTTATCCGCTCTTTTGACTGCCATAATTATGTTTATGTTTTTTGACCGTGGATTTGGCTTGCCGCGCTCCGCCCCAATTTTGGGCATGTTCTCAACCTTTTTCATGCTCGCCTTAGCGCGTCTTTGTTTTACATTGGTCAAGAATGGCAGCCTGAAGGGGCTTTTATTTCAAGAGAAATGGAGCCGTGGACCGACCGCCATTATAGTTGGGAGTGCAAACTCTATCAATCGCTTCATAAAAGAATCCCGGCAAGGTTCAAAAGCATCGGCCTACCGTCCTGTGGCCGCAATTACACCCAGTCAGAAGTTTCACAAAAGTTATATAAGTGGCATCCCTGTAATGGGCGGATTAGATGCGATACCTGAGGTCATAGAAAAGCTAAATCATAAACATAATATAGCCCCGATCATTATTGATATTGAAACGCGCAAGACGCGCCGAATGTATGAAACTTATGAAATCGTACGCGCCGCATCAAAAGTCGGGGGGCGTGTTTTTCGACTCGA
Organism: uncultured Caulobacterales bacterium; assembly: GCA_937965735.1. GTDB lineage: Bacteria > Pseudomonadota > Alphaproteobacteria > Caulobacterales > Maricaulaceae > CALCKU01. The sequence continues at coordinate 1,066 of CALCKU010000086.1, forward strand.
ACCCGGGCGTAACGATGTCTTTACGCCTCTGGAAATCTCCGATTTAATTGAGCGCACGCCTTTGGAGATGCAAACCCAGCCCATCCATGACTTTCTAAAAGATCGCAGAATTTTACTCACAGGTGCGGGCGGCTCGATTGGGTCTGAGCTTATGCGGCATATTTTACAGGCAAGCCCAAAACGTCTCGCCATGATTGATATGTCCGAACTGGCTCTTTTTAATATTCGACAAGAGATTTTAGATAGCAAAGCTCCGCACGATCTCAATATGTGGAAGACCTATCTCGGGAATATTTTGGACGAAGCTCGAATGGCCGAGATTTTCGAGATTGAAAAACCCGAAATCGTTATTCATGCCGCCGCATTAAAGCATGTAATTTTTGGGCAGGAAAACCCACTTGAAACCTTACGGACTAATATTTTAGGGACACAAATTCTCCACAATCTTTCGCTTAAGCATAAGGTCAATTCATTCACTTTGATTTCAACCGATAAAGCCTGCAAACCCACAAATATTATGGGGGCTAGTAAACGTGTGGCTGAATTGATTGTGTTGTCACAAAAACACTCTACAGTCTCTAGCGCGGCGGTGCGCTTTGGCAATGTGTTTGTTTCAACAGGATCGGTTGTGCATATTTTCCAACAACAAATCGAAAATGGCGGCCCTGTCACCGTCACTGACCCGAATGTACGCCGTTATTTTATGACCACAAAAGAAGCCACATCACTCGTCTTACAAGCGGCGGCCTATAACGTCGCGATCGAAGACACGCATAGTAATATTTACACGCTGGAAATGGGCGAAAGCGTAAAGATTGCAGATCTCGCTCGAAAGCTCATACGGCTCAAAGGGCTCGTGCCTGAAAAAGATATTGATATAGTCTTTACAGGTCTAGTCTCTGGAGAAAAGCTTTCTGAAGATATTTTCGAGCGTGAAGATCAATGTATTCCAACGGATGTTACAGGCATATTAAATTACCAAGATACAGAATCTTCATATTTTGAAGACAGTACGACCCTAAAAACATTGATCCAAGCGCTCAAAGACAAAAACAGTGTAGCGGCACAAGCCCAAATGGAAAATCTTTTCCCTGAACTCTGTCAAAACAAACCATGCCCTTAAGCGCCCCTTAAAATATAAAGCCAAGATCTCATCATTTTAAATCAGGACCCTTCTGAATGAACTTTATAGATTTAGAAACGCAACAAAACCGTATTAAGTCAGAGCTTGACCTAAAAATTGCAACGGTCTTAGCCCACGGTTCCTACATCCTCGGCCCCGAGGTGAAAGCCTTAGAAGCTGAGCTCGCAACCTTTTGCGATGCAGAATTTTCAGTCAGTTGTGCCAATGGTACAGACGCCCTTATACTCTCAATGCGCGCTATGGGGATAAAGGCAGGTGACGCTGTATTTTGCCCTTCCTTTACCTATTGCGCGACTGCAGAAAGTATAGCCTCCATTGGCGCGCACCCTGTCTTCGTCGATATAGACAGAGCCACTTATAATATGTGCCCTGAAAGCCTAGAACGCTCGATCAAACAAATCAGTGACGCAGGCACCTACACCCCCAAAGCTGTTATTATTGTCGACCTTTTTGGCCAATGCGCTAATTATCCTGAGCTTTTACCGATTGCGCGTAAGGCCAATTTAAAAGTCATTTCCGATGCCGCGCAAGGCTTTGGCTCCACATTTAATAGCCATCACCCGATCCACTGGGCGGACACCATGACCACAAGTTTCTTTCCCGCAAAACCCTTAGGGTGTTACGGGGATGGCGGCGCTATTTTTACAAATGACGAAAATATTGCACGCTTGCTCGAATCTTACCGATTTCATGGACGCGATTTTAATGTCGCCCATAATCATCTACATATCGGCATGAATTCTCGGCTCGATTCCCTTCAAGCCGCTGTCTTACAATGTAAGTTAAAAATATTTCCTGACGAAATCAAAGCCCGGAACAAAATTGCCAAACGTTACACAGAGGCCTTTAATCTAACTGGTATCACAAGCCCAACGATCCTCGACAATGTCATCTCAATTTGGGCACAATATACAATTGAAGTGCAGGACGCTGACGGTTTATCACAACATTTAAAGGCGCAAAACATACCAAGCGCCCGCTATTATCCCCTGCCAACACATTTACAAACCGCTTATAAAAACTTTACCTGTGATCAAGAGGGTTTAAACAATACAGAAGACTGCATGTCACACGTCATCAGCCTCCCCATTCATGCCTATCTCGAAACGAAAGCACAAGATAAGATCATAAACGCCGTTACGGATTATATCCAAAACAGGGCCTAAGTAATTGCTTGCGTATAAACCGTTATAAACAAATTATTTCTGGCAAATTATTTCTGGCAAATCGTTTCTGGTAAAAGAGACTTTAACGGATAGCCTTCCCTAATTTCACTGACTTGAATTCACTGGGCTAATTTCAGTGGGTTAATTTAAAGGATTACAATAGAAATTTTACGATGAAGAGGCCGCTTGAAAAGCGCTCAATTGCTGCGTCTTCTTAAAATAAGCAATATGATATTCAGAAATATGCATGGCAAAAAGAACGCCTAGACCGAAATAGTAAAAAAGAGCAGCTGTAGGGTTTGTGGCCACGTATAAAACAAGGTGGAATGTAAACCAAAGTCCAAAACCAAATGCGATCAAGCTATTGGCTTTATTTTTAAAGGTAAAAGCACATCGAAACGCATAAATTACAATCATAAAACGCATTCCAAAGTATAGAATAAACCCTAAAATACCTGTTTCTAACAGCACGCGCGCAGATTCTAACTCTAGAAACACACCATTTAACCATTCAAAAGATTGATTAGGCCCTAACACCATCGTTACCATTCCGCCGTGCGTGGACGCCATGCCTGTGCCCCCCAAAGGCGCTTGTTCGAATGCGGAATAAGTTTCTGCAAGAGGCGCCCAAAGACGTGTATTCGTATCCGAAACGCGACTTGCACGAATAAACATACTACTCACTGCGTCTTGCGCTAAATACAAAATAGCGGCGGAAGAAAAACCAAACGCCGCTATAAATCGGACGAGTATGCGGGATGTTATAAAACGATTGACAACACCAAAACCGATAAAGGCAAATGTAATCAGGAAAAGCGCAAAAAGTCCAGTTCGTGACCCTGTTGTGAACATTCCGCCTATAGATAAAACGAAAACCAAATAAGAGAGTATATTATTTTTCAACTTGAAATTATCAATAATCAAGAAAGTCAGAGATAGTGTCACCATAAAAATAGTAAAGGTCACATTGCCCGCCAAATAGGAAAATGTACTGGCTGTACGGGCGCGACTATCTCCTTCACCAAATTTTGATGTAATTGACTGTACAGCATCGCTTTGCTGGACATAATTGTTCAAAAAGTGCGTAGGCGGTAAGGAGAATTGGATGAATGATAAGATTAAAGCTGGCAACATAAGAAACATGTAGAGTTTAAATAAGCGCCTAAAATGCTCAATGTCCAAGATAAGATGCGGAACAATAAAGACGAGCGGGAAATAGAATATATAATTTTTAAGCCCTAACAGACTTAATAAAAATGATGGACTATTGGGGTTGGCCAATAGCATGACGAAATAGGCCGAACATGCGACCATCAAAAAAGCAATTGGTTTTGCAAATGGAAACCGTATCACCGATTTTTTAGTGTCCAGCAAAAAACCGACATAGCTCGTCAGTAGAAGAAAGTCCTTCGCAATATAGATATAGGCTTGAAGTCCTGGAAATAACCACTTTCTTAAAGCGCCCTCATAGACCAATAACACCATGACAAATAAAATCGTCCAGCGCCAGCGTTTAAGCAAGAGGACGCCGATTGGAACCGCTAATATCAAAGCAAATAATAGAACTTCTTTATTCATGTCTTATCTCATAAAAGGCTTATTCGGCAAATTTGACAGCCCTTTGTTAAGCGATCGCCCCGATTTAGAGTTCCAAATTTTTATTCGGACTTGTTTTTGTGTTTGCACGGCTCGGGGTTTTCAGAAACATAAGCCCCAAACACATTGCACTTGCCAATGAGAGAGCGGGCGTTCTCAACGGATAATCTACGAGTGAATGTAAAACAACCACAAGGACCGCAATACTGGCCGCGTTTCGTATAGATTTATTATTTTCACCTTTTGGTAGACTCCATGTTTTTATCATCGCCTTTGCAAGCCAAAGCATAAAAAGTCCAAGTATAGAAAACCCGATGATACCCGTTTCAACAATCCACTCTAAATAATCATTATGGGCATGATTGACATAGGTCGCAATCACCGCCTGACTGTCTTCATAAAGTCTATACACATCTGCAAACGACCCCAGTCCCGTACCCCATAAAAAATGTTCTTTAAATATGGGAAGCGCTGTCTTTAAGATGGTAATACGGGATGTCGGAGCGCCAACATTTAATATCTCAAGATTTTGATCTACATTCTGAAACACCCAATAACTGAAGACGCATAATACAATAGAAGTCGCAAGAGTAACGGGCATCCACCGTATAACTGCGCGACTTTTACGACGCCTACGTCTCGGTTTTATAAGGATAGAGCAAGCCAGAAATACGATAATTAAGAGTCCGTATCCCGCACCCGATTTCGTCGCCAACACACCCGAAACAATAAACAAAGCCATAAAAATGGCCGTAACAAACTGTAGTTGACTTTTTTTCCTTGCAATAATCACGGCCAAAAAAGGTAAAGACATAAGCAAGAAAGTAGCTTGATGATTAACATTTGAAAAAATTCCAACAGGCGAACCGATATTGGTTACTTTATAAATGTACAGCGCGCCTTTTCCGCCCGAAGCAAGCTGTAAATATCCAATAAAAACACTTAAAACAGCTAGGGTTGGCAAGAGCCAAACGAGAAGCTGCGTAGAGAGTTTATATTTAAACCCTAAAAGCGCTGATATAACTGCCAAAGGCGGGAAAAATGCGATAAAACCTAGTCTCGTTTTTTCAGGATATAGAGAGATAGGCATTTTCAACTCTGAAACGTTTAAAACACTCATAGCTGACACAATTGGTTCACGATCAGGAAGTGTTTTCCAGACCGTGAATGGCAATGGATATAATTGCACCGCAATCAAACAGGCCACGATTAAAAATAGACCGATTATAAATTTAAACATTTTCTCCGAAACGACTGTCGTAATATTGACACTCCAAATCAAAGATAGAGCCGCACCCAAACTTATATAAATTTTTAAAAGCCCCCATTCCCGACTAGAGCCGCCTGTTACAATCACACAGGCCAAAATAATCAAAAAAATCCACGTTGGATAATTAATAGAAGAAGGCAAAAAAGAGAAAGAAGAACGTTTATGTTTCACGGCGATTTAACACCTATTTGTGTCGAGCCTTTTGGCACAATATTCACTTTATAAACATCCGCTGTAATGGTTTGACTAAAGTTCCCAGGATACCCCCTTAATGAAAGGCGTTGGAATTCGCATTGTGTATCTGGCACCGTAAACTCAAGCACTGTTTGCTCTCGAGAATAGCTTAATTTCTCAATTTTATGTTTCAATAATACTGTATTCGTATCTAGACAACGAACTTGCCATTCAAAATGACCACTCTCAAGCCCACCGGTCCCGCTTAATGTCGTCTCAAGATTATATTCATCGGCAGTAAGCTTAATAACTTGACTAAATGCTGTTTGGATTTCAGATCCAAAATAAGCAACATTGATCCCGCCATACTCTAAGAAACGCGATGTTTTTGGATTAACCAACCAATTAAAAGGGGCTGGGCCAGGCCATTGTTTTAATTCAGGGTTATAGGGCACGTTTAAGGGCTTACCGTTTAAATCGGTAAATTGCAAAAAGGCTTCATAGGCAATATTTGGACGCTTAGTTCGAATATAATAATCAAGGAATGCTTTATGAAAACGAGGATACAGCTCCACCAAACTATATAAGTCTTCTGGTTTACGATTTTCAGACTCCATAATTGCTCTTAAAACCACAACGCCCCAACTTGGCTTCGCCTTTAACCGTAATTTCAAATCTTGAAAAATTGCATCTGCGACCGTAATTTGCGCAAATGCATCCGCATAAACAAGTTGTTGGCTGTAATCTGAAGTCGAAAATAGAGGCAAATAACTGTCTAAGAACACGGCACTATTTTCTTGTTTGGCCAGATCAATTGAAGTGTAAAACCGCGCTAAATCATTGCGTTTATCACGCATATGTAAGATTTTGGCGACTTCAAAAACCGTTCCAGAGCCTGTTGCATCCGAAGCCTGCTCTGTCATGTAATCATTCAGAAGACGACGATTTAGCGGCTGTTGTTTAAACACATAAGATGTGTCTATTGATGTTTCTGTTTGTCCCAAATGTTTTAACGTTACACTGGCCAACACACATCCAAAGAGGGCGCAAATTGTTAAACTAATCCGCCCCAACATTTTATAAATTATCTTCGTTTTCGTCAGTATTTATGTCGGTTAGGGCAAAGAGGTCGATTTTTCTGGCGGCGCTGCGGCTGGCTTTCTTATCGCGCTTTGTGTTACCATACGCATAGGCATCGGCACTATAGGCGTAGTAGTAATAACCATATTCATATCCGTGACGCTTTGAATCAAACTGCATCAAGATCGCCCCCAAGACCCGCGTACCATTCTCACGCATACGGCGCAGCGTACGCTCGGCAGCCGGTCTTCGGATATTGCCAGACTTAATCACAACAATACAGGCCTGACAAATATTGGCCAGAACCGGCGCGTCAGAGAAGTTCAAAACAGGCGGAGAATCCACCAAAACCATATCAAAGGCTGATTCCGCCTCTCTGATAATCTCAACAATCCGCTTGCCCGACAAAAGCTCAGCTGGGTTAGGCGGGATCACACCACTCGGCAAAAGATAAAGACCCGGCGTGTTCGATGCAATCACATTATCCGATAAACGCTCCCCATGGGTCAAAAGCCCCGACAAGCCAATCGATTGCTCAGAATCTGCGATAAAGGACGGCTTACGCATATCGGCGTCAATCACTAAAACCCGTCGACCAATCTTACTATAGGCCGTGGCCAAGGCCACAATCGAGCTGGTCTTACCTTCCCCGGGCTGTGTACTCGTAATCAGAAGACTCCGCGGGCTCCCCCCATCCGTGGCAAATTCAAGCGAGGTGCGCGCCGAGAAAAAGGCTTCAGAAATGGGTGACTTCGGATCATCAAGCGCTTTGACAATCATATTATCATTGCCCTCAACCTTTGGAATAACCCCGAGCACAGGCAAGCCCAACCGGTCTTTAATATCTTCAGGCGTCTTAATCGTATCATCAATAAAGGTGAGTAACCACGCCAAGCCAAGGCCGAGCATAGTACTAAACAAAAACGCCTGTATCAGGCTCATCTGCATATTCGGGTAAAATGGCAGGGCAGGACGGGTTGCACGGTCAACAATGGACACTTGGCTGGCCCCAACACCACTGGCGATTGTGACATCTTTAAGCCGTTGCAAAAGCCCGTCATATTGCGTACGCGCCGTATCCACTTCCCGCTGTAAAATCGTATACTGAATGCGGCGATCGCGGTAATCCTCAAGGCTCCCCTTCAAAGACCGAACATAACGCTCCAAGCTCTCTTCTTTGGCTTTGGCCGCTGTAAAGGCCGCTTTCGCGCTCTCAAACTCAGACCCGGCAAAACGCGATTGTGTACGCGCAATTTCCGTATCCAATTGCTCAATCTTATCTTGGAGTTGCACCATACGTGGATATTCTGGCTTATAAACACTCAAAAGCTCTTCATATTCCCCTTTTAAATCAGAACGGCGATTACGAAGCCCTGCCAGTTCGGGCGTGTCCATTAAAGCCCCGCCTTGGAACGCTTCGGGATTATCTGACAAAACCCTATAGCGCTGTTCGGCTTCAACACGGGCCGTACGGGCTTCGACAAGCGCGTCATTTAAGGTGATAATAGCATTGGTATCCAAAGTCGTTGTGGAGTTCTCCCCGTAGCCGAGCTCTAAGATATTGCGGGCCTTTGCGTAATCGGCAAGCTCTTGCTCAAAGGTCTCAAGTGATGTTTTAGCCGCGTCAAGCCGGCCTTGCAAAAAGTCACGCGCATAGGTGGAATCGCTATATTTACGCTCAAGCGTGCTTTCAATAAAGTTCTCCGCTAAAGCGTTCACAACACGCGCCACATTCTCATTATCGGGACTGGTAAATTGCACATTCACCACACGGCTTTTAGGAATCGGCAGAACTTTCAAATTCTCTAAAACAAGCGTTGAGGCTTGCTTGACACGGTTCGCCTCGCTCGCCGATTGCACAGCGTAATCGGCATCCTTATAAAGCTCGAGCCGCGTCACAACACGCTCGACTAAGCTACGACTTTTCATCAAGACATATTGGGTCGCGAGGAACTCTTTATCCGCCACATTCTGCGCGCCGAGCCCGCTATTCTGGGAAAAAATCTGGGCTTCTTGTTTCTGGATCTCAAGGGTTACTGTAGCGCGGTATAGCGGCACTAAATTGGACGTTCGGAACCAGGCCAAGCCTGTCCCTAAAATCATAATCGCTAAAATTAGCCATTTCCAACGCAGAAAAATCTTAAGCGTCGTCCAAAAATCAAATCCAGATTGCCCATCGTCAACATCACCAAGGCTAAAACGCGGGTCAAAAACATCACGACGTTCCACATCACCCACAATAGACCGAGAACCGGGCGCAACAACACGCGGGATATTCACCTGTCCATCGTCCATAATAATCCGCCTCAAATTAAAAGTGTCTTATAGTAATATAAACAAACTTAACAAGACACATAAACACTCCCTAAATCAA
>CALCKU010000087.1 GCA_937965735.1 uncultured Caulobacterales bacterium
GGGCCGAATGCCCGGACGCGACATAGTCAATAACGCGCTTGCGTAGATCTTGAGAAATTACTTTTGTCATGAGATACCTCCGCTAACGGTGAACCACAATCTAATGCAAAAGGGAATCCCCATAATGAATCTAATCAAAAGAAAATCGCTCTAGCCGCAATCATGGCTGGGCTTCCATCATCATTCTTCTTGTAAGGTGAAGGGGTGGAAAGCCTCTCATCGTGATAGACTTCGAAATGTTCGGGCGTTAATTTATCAACGGTCAAGGCGCATAGATATCTATGTTCTCTGCGTATACGGTTGATAATTGTGCGTTCTACGTCTATTGCATGTTTGGTCGGCCTATTGGCTGTAACTTCTTTGAGGTAGATGTCCATGAGATCGGCGTAAGTCGTCTTTTTAGCTGCAGACAAGTCAGCAAATATGCCATTGTCGATTTTATACTCCACATCTCGCGCCCACATTTCAGCCAACTTTTTGGTTGGAAATGTTTTCGATTGTTGAGGGTAGCCAGATCTACGAATGATTGCCTGATATTTTCCTCTAAGTTTACGTATGGTTGCCATTTGACACGATCCATAAATGAGTGTGATCAAATTGTGATCGCATTACGAACTGCCGTTCCTCGTAATAGGCTAACTTTTTTAAATCATTGGAATTAATGCAAAAAATTTGGCCTTAGGAACTCTTCACCCATAGACCGCTTACATTGACATTGTAGGGGTCACTGGTTCAATCCCAGTATCGTTCACCATTTTTAAGGTATTGAAATCACTGAATAATTTTGAATTTAAAGCTGTTGTTTTGCCTTTTATTTAGGTTTGAAGTTGTCGATTTTTTCCGTTTTTGCGCCTGTTTGATACATAATTCGCCCAAAATCTGCCCAAAATCTGCCCTGTATGAACCTTAAGCTTATTGATCCTGTATCTATAGAGTCTTCGATATTCAAACTGGGTTAAATGAGTATCCTAAAAAAGACCCCAATCCGAAGAAAGGGGTCTAAAATCTTATTGTACCTAAAGCGGCTTTAAGTACACTTGTCTGCGCGGTATTGTACTTTAAAGGCTACAACTGCCACCACTTTCGGGTGGCTTCTTTTGTTTGAATAACCACCGTATCTGTCACCGTTACACCGTTAATCTCTAAATGGTTTTTGACGGTAGCCAATTGGTCGGCGCAATCATCACGGGAAAGCTCTAGGCGCGTTATGAACAGTGCGAGCGCGCTATCAGCGCTTTGCAGGGTTGGCAAGCTTGGCTTGTCGAGGCAATGGGAGGCAATGGAACATATGTTGGGTCCGTGTCAGGCTTATCGACTTTTGCGAAATAATTTTGGAGAAGACGTGTACTCATTTTCACAATTGCCATTTCACAATAGTCATTTCACAATAGCTTTGTTTTCAAGGTGATTTGGATTTGTGTGTATCTTGTCTACAGCCTCTTTCGGTTTTGAATAAACTTCAATCTGACTTCACAGAAATAAAGCTTGATGAGAGTTCATTAAAAATGAAAAATATTGGCGATAGCTTCAATTTTCACATTGACGATATGGTAGAGTACAGCTAAACCGCGCCTACATCTTAGCGGGTGTAGCTCAGTTGGTTAGAGTGCCGGCCTGTCACGCCGGAGGTCGCGGGTTCGAGTCCCGTCACTCGCGCCATTTCTTTTGAAATGGGATTAAAATAAAAAAGGCTTGGTTCATCACCAAGCCTTTTTATGTTTCACAAGCCAGTTTTACAAATGTCAGAGGGCATTTTGTTTCTTGCTTCTTCTGTTCGGGCGCTGTGTGGCAGCTTTTGTTTGGATGTAAAAGGGAACAAAATTCTATAAAACGCCTGTGTTAAGAGGCTTTATGAACATTTAAACAGGGCCGGTCACGTGTGAGCTCGTAAAATGCAGTAATATGCCCGAGGGGTCTGTGACTTCAAAAGCGCTATGCGGGCCACCTGAGAGTGATATCGGCGTCGGTTTAAGGCCTGCCGAAACCATTCTGGCGCGCATGCTCTTTAAATTATCGACCATTAGATCAAATCGAGCCGGTTGCATATTTTTTTGGGGTCCTGCTTGCAAGACGAGATGGGTGCCGCCTCTGAGTTCTAATACGGCAAAATCTGACAGGCTCACAACAAGCCGCATACCAATCATTTTAAAGAATTCTAAAGAGGCTTCAAAATTATGCGCGGTTAAGCCAACATGCCCCACGGACACTTCGGGGCGCGGATCAGGTTTGATTGTGTGTGTTGAATGATTCATTGGATCTCCGTTAATCTGAAATATGGGTTAGGCGACGAGTGTTTTTACACGTTTATGTTCACTCTCTATCAAACCCTGCTTCCAATATGAGCTGATATAGAGTTGATCTTTTGGGTAGGCTTTTTCTGATCTGAAATAGGTGCGTAACTCGCCAATCGGCGTATATTCACCCGCGACAAACACGCTCTCATCTCCTCTGAGCTTGAGCGCTTTGACGGTTTCTATGAGGCTTGGGTTCGCGCCTGAAGGGTCTTTGAGGACCCAATGTAGCTTTATCCCAGACGGTGCATTTATGGGTTGAATATCATCCGGACTTAAAATCTCTGTGTAAAAATCACCCTGAGCGTCTTTCGGTAACTTTTCGACACTGGCAGCAGCGGCTGGAAAGGCCGTCATATCCACAGCAATTAAATATTGATTAGAGGATGACACTTTAAGTTTAGGGCCACCCGGTGGGGATATACCGATGAAATCACCGCGTTTCGCTGTCATGGCCCAAGCGGAAGCGGGGCCGCTATCGCCGTGTGCAACAAAATCAATGTCAATTTCACCGCTTTGCATATTTATATGCCGAATTGTGTAAGTGCGCATTTGGTTCCGAATGTTGAACCCCCCTAAAAATTTTTGGAATTGCTTTATGTCTTGATTGATGGGCGGGATGACTAATTTGACATGTCCGCCCGCGCAATATGCTGGAAACGCTTTAATCATATCGGCCAAGAGCGTGACCCGAATCATATTGGGCGTTATGTGGGAAACTTCACTGACCGTTGCTATACTAAATCTTTTCATAATGTTCCTATGTGTTAAGGTGTTTTATTTGTTATTGATAATCATTCGCATTATTGATATGGCGTGGAATAATGATATTACAAGGGGGGAAACCGTTTGGAATGCGTTTGGGCCAATTCGGGATGAGTTTAAGCCTCTTTGGGATGAGTTTAAGTCTCTTTGGGATGGGGGTCGGGCTTTTTCTGGATAAGGATTTGACCTTGAATTGTGCTAAATAATTGAAATCAAATAGGATTTAATCAAGTTTTGGCTGTGTGTTCACATTATTTACCGGCTTGAAGGCTTAATATTGTGTTAATACTGCTTGATTTTGGGTTATTTTAGAGCTTAATTCACATAGGACATGTGTAAAATTATGAGTACAGAGTCCTGTCAATAAAACAATTTAAGGGGAATCTTATGGATATAGTAAGTTTAGGCATAGGCCTATTGAGTGGTGCTGCGGGTGGTAATGTCGCGGGTAGCGTTATGAAGTCTGGCATGGGCACATTGGGGCGAAGCGTAACAGGAATTGTCGGCGGAACATTACTGTCATTTGTGGGACAATATATTGGTTTAGGCGCAGCAGATCCAATGGCAGGGGCAGGCCTTAATATTGGTAGTATTGTCAGTAATGTCGCCAGCGGCGGTATTGGCGGTGCTATATTGACCTTTATTTTGGGTAAAATTATGAAATAATGACGACACGTCATATATGTATAGAACGCAGCCTGAATGGCTGCGTTTTTTTTGACGTGAAGGCAGTCTTAGAGGCATAAAATAAAAATTTGGCTGTATTCTTATCAATGTCTTAGGCTTATTAGAGGTTTTGAGCTTTAAAAAATTTAGATTGCCGTTAGAGCCTATATAGACGAAATATTGTGGAATATTTTTGAGTAATTAAAGGGAATAATATGACTGAAATTCGTTTGGAATATGACACAGATATGCCCGTAATGGTAACGGGCGCCACAGGCTATGTTGCGGGCTGGCTGGTCAAACGGTTATTGGGCGAAGGTTTTACAGTTCACGCTACGGTACGCGATCCTAAGAATATGGAAAAAGTCGCGCATTTGAATCAAATGGCCGAGGATACGGACGGAACCTTAAAATTGTTCAAAGCGGATTTGTTAGAAGAGGGCGATTTTTCAGAGGCAATGGAGGGTTGCAATGTTGTTTTCCATACTGCGTCTCCGTTTAAATCCCGCGTTAAAGACCCTCAAAAAGACCTCGTGGATCCCGCTTTGAAAGGGACTGAGAATGTTTTAAAATCAGCCAAAAAGACCAAAAGCGTCAAGCGTGTGGTTTTAACCAGTTCGGTCGCCGCTATTTACGGCGTACCCGAAGATGTGACGAAAGCGCCAAATGGTATTTTAACCGAAGAGATTTGGAATACATCTTCATCCCTAGAGGTTACGCCTTATAATTACTCTAAAACCTTAGCGGAAAAAGCGGCGTGGAAGCTGGCAAAAGGGCAAAAGTCTTGGGATATGGTTGTAATTAACCCCGCTTTGGTCTTTGGACCTGGTACGGCAAAATCCCAAACATCTGAATCCTTTAATGTTGTAAAATCTTTAATGGGCGGACGTATGGAAAGCGGCGCGCCGAATATGTGTTTGGGGGCTGTGGATGTGCGGGATGTTGCCGAAGCGCATTTCCGTGCTGCATTTATTCCAGATGCTGAAGGCCGGTATATTACCTTTTCCGAGAGTTGTTCTTTCCTTGGTCTTGCGGATATGTTGCGCAGTCAATATGGTAAGGATTGGCCTTTGCCAGAAGTGGAAGCGCCAGGGCATTCGATTGAGTGGCGTGCGGATAATTCAAAGTCTCAAGAAAAACTGGGCATGATTTACGGCGGTGTCGGTGTTGCAATCAATGAAATGGCGGCTCAAATGATCAAAGAGGGTCTGCTTGAAAAGCCTAAAGCGTCTAAGAAAAAATAAAACTATGCGTCCAAGCCATAAAGAAAGGGCGGGCGTGTTGAGAGAGAAACAACGCCGCACCGCCCTTCTGCGTGATCTGTGGGCCATAAAAATGAGACCATTCCGGGGGGCAGGAAACGTCACAGATGGGACATACGCACTATAAGATATAGTGCGTATGCATTGAACCTTTGCTGAATATGTGCGTTATATTCCGTTAAGGAAGATTAGAAATTAGTAAGGTCACAAAAAGAGATTGATGTGTCTGAAGATATAATATGTTTCAAAGCCTAATTGAAACAGCGTTATTCCGCCCATTGTTATTCTGCCCATAATGGGTGCTTGACCATAATCGCTTGAAATAGATCTGACGAGAGGTGACGCGCAAGCCAATTACGGGTGTTTGGATAGTCGTTATTTTCCCAGCTTGTTTTATCCGTATTGGCAAATTGTCTGATAAAGGGGAAAATCGCTATATCGGTTAAGGTTCGGTATTCGCCCAATAGATAGGGTGATTTTGTAAGCTGTGTTTCTAATGTTTGGATAAATTTCTCTGCGGCCCTTTGATGCTCTGGATTGGTGTCACCGCGTTTTGCGTCCGCATCGTAACGACTGGCATATTTATATCGGTCCAGATTAAATTTAAAATCCCCGTCATTCTCTGAAAGGAGAGACTTAGACAGGCTCTCATCGCCTGCGAGCCAATTCTCTGGATCATTTTGGCCTAAGGCCCAATGCATGACATCAAGGCTCTCATCAATGACGTCACCATTTGGCAAGATTAAGACGGGTACTGTTCCTTTGGGTGAGACATCCAGCATGGCTTTGGGTTTGTCGCGCAACAAGATTTCGCGGTGCTCTGTCTCAATACTCGCAATGTGTAAAGCCATACGGCCCCGCATCGCATAAGGGCACCGACGAAAAGAATAGAGAATGGGTTTCATTCGAAAAGTAAATCCTACTGAAAATCAAATCCTGTTTAAAATCAAGGTCTGTTTAAAATCAAGGCCTGTTTAAAATCAAGTTTTGGTGACAGTATACGCTTAAGGCACCTTACGTCCTAAATGTGCTTCGCCGCGTTGCTTTGCCAGTTCGATTTGTTTCTGGCGTTCGGTAAAGCGGGCTTTTTGATCTTCGCTCATTTGGCTATGACAACGCGGGCAAGCCACGCCTTTAATATAGAGTTCTGATTGTTTTTCTAAATCTGTTATCGGGTAACGGCAGGCAAAGCATTGGTCATATTCACTTTGCTTTAAACCGTGACCAACGGCAACTCTTTGATCAAAGACGAAACAATCGCCTTCCCATAGGCTAGAGTCTTCGGGCTGTGTTTCTAGATATTTTAATATACCGCCTTTCAGGTGATAAACATCATCAAAGCCTTTTTGTTTCATATAAGAGCTGGCTTTTTCGCACCGAATGCCGCCCGTACAAAACATGGCGACTTTGGGCTAGTTCAATTTTTCGCGGTTGTTTTCAACCCAGTCTGGAAACTCACGGAAAGTCTGTGTGTCAGGATTGACGGCGCCTTTAAACGTACCAATTTCGACTTCATAATCATTTCGCGTATCAATAAGGATTACATCTGGATCCGAGATTAACGCGTTCCAATCTTGTGGATCGACATAGGTGCCGACGGTAGTATTGGGATCGACCCCGTCCACACCCATGGTCACGATCTCTTTTTTAAGACGCACTTTCATGCGGTAAAAGGGTAAATCTTGAGAGCGGCTTTCTTTATGCTCAAGCCCAATAAGGCGCGGATCATGACGCAAATATTCCAGTAAGGCTTGGATATTAGCGTCAGTGCCTGCAACCGTGCCATTAATACCTTCACGCGCCAGCAGGATCGTGCCTTTAATATTTAAATGCTCACACATGGATTGCAGGGGCGCGCGTAAAGCCTCAAAGTCATTAAGGCGTGTAAAATGATAGAGGGCGGCAACGCAGTAAGTCATGGGCGCTATTTAAGCCCCCAGATGGATGAGTTCAATGGGCTTTTATCAACTAGCCTGGTGTGTCTGGACGCAAAAGATCTTGGTAGACTTGCAAGTTTTCTATAAAGCTCACTAAATCGGCGGGTAAACCTTGCTTTTGCATAAATCCGTTCATGGCTTTACGAACAAGTGCAGGGTCATTACACGTTTTTGACAGCGTTTTTAAGTCCCGAATCCCTGTCCCCGATTTCAACTCTGATTCAAGTGACTTGAGCGACGAACTCAGCGCCAGCATCTGAAACGGGCCTGGTTGTTTGCCGCGCTTCCAACTCTCTGCTGCCCTTGATAAGGTTTTCATAGAGGATTGTGTGCGGCTCTCGATCCGCGATATGGCTTTATCTGCCCGTTTTTCAATCCATTCTGATGTACAAATTTTTTCAGGATTAGGTGTGGTCGCGCAAGCGCTTATCACACAAGAGACTAAAACCAAGCGTAAGACCTGTATTGCATATCTCATATATTTGTCCTGACTTGCCTTTAGTTTGTACATGTCTTTTACGGGTTTGACGCAAAAAGACCAAATATAAATCACATCAATATTTCTGTGCTTTTCAAAGACCGTGCCGTGCTAACACACGAAATAATCGAGTAATTCAATATCAGGTGATAAATATCCACTTTTAACAGCTTCGTCTTTTATCAAATCGGTTGAAAGATATTTCTTGTTATCATCGCAAAAGACGGTGGTGATAATCGCTTGGGCGCCGTATTGGTTTTGGAGCTTCAAAGCGCCGATTAAATTCGCTCCAGATGAAATGCCAACCCCTAAGCCAAGTTCGCGCGAAAGCTTTTGCGCGGCGAGGATCGCGTCCCCGTCATTAACGCAGACAACCGCGTTAAGTGTGTTGAGGCAAACAATATCTGGGATAAATTCATCCGACACACCTTGGATACGGTGATGGCCGACTTTATGTCCCGTTGTAAGCGTGGGGCTTTCTGTTGGCTCTAGGGGATGGATTTTAACCGAAGGATTATGAGCCCTTAAGGCTGCGCCAACGCCCATGACGGTTCCACCTGTGCCGACCCCCGCAATAAAAGCAGTCGGCGTTAGGTCGGTATTTTTCAATTGCTTTAAGATTTCAGCGCCCGTACCCGTGCAGTGGGCCTTGCAATTATCAGGGTTTGAAAATTGGCGCGGGAGAAAAACATCTTTTCGTGATTTAGCCAAATCTTCGGCCATTTTTATTGAACCAATAAAACCGCCCTCAGATTTGGACACAAGGCGGACATCTGCGCCGTAGCTGCGCATCAGTGAAATCCGTTCACATGACATCCAATCGGGCATATATATCCGCACCTTATGGCCCAAGGCGCGCCCCAAAGCGCAAAAAGCAATCCCCGCATTACCGCTCGTGGCTTCAACAATTAAATCCCCTTTTTTAAGTGCGCCTGTCGCATAAGCGTGTTTGAGGACGTTTAACGCCATGCGGTCCTTAATTGAACCCGAGAGATTATAATATTCGAGTTTGGCGTAAAGCGTTCTGGGTTGGCCTTTATAGCGCATATTCACGCCAATCAGGGGGGTGTTACCAATTAGGCTTGAGACCGCTTTGAACATTGGCGGGACGCGGTATTCGGTTTCAAATATATCGTCTGTGACGCTGTTTGGTGAATCTGATAAATCTAACATAAGGGAACCTTTTTAAGCTTTTTTCAAAAAATAGATCGGCTTCAATCAAAAAACATTGCAAAAATTTGATGTAAATCTTGTTTTTATCAAAATATTTTAGTAAATAATTGAATATGTTAGAAAAAATTGATGATAATGATGTGGCTATCTTAAAAATATTACAAATTGATGCCACGCGCTCTTTGGAATCGATTGCGGATGAAATTGGCTTGTCTTTAAATACGTGTTGGCGGCGCGTTCAACGTTTAGAGAGTGTAGGTATTCTGCAAGGCCGCGTAGCCTTAGTTGATAACGAAAAAATTGGTCTACCGCTGACCGTTTTTGTATCAGTACGAACAAGCGATCATTCCAAAGCTTGGGCCGATCGGTTCACTCAGGCCGTGACAAACACACCAGAAATCGTCGAGTTTTACCGCTTAGCGGGTGATGTAGACTATATAATGAAGATTATGGTGGGAAATGTCAGTGATTATGACCGTGTTTATCAAAGCCTAATCGCGCAAGTGAAAATCTCTGATGTGTCGGCGAGTTTTGCGATGGAAAAACTTAAATTTACTACAGAGCTCCCTTTAAAGAAAACACCGCGCTAGGGTGGAAGCGTTACGGACACCCCATATTTAAAATTTCTGGATTTAAAATTTCTGGATTTAAAATGTCTGGGTCGCCATACGGGCGCAAACGGTATTAAACTCTGTAATGGTTTCATCAATAATTTGTTTGGCCGTTTTCACCGTGTCAATCAGACCGACTGATTGTCCCGCAAGGGCAGGGGCTGCGTTCATGTCGCCGCCAAAGTATAAATTTTTAATACCCTTTAGAGCGCTCATATCCATGACACCCGCCGCGTTAATCTCGCGGGTTAAATCTGTTTTCAAGGCGCGAATGCAGGGACGCGCGGTTTTATTTAAGATCCATGTGCCGTTCTCATCCGACTCTATTATACTGTCTTTGAAATTCTGGTGAACGGGGCTCTCCGCGCTCGACACAAATCGCGTCCCCATTTGAATGCCTTCTGCACCCGCCGCGAAAGCGCTCGCCATGCCGATTCCGTCAACTATGCCGCCTGCGGCAATGATCGGGAGGTCGGTTTGATTACGAATAGCTTGGATCAAGACATGGAGTCCGACTTCTAGCGGGGCTTTAAATCCGCCGCCCTCTGTACCTTCGACAACCAGCCCGTCTACACCTGCCTGAGCGGCTTTAAGCGCACCCGCAACACTGGGAACCGCGTGATAGACGGTAATGCCCGCTTCTTTTAAGACGCCGACATATTTAGACGGATCGCCCGCAGAGGTCGTTACGAAGGTCACGCCCGACGCTATGACGAGGTCAATCATTTGACGGTCGCGCAAAAACAAAAGCGGTAGATTAATGCCAAAGGGCTTATCCGTAAGCTCTGGCATTTTCTTTATTTCTGCCGCGCAGTTTTCAACTTCGCCAGAAGAGGTTTCAATTACGCCAAAGCCCCCTGCGTTCGAAACGGCAGAGGCAAGTTGACTACGGGCAATCCACCCCATTGGGGCTTGGACGATTGGATAACGGCATCCTAAATGTTCCAGAACACGATTTTTGTGCGTGAGAGCATTTGTCATGGTGAAGCGTCCTGTTTAATGTACTGTCCTATTAACGTGCTTCTGTTAGGCCTGTCCAGAAATTAGAGACCACAGAGAGTCCACAGAGAGACTATTGAGAGGATATTTATATGCATTATCGTTCACAGCTTTTTGTCCCCGGGAATCGCCCAGACCGTTTTGAAAAAGCCTGCCAGACGGATGCGGATTTGGTGTGTATTGATCTTGAAGACGCGGTGGGGCCGAATGATAAGGACACTGCACGCGAAACGGTCATAGAGTGGCTCGGGCAAACATCTCATAAACATGTCAGCTTGCGTATTAATAGCCTTGATACAGAGAGTGGTCACGCCGATATAAAAGCGTTACGTGACAGTGGTCTTAAACTGCCTTTTGTGATGGTGCCGAAAGTTGCGTCACGCTCAAACATCAATGATCTGGACGGTCAGCTACCCGATACGCTCGGGCCGTTCTTTGCTATTATAGAGAGCGCTGAAGGACTTCTAAATTCTGCCGAAATATTCTCACATAGCCGTGTAAAGCTTGGCATGTACGGCGCGGTGGATTATGCGGGAGATGTGGATTGCGATCTGTCATGGGAAACACATATGTTTGCAAGATCAAAACTTGTGATGGAAGCCCATGTGCACGATGTCTTACTCTTTGATGTGCCTCATATTGATGTCAGGGATTTAGAGGCCTGCGAAACGACGACGCGAAAAGCCAAAGCTTTGGGGATTCATGCGCGGTCTGCTATTCACCCTGCACAGATAGAGCGCATTCACTCAGCTTTCAAACCTCTCGAAAATGAGTTGGAATATGCGAAAGCCGTTATTGCCGCCTATAAAGCGGCTGAGGGGAATGTTGTTTTACTCAACGGAAAATTCATTGAAGCACCCGTTGTTAAACGTGCGCAGCGGGTCATCGCGCTTTCTGCAAGATAAAATAGCTGCAAGATAAACTGGCTACAAGATAAACTGTCTAAAAGATAAATTGAGCCAGAAGATAAATACACATTAAAAAACCCAGTCACAAAAACTGTGACTGGGTCGATCAAATCAAACCGTATAGGTTTGAAAATTGTGTCTCTGAGTCTATTCTTTGACCATGATGATTTTTTGACTTGGATAAGGTGTAGACATACCCGCTTTACCAAGGGCCGCTTTAACCAATTCTGGAACAGAGTAGATCACGTCAAAGTAATGCGCACCGTCGGTGAATGGACGGACGAGGATTTCAACAGACCGTTCGCTCAGAGTTTCAACTTCGATAAAGGGCGCAGGGTCTTGTTTGATATGCGGATGATCCGCAAATACTTTAGAAATAACCTTTCGCGCCTTTTCTACGTCATCATCATAGGCAATGTTAAAGCGCATATCGACACCGCGTACAGCGTGGTGGCTGTGATTTACGATCTTTTCGCCCCAGATTTTACCATTTGGAATAATGATCTTTTGGTTATCAAACGTCTGCATGTCTGTCGTGAACAATGTGATGTCCTCAACATTACCAAAGTGACCGCCTGCATCGACGAAATCGCCGATTTTGTATGGACGGAACACCATAAGCATAACGCCAGCCGCAAGGTTTGACATCGCGCCTTGGAGCGCAAGACCAACCGCAAGACCAGCCGCACCTAAAAGCGCAACGATAGAGGTTGTTTCAACACCGAACTGGCCGAGGATGGCGATAAACACGAAGGCCATAATGACCCAGCGCGCAATCGAGCCGAGGAAATTAAACAGCGTCTCGTCAAGCTGCGGGCTTTTCTTGGCCATCTTGGTGATGCCGTTTTTGACTTTTTTGGCAATCCAAGAGCCAATGATAAAAATAACAAGCGCAATAAGAACCTTTGTCCCCATCGCGATACCCGTGCTCATATATCCATCCAGTCTCTCTGGATTTAAAAATTTTGCAACTTCTCCCACTTGGTCTGTCACTTCACTTACTTGTCTTAACATGTCTGCCTCCCAGCATTAATATAATATTAACACGGTGTTTAGCTAGATGAACATGAACGGTATCTGAAGGGTTGTAATCGCGGCATTATTTCCCGCTTTCAAACACGCTCTTTGCGAACAAAATTCGCGAGGGGGTAGTGTTTGAAAGTGCGGAAAAGAAATCAGTGCCGCCCGCCCAGCCGTGCAGCTTATCTAAGGGGACGACAAAACTACTCGTGAATGAAGACGGTCTGGCAAGTGTAGAAGCCACTCCACCAGACCTAGTCCCGATATGAGTGTTAAGGCTCATGTTAGGACATGAGCGGGCGTGTGGCGTATTTTGGGTGGGTTGTCGAG
>CALCKU010000088.1 GCA_937965735.1 uncultured Caulobacterales bacterium
ACGACACCAAAACTATCAGATTTGACATTCTGATCCGCGCTATCTAGTGGCCCCATCTCACCAATTGGCAGTTTTATACGCGGTGTATTCTCAAGCGGAACCGTTGAAAAATAAACGGCACCGCCAGCCATAACAGCACATACAGTTCCCAGTATTAAAGATTTAAAAAACATATCTCTGTTCCAAACAACGCAACTCAATGTGTAACTCACGCCTTAACCTGTTATAAATTACAGACTATGACTCACAAGAGTTTGAAACACATACGGTCAAACCCATGGTTAATTTACGCGCTTTAAGCGAATTTAGCACGTTTTGGAATTATCGACATTCAAAAGCGTAACTTTAAACGCAAAGCCGCCATTATATAGAGAGAAACGCGCGGATATGATTTTCAATAAACGCAAATAGGTCGAAACCAGACACAAAACTATAAAATTAGAGCTATAACACAATCTATCGAAACGCACTCGATTATGACATATCGGGTATAGCTATAACATCATCGTAATCGGTTGTTCGACATAGCGTTTAAACACTTGCAACCATTTCGCGCCAAGTGCCCCGTCAACGACACGGTGGTCACACGTTAAGGTCACGGTCATAACCGTTGCAACGGCAACCGCACCCTCTTTCACAACCGCACGCGGAGCGCCCGCGCCAACGGATAAAATCATGCCATGCGGTTCATTGATAATCGAGCCAAATTCACGAATACCGAACATCCCCAGATTTGAAATGCTAAATGTACCGCCTTGATATTCTGTTGGTTTTAATTTCTTATCACGCGCCCGAACCGCCAAATCTTTCATTTCAGAAGAAATTGTTGAGAGGCCTTTATTCTCTGATTGCCGAACGATAGGCGTTATCAAACCGCCTTCAATAGCCACGGCTACGGCCACATCTGCATGATTATGATAGGCAATGCCGTCGGGTGTAAAGCTAGCATTCGCTTCAGGTAAATTTTTCAGCGCGAGCGCCGAGGCCCTTATCAACATATCATTCACAGATATTTTTACACCTTCAGGCGCTTGGCCGTTTAACTCTTTCCGCATGGCGAGAAGCGCATCAATTTCACAATCAATCGTCAATGGAAAATCAGGAACATTCACATTAGAGCTGGTTAAGCGTTTCGCAATTGTGCGGCGCATCCCGTCTAAAGGTTCAAGACGATACGTGCCAGCCTCTATGCCCATTTTCTCTAGATAAGAGGCACCCCCGCCGCGTAAAACGCCAAGTTCGGTTGTTTCAGAAGAAACCTTTGTTTCAACATGCGTATTTTGAGACCCTGTTAAGCTCTTAACCTCAGTGTTATCCGTCACCTCTGCGCGCGCTGTACCGTCTTGTTTTGCGGCTTCAATATCGACTTTTATAATACGCCCATTCGGGCCAGACCCTTGAACTTTTGACAAATCAATTCCAGCATCTTTAGCCAGTCTTTTTGCTAGGGGCGAAGCTTTGATCCGGCCAGAATTTAAGGCATCAGAATTTAAGGCATCAGAATTTGAGGTGCCAGATTTTTCCCGGCCTGATACAGATTGACCTGAAATGTTTGCGCTATCCTTTGATGATATGGGTGATGAAGATGCAGGAGATTCAGCGTTTTGTTTTTCATCTGAATTTATCTTGTTTTGAGCGACCTCACTTTCGCCTCCAGCACGATAGCCATCCAACGACGAAGCCGTCTCCCCCTCTTCGAGTAAAAGTGCGATTGGTGCATTGACTTTCACACCTTCAGAGCCCGCTGGCACGAGGAGTTTAGCAATCACACCTTCTTCGACGGCCTCAACTTCCATCGTCGCCTTATCCGTTTCAATCTCGGCCAATAAATCACCCGAATTGACAGAATCTCCTTCTTTAACCATCCATTTAGACAAGGTCCCCTCTTCCATCGTCGGAGATAAGGCAGGCATTAAAATTTCAATCGGCATAAGAAAAGCTCCTAGAACCATAGTCTTTAGCAAAAGCCAAAATCCACGCGCTCAAAGCAAAAAAGAAAATATCAAATTGATGTTTAAGGCACATATCAATCTTTATAACATGCCCGTTTAGCGGCGGCGACAACATCTTTAACGCCTGGTAAACTCAAGGCTTCGAGATTGCCAGCATAAGGCAAAGGCACGTCCACTTGGAAGACACGTTCAGGCGGCGCGTCGAGATAATCGAATGCCTCTGCAACAACACGCGCAGCGATCTCGGCACCAATACCGCTCTGCCCCCAACCCTCTTCGGCGCAAACAAGACGATTTGTCTTCTTAACCGACTCAATAACAGTGTCAGAATCGAGAGGCCGTATCGTGCGTAGATCCACGACCTCTGCATCAATACCCTCTTGCGCTAGTATTTCTGCCGCCTCTAAACTATACCCGACCATGCGAGAATGCGCCACGATCGTAACATCCGTCCCTTCGCGGCGAACTTTGGCTTTGCCGATAGGTATCAAAAAATCATCCATATCTGGAAGCTCGAATGTTTCCCCGTAAAGAAGCTCATGCTCAAGGAACACCACAGGGTTTGGATCGCGAATGGCCGACTTCAACAAACCTTTCGCATCTGCGGCGTCATAAGGTGCAACAACTTTAAGCCCTGGGACATTCGCATACCAGCTCGAATAGTCATGACTATGTTGAGCGCCCACACGCGACGCGGCACCGTTTGGCCCACGAAAGACAATAGGGCAACGCATTTGTCCACCCGACATGTATAATGTTTTCGCGGCGGAATTTATAATATGATCAATGGCTTGCATGGCAAAATTGAAAGTCATAAATTCAACGATTGGACGCAAGCCCCCCATGGCGGCACCAACGCCGATCCCAGCAAACCCGTATTCAGTAATCGGTGTGTCAACGACACGCTGCGCCCCGAACTCCTGTAAAAGCTCGCGTGTAACCTTATAGGCCCCTTGATATTCGGCCACTTCTTCGCCCATAACAAACACTGTTTCGTCGCGGCGCATTTCCTCCGCCATAGCATCCCGAAGTGCATCACGCACTGTGATCTCTATCATTTTAATATTGGACGGCACATCTGGATCGGACAGGTTTGTTGTCTTCATTTTATGAATTTGGTCAGTCGCAACCGCGTCTGTACGGGCGAGCGGTTCACCTGAGGCGGTTTTTTCTGAAGAACCAGATTGATCTCTTTCATTGGGTTGATCTTTTACATTGATTTGTTCTGTTGAATTCGACGACCCAAGCGCAGAAAGATCTTCACCATCCTCTAAAAGCTGCAAGATAGTTTCACCAACTTTGACATTATCTGTGCCTGCGGACACAAGAATTTTACCGACAATCCCTTCATCTATCGACTCAACTTCCATCGTCGCTTTGTCGGTTTCAATCTCGGCTAATATGTCACCAGAACTGACTGTGTCACCCTCTTTCACGAGCCATTTCGATAACGTGCCTTCCTCCATTGTCGGAGAAAGGGCCGGCATTTTAATATCAATCGCCATAGAAAATATCCTTTAATCAGTGGCTTAAATGAGCGGTAAGAGATTTATGAACATTAGAGCGATGCCAGCCATCGACACACCCCATGCGACGGTTCGAAACCAAGACACGCCAAACCAATAAAGCGGCGCGTAAACAAGACGCCCCCAGAAAAACATGGCGGCACCAACAGCCGTTGACATAGACAATTGGTCTGTGTGAATCACAATTAATGTGAGTGGCACAAACATCACCATCGCCTCAATCATGTTTTGATTGGCCCGTTTCATCCGTTCTAACAGGAATGTCGGGGCCTTCATTTCGTCCCGTGCCCCCGCGAGCGGGACCAGGCCGTGATGCTTGATAGAGACAAGCGATTGAACGAGTATCATTCCAAAAAACAAGGCGACTGACAGAATAATATAAGAGGTTTCGGACATTATAAAGTTTCCCCAGATTTATAGGCGTTTGTCAGAGGCTGCCCCGTCATGTCAAACGCAGTTTTAAAAGTGAATGCCGTTTTTGTCGGCCCATTTTTTCGAATATTATCAAGCCTTTGCTTGGCTTCCATTAAGCTCGGGATATGTCCAACGTCTATCCACCACAAAACGAAATGATTGGCTTTTAAAATATGAAAATTATCTTGATTGGCTTGCATGATTTTAGCGTGTGCAGTCATGTAAACAAAGTCATAAAGTGACTTCAAATTTTTCCACACCGACATATTCACAAGCGCCGTATCCGCTTCGGGCAGTCGTAGCGAAAGCGCGCCGTCAATATTCGGGTCATTATCTTTAAGACGCCAAACAAATCCTTCGGCGCGGTCTGCCAATGCATTAATAGCGTCAATTTTAAGCGTGAAACTATCCATACGCTTATCTGACATTGGAAACCGACTTTCCGCAATATTGAGTTGGGCGAGATGCATTAAACGTCTAATAGCACATCTGTATAGAGCTCACTCGGATCGGGCTCAGGCGAGGTTTGCGCAAATTCAGCCGAATCGGCAACAACCGCTTTAATCTCTTTATCAATTGCTTTTAAACCGTCTTCATCAATCCACTTTTCAGCGATCAAACGATTTTTGACCATATCAATCGGGTCACGTTCTGAACGTGTTTTTGTAACCTCATCTCGACTCCGGTATTTCGCAGGGTCTGACATAGAATGACCCCGATAGCGATAAGTCTTCATCTCTAAAATCATCGGGCCTTTACCGTCCCGTGCGTGTTGAATGGCTTTCTTGGCAGCGTCACGGACTTCAAGGACATTCATGCCGTCAACTTGCAAACCTTCAATTTCAAAACTTGAGCCGCGTTTATACAGCTCTGTCTCGGCTGAAGAGCGCTCAACAGATGTGCCCATGGCGTATTGGTTATTTTCAATCACAAACACGACTGGCAAATCCCAGAGCTTCGCCATGTTAAACGTCTCATAAACCTGTCCTTGATTAGACGCGCCATCCCCAAAGAAGGCCAAGCTGACATTCCCATTGTTTTTGTATTTATTTGCAAAACCCAATCCCGCACCGATTGGCACTTGAGCGCCAACGATCCCGTGGCCGCCATAAAAGTGCTTTTCCGTACTAAACATATGCATAGAGCCCCCTT
>CALCKU010000089.1 GCA_937965735.1 uncultured Caulobacterales bacterium
CTCTTGGCTTCATATATCTATGCCCGACTCGCTCCGCCTGTAAGCCGCCTTACTGACCAAAATTTCAAAGTCTTTTATTCGTAATGGGAATGAGGCATTCGATCCTGACAAACCTATTAACGGATAAATCATAGGCAACACTTAAACGCAAATGATTATAGCCTATCGACAAGTGCCTTCATTGGGCTTATCTGAAATTCCATGAATATACCCGATAATAGACTCGCCCAAGTGGTTGATAAATTCGAATTGATCGAAGCCCGTATGGGCGCGACAACGGACGGCGCCGAGATCGTGCAACTTGGCAAAGATTACGCCGAGCTTAAGCCCGTTGCAGACGGCGTGCGAAAGCTCCAAGCCATACGGTCTGAAATGGCGGATCTGCAATTGATGATGGAAGACCCTGAAATGGCGTCCATGGCAAAGGATGAATTTCAAGCCCTGAAAGATCAATTGCCAGAGATTGAGAAAGAGGTCTCCATCCTGCTCCTGCCAAAAGACAAAGACGACAATGCCTCTATCGTCCGTGAAATTCGCGCGGGTACGGGCGGGGATGAAGCCGCTATTTTTGCGGGCGACTTGTTCTCCATGTATGCGCGTTACGCCGCTTTGCAGGGCTGGAGAGTTGAAATCGAATCCGAAGCCGAAGCCGATATGGGCGGTTATAAAGAAATTGTTGCTTCGATCTCGGGCGCAGGCGCTTACGGGAAAATGAAATTTGAATCTGGCGTTCACCGCGTACAGCGCGTTCCCGTCACGGAAACCCAAGGCCGTATCCATACCTCTGCGGCGACCGTTGCCGTTCTGCCTGAACCCGAAGATATTGATATTGGCTTTTCCATGGGCGATGTGCGCGTGGATACAATGCGGGCCTCTGGCGCGGGTGGACAACATGTCAACAAAACCGATTCTGCCGTACGCATGACCCATGTCCCGACAGGCGTGGTGGTGGTTTGCGACGCGAAATCTCAACATATGAACCGAGCCAATGCCGAACGGCTTTTGAAGATGAAGCTTTATGATATGGAGAAACAACGGCTTGACGCCGAAAGATCAGAAGAGCGTAAAGACCAAGTCGGAAGCGGCGACCGCTCTGAACGCATTCGTACCTATAATTTCCCGCAAGGACGCGTCACGGATCACCGTATCAATTTAACACTCTATAAACTCGATAAAATCGTCGCGGGTGACGAGCTTGGTGACGTGATTGATACGCTGATTGCCGAAGACCAAGCGGCAAAGCTCGCCGCAATGGAAGTGGGTTAAATCCCCACTCAAAAACAACTAAAGGAAGCCGAGTGGTAATGAATCCGCAGCCCTTAATATACGGCGTGTGCTACCGCTTCACCCTGCTTTCGCCTACGGCTGAAAATGATGCACGGTTCGTCGAAATCTGGTCAGCGATTACGAATTATTTCAAAACACATTGCGGCGCACTGGGTTCACGCCTGCACCTCGGAGAAGACGGTGCGTTTTACGCTTATGCGCAATGGCCAAGTGAAGCGGTTTTCAAAGCAGTCTCTGAACATATCCCAAATCCAGACTTTATGAAAATTCGCCTCGAATGGGCCGAGCTATGCGCGCCAAGCGAAGTCTTATTTGAAGGGCCTATGCTCAGGGATTTAACGGCGTAACGTCAAACCAATGCGTTAGAAAATGAAATGGCAAGAATTTGATAAAGGCGCAAATTTCATCAGACTGACCAATAGCAGGATAAGAGAATCAAAGCCCAAATTAAAAATATCCTCTGCTACCTTTTGGCGGCCTTTTTTATCTATGCAGGCATTATGCATTTTGTGGCGGATGATGTATTTGCTCGGATTGTGCCGCCGGTTCTACCTTTTCCATATGTCATTGTTTGGATCACAGGCCTAATTGAAATCATCCTCGCCATTGGCTTGCTCTGTCCGCATTTTCGAAAAAATGCAGGAATAGCATTCGCACCTTACTTGCTCGCGGTTTTACCCGCGAATATTTATATGGCGGTCGCAGATATACCCCTGGGTGAAAATATGGCCAGCCCGACAGCCCTATGGATACGGGTCGCCCTGCAATTTCCACTCATTGCTCTGATCTTATGGGCGGCGGGTGCGTTTGAGCGCACACAGAAACGTTAGCTCACATCAACGCTTTATGGCTTTGAACAATGTTCCCAAAGTGATGTCGCCAAAGACGAACGCCCAGTTCACCGCTTTTATCAAGGGAAGACCCGACAACTGCGTCTGCGACTAATGTCGGCGTCAAGCCCGCATCAAACAGTGCAAAACCTGCGGCTAGAACACAAGCGTCCGCTTGGATTCCGCAAACAAGCACACGGTCAACTGCGAAGGATTTTAATGTCTTGAGGGTGGCGTCTGTAGGGGCGTAGCCATGCTTTATAAATGTGTAATCAGTTTGAACCAGACTCTCTGCGAATAGAGGCGGCGTCCATCCCAATTGCCGCTTAAACGGAACCGCGTCTTCATTATGTGTCTCTAGCGTTGCCACAGACGGAAAGCGCGTGGCTAAACGTTGCGCCCGTTCAATGAGCCAATCTGGCGGAGAAAAATGGGCTTGAACATCAATGATAAGGACAGCATATTTCATGGCACTCCATATCAGAAAACTTGCAGTGGAGTCGTTTAAAATAAATTGCGATGATTTTTACACCAAGCCCTCATCCTGAGGACGGCGGAAGCGTGAACTCGAAAGAGTGTTCCAGCGAAGACCCTACGCATTGTGTCCTGCCATCCTTCGAGTCCCGTCGCTAACGCGCCGCCTCAGGATGAGGCCTTGAAGCCCAACGCTCAGGCACTCACCTCAAGATAAGGTGAGCGGTAATATTAAACCAAGCCCTCATCCTGAGGACGGCGAAGCCGTGGACTCGAAGGAGGCTCCAGCGAAGACTAATGTGTACGCACTCCGGGCTATTGGTTCCCTAACACCGCAAATCAAAAAAGGCCCTAGCGATACCGCTAGAGCCTTCAAAATAATCGCGGTTCAAAAATATGAACCTGTTCCACGTAGCTTTAGTCGATTGTGTAAACAACACCAACACGCGTAATCGTATCTGTCTTTTTACGACCAACAGGGACATCGCTATGCGTATCAATCCGGAATGAAGCGCGGGCCGCTAGATTGCCCATAAGCTGCGCTGTGATACCGGTTTCATTCCAAACATATGTGTCACTTTTGCCCCAAAGGACTTCTGTATCATTGTAGAAAGTCACATTGTCATTAAACTTATAGTCAAAGTTTGACGCACCGCGGAGGGCAAATTCTTCTTCTTTCACGCCCGCTAGCAAAGCCGTGCTTTGTGTTTTTTGCGAACGGAAACCCGCACCGCCTTCAACATCCCAACCCATAGGCTCTGGCAGAATAACTTTGTAACCCAATCCAGCACCGACAAAATAACCATTGCTATAAGCCCCAAAATTATCACTGAAGTAATCAGCATTACCATAAGCATAAAGACGGTCATTGATATCGCGATCAATTTGGTAGCCTAATGTTAGACGTTGCTTATTATCAATGTCATTGTTTGTACCATAGTCGAATGACCCATTAAATTTATGACGCCATAGATCGGATGTTTTCTTCAAATTTAAGGCAAGACCAACATCAGTTGTGTCTGTATTACCTGTAGTTTTGGCACCTGCCAAAGAAGCTTCACCTGACCAACCATCATAGATACCAGCGAATGCAGGCGTGCTCATCAAAGAGACAAGGGCTGCGCTTAAAAATAGTTTCTTCATGGAGTTTTCCTGTTTCGTATTTAAAAAAACAGGGATTTATCACTCCGTGATGTACTGTAAATGAATAAATCATACTGTGACAAAAATTTTAGGTTCAGCAACTATAAATATAACAACTCAATATATTTCGATAAATCCTGTCAATATTCTTGATTGGAAAGCGCTACATATTCGCAGCTATACACAATCCAAAACAGATTGGACGTTCGACCTCTAATTCTAAAGACTTTCAACGATCCAATATGACACAGCGATTCTTCTATGTTTATCAATATTTTCAATTTCGAAAACATCTGAATTTGGATGAACTTAATCCGCCAAATCGGCGCATTATATTTATTATAATTTAACTAAAATATCTAAATGTTATTTTTTATAATTTTGATTCTTGAGGCGCTTCAATCAATAATATGAAGAAACAAGATCTTACCAGTGAAGGGTTATCCATCGAAGCTTTAAAGCTTCTAGGCCGTGCCGTGGATCAATCTATATCGCCTTTTATACTTTTCGACGTATCCGCAGGGAATGTCATTTACAGAAATGAGGCCATGCGGAACGTCTCGCCAAAACTGGTCGACAAACTTGATAACGGACTGACTTTAAGCGACGCAATTATGCTTGATTTTCAGCGTTCGTTTCCAAATATTCCAGAACATGTGCTCAAAGAAAAACACGCGGCTACTATGGCCGCTTTTAGCGAAGACTTTCGTACTGACGCTGTTGGAGAGAATGGACGTTGGTATAGCATGACCACCACACCCATAAAAGATTATTCAAGCGACGCATCACCCGTTGCGGGGATGGCAATCGATATTACCTTATTGAAAGAAAAACAGGTCGAACTTAAAAAAGCCCGTAAGGACGCAGAACGAGCCAATCTGGCTAAATCAGAATTTCTTGCCAATATGAGCCACGAAATTCGCACCCCCATGAACGGCATACTCGGCATGGCAGGCTTGCTTAGCCAATCAAAATTAAACGATAGAAACCGCCAATTTGTTGATATTATTGAACGATCAGGCGATGCTCTTTTGACTTTAATCAATGACATTCTTGATTTTTCCAAGATCGAAGCAGGACAAATTGAACTTGAAAACAACCCCTTCAATTTGAGGGATTGTATTGAAGATATTGTCGCCCTTCTATCAACAGCGGCAATGGAGATCGGAATTGACTTGATTGTTCGAATTTCACCCGATGTTCATACAACCTATATCGGCGATGTCGGACGCGTACGACAAATTCTTACAAACCTTGTTGGAAATGCCATTAAATTTACCCAAAAGGGCCACGTACTCATTGATGTTAGAAGCCAAATAAAGGCTAAGGATGACGGCACAGAAATCGCCCGTCTTGCCATAAGCGTGCAAGATACAGGGATTGGTATACCCGAAGACAAGTTGGCGCATGTTTTTGATAAATTCAGCCAGGTTGATGCGAGTACGACACGCGAATATGGCGGCACGGGCCTTGGACTGAGTATTGCTGTCCATTTATCCGAGCTGATGGACGGAGAAGTAACGGTCGAAAGCGTTGAAGGGCAAGGATCAAATTTCACTGTAAATATCACACTCCCTGTCCATTACGGCGAAGCAGAGACACAATCTACTCTCGAAGATTCTCGCTCCCTTGTTGGAAAAATTTTGATAATTGATGATAACCCAATCAACAATTCCGTCATTGAGGCCCAGTTAAAATCGCCTCATTGTCAGTGCGTCAGTGTCACCTCGGCAAAAAAGGCCATCTCGGTCTTAAAGCTCGCGAAACAACGCGGCATTACAATGGATTTGATCTTGTTAGATTATCAAATGCCCGTGCATACAGGCGGAGATTTTGTCCATTTCATAAAAAAGCAAGCTGACTTTTGCGACATACCCATTATCATCCTAACCTCTGTAGATAAATCCACTATAGAAAAAGAGATGTTTTCAGCCGGTGTTGAAGCGATTCTTACAAAACCCGCGCGACAAGTCGAACTCCTCGCAACGATTAAACGCACGCTTTATCAGCCTGAAAAAACGCCCTTAACCCTAAATTCGAATGATTCAACTTCGGCACACGCAGTGCAGTCTAAGTCTGAAAAACCTGCCGCTAAAGACCGTTCGGAAAGCCGTGCAACACCCGAATCCACTGAAACACACACACCGAATATACATTCGAAAGAGATTAAAAATCGTCAGCTTGATTTATTGATCGCGGAGGATAATGAAGTCAATCAAATGTATATTGGATTTATTTTAGCCGATACGGGACTCAGTTATAAAATAGTCGATAATGGACAATTGGCCATTGATGCGTGGCAAGTTGAAAAACCTCGTGCAATTTTGATGGACATTTCAATGCCTGTTATGAACGGGTTTATTGCTACAAAAAATATCCGTGAAATAGAGGCTAAAAGTGGATTAAAACGTACGCCCATTATTGCTGTCACGGCACATGCTATGGTGGAAGACACAGAGAAATGTTTAAATGCCGATATGGATGACTATATTTCTAAACCCGTCGGGATCATGGTTTTGATTGAGAAACTCGAACAATGGACGGGATTGGAAATTAAAAAAAACTATTTGGCAAACACATCAAACCAAGCAAAATCTGCCTAAGATATAGTGACAATTCAATTTCAGTCTAATTTAGAGTCAGACATTAGGCTTTTCTTACCTGTTTTCGTACGTGTTCTTGATGACGATTAAAACTGAATGGACATAAATGTCGGCAAGCATGCTTTTTGAACAATGAAAAAAGCCTGCATGAAAAAAATCTGCATGGCGTTACATAATTATTGACTGAGTAGCCGCTCATTTAAGGCAGAAACATTCGATACCCGCATTTTCAGGATTTTTAATTGCAATCGACTGGCAATAAGTTTGCTTAACTATCAACATCCGCGTCAAGCGCATTTGCAATAATGAAATCGCGGCGGGGTTCAACCACATCCCCCATCAATTTGGTAAAAAGCTCATCTGAAGCATCTGCAGCTTCGACTTTGACCTGCAAGAGCGAGCGCGCATTTGAATCCAACGTTGTTTCCCATAATTGGTCGGGGTTCATCTCGCCCAGACCTTTATAGCGCTGAATTTTAAAGCCTTTACGTCCGCCTTCAAAAACAGATTCGAGCAATTGTGCAGGGCCGTAAATATAAGTGGGCTCTGCATCGCCGCGCCGGAATGTAGCGACCCCTGAATAGGTTTCTTTTAAATTAGGTGCGAGCTTATGCAGGCGCCGTGCATCCGCACTGTCGCGGAAAGAAGGCCGCAAGACGACCCGTTCAGTTACACCGCGAACATCCCGTTCCAAAACAAGCGCGCCGTCATCATCAAAGCGCCCTGCCCAACCGTCTTCCCCTTCATCGGCAATCATATCAAGGCGTTTAACAGCCGCTTTAATCTCGGCCTCACCTGATTCAACGGACATGGCACCCGCAATGGCCAGCTGGGCAATGATACTATCGCCCGCCTTATGTTTCATGCGCGTGATGATATTTTGCGCTTGTAGTGCTTCTTTGGACAATCTTTGCAAGTCCGCCCCCGCGACAACGGAACCATTGTCGAGCGTTAACGTCACATCTTGCGATCCGGCATCGATCAGATAATCGTCAAGCTCGCCTTGATCTTTAAGATAACGCGCTGACTTACCGCGCTCGACCTTATAGAGCGGGGGTTGCGCGATATAGAGATAACCACGGTCAATCAGCTCTGGCATTTGACGATAGAAAAACGTCAGCAAAAGCGTCCGAATATGTGCCCCGTCCACATCCGCATCGGTCATAATGACGACCTTATGATAGCGCAGTTTTTCAATGTTAAAATCATCACGGCCAATGCCTGTACCAAGGGCTGTAATCATCGTTCCAATTTCTTGAGAGGAGAGCATACGGTCAAAACGCGCCCGTTCGACATTGAGAATTTTACCCTTAAGCGGTAAGATTGCTTGGTTTTGACGATCCCGCGCTTGCTTGGCCGAACCACCCGCAGAATCCCCCTCAACAATAAAAATTTCTGACAAAGCTGGGTCACGCTCTTGGCAATCCGCGAGTTTACCGGGCAAAGAGGCAATATCAAGCGCCCCTTTTCGGCGGGTCAAATCCCGCGCCTTACGCGCGGCTTCACGGGCAGCAGCCGCTTCACAAATCTTCAAGATTATCTTCTTAGCGTCAACAGGGTTTTCTTCAAACCACTCATTCAGCGCCTCACCCATTGCGCTTTCAACGACTGGACGAACCTCGGAACTCACCAACTTATCCTTCGTCTGACTCGAGAATTTAGGATCGGGCACTTTGACAGATAGAACACATGTCAAACCTTCACGCGCATCATCCCCGGAAATGGTCACTTTTTCTTTTTTGGCGACCCCCGAACTTGCGGCATATTTATTGATTGTGCGCGTTAAGGCCCCGCGAAAACCGGCTAAATGTGTGCCGCCATCACGTTGCGGAATATTATTTGTAAAACAGCGGACATTTTCATGGTATCCATCATTCCACCAAAGCGCCGCTTCGACGCCAATACCGTCCACTTCGCGCTTAACCACAATCGGCGTGTCAATCTGCTCTGTCTTATTGGCGTCCAAATGTCGGACAAAGGCTTCGATCCCGCCTTCGTAATATAGTTCTGTGGTAATCTCTTCTTCGCCGCGCTCGTCAGTTAAGATAATCATCACGCCCGAGTTCAGGAAGGCAAGTTCACGTAGACGCCGCTCTAGCGTCTTGCGGTCAAACTCGACCATTGTGAATGTTTCCTCTGACGGCAGAAACCGCACCATTGTACCTGTCAGTATCTTATCGGTTCCGTCGCGCCGTTTATCCACGGGCGCATCGCCCACAACCTTGAGCGGCGCAAGCGCGTCTCCGTGCGAGAACTCCATCCAATGCTCTTTACCGTCACGCCAGATTGTTAGTTGCAGAGAAATCGACAAAGCATTCACGACCGATACGCCCACGCCGTGAAGCCCGCCCGAGACTTTATAGGAATTCTGGTCAAACTTACCGCCAGCATGGAGTTGCGTCATAATCACTTCTGCCGCAGACACGCCTTCTTCTGTATGAATCGCAACAGGAATCCCGCGCCCATTATCGCGAACAGACACGGCCCCGTCAGAATGCAATCGCACTTCCACCCGGTCTGCATGGCCAGCCAAGCTTTCATCAATTGAATTATCGACGACTTCATAGACCATATGGTGCAAGCCAGATCCGTCATCAGTGTCACCAATATACATGCCCGGACGTTTGCGAACGGCATCTAATCCTTTGAGGACTTTAATACTGTCCGCGCCGTAATCTGCACCCGATATTTTCTGTGAATTATCAGGAATTTCTGAAGCAGGGTCAGCCATAGACACGTGTCTTTCGAATCAAGAGTTTCGTCACATGAGTATAGGGGAAACGCCCTGTAAATGCGAGGACGAATACAAGGCCGCCTTAAAGGCTTAAATAGCCTAAAACATGGCTTAAATTAAAAACCCAAACACATAGGCTCAAACCCTAAAGCGCTTAAGCCCTAAAGCGCTTAAAAACCTGTACTCAGCCCTACAAATAAGGTTCGAGGACGACCCGGGAAATAACGTTCATTCCCAAAGGCAAAATCGGCGCGGTCTGCATATTTCCGATCAAGCAAGTTATCAATACGCGCAAAAACACGGCGATCATCGGAAAAACGATAATCCCCGCGCAAAACAAATATATCATGCCCCACATAAGCCTTGGTATTCCCGGGATTAGTAAAATATTTCCCGACATGCCGCCATTCAACGCCTAAAGACATTTTATCAATTGGGTTGAGAGTTACCCCAAGATTTGCAAGCGTATCTGGTGCACTATCGACCCTGTCACCGCTTGTAATATTATTCGCGGCACTGCCTTCATCAAGGTTGAAATCATATGTATGTTTGGCCAAGGTGCCGCGACCCGATACCGTCAACCAAGTTGTAGGACGCATATCAAATGTGACCTCTACGCCTTTATGTTTTGTCTTACCGTCTGTCACATTAAACCCATTGGCATTCCGGAAAAAGAAATTCTTCTTGCGCATAGAAAAAAGCGCGAATTCAAAATCGATGAAATCAGAAACACCTTTGTAACCCAGCTCAAAACTATCGAGAGTTTCCACGTCCGCTTCGCCCGCGATTTGATTTTGTTGAACAGAATATAGGTCTGTCACTTGCGGCGCCCGTGACCCGCGCGCGGCGCGCGCGTAAAGCATAGCCGTGTCTGTCACAGAATGACGAAGGTCTATTTTTGGTGTCACCGTCAAGAAATCATCGGATCGATCTGCAACACGGATAAAACGTCCAGATTGGCCGTCACTCGCCAGATTATCATAACTATAATCCGTATATTCAGCGCGAACGCCGAGACCGAGTATCGTCTGCGCCGTTAGATTAAATTCTTTTTTTGCATAGGCCGCACCCATGAGTGAACGCACAACGTAGTCATAATGCAAGCCTTGGGTAAAAGAGAAGCGGTTCGGATTATTTTGAAACTCATATAAAAACCCGTCAGTATACTCAAAATCTGCACCAATGTTAAAATCATCACTATAAAACGCGCTTTGCAAACCCACCGAGCTATGACCGTTTTTCTCAAGGGCTTGACCCGGGACAAAATGGCGAAGAAAGCGTAATTCCACGCGACGCGCATACGGTGTGAGCGCCAATATATGTGCGCCATATTCACGCTCAAACCGCGCTTGAGTGCGGTAGCTTTTTCCGTCCCGAAAGGCTTCAGGATTAGGGTTTGTAAACCGTATCATATCGTCTTTATACGCATCATCGCCTTGTATAAAGCCGGCGGTTTCTTGGTTTAGAGCGTTAAAACTTGAGAGCCAATCAACCGACCATGCGCCGATATCACCGGAATATTTCAGTTGAAATTTCTGTTGGTCAAACCCGCTATTTTCACGGAACCCATTATCATGCACAATGGATATAGCGGCTCGCATATTGCCTTGCCCAGCAGAAATTTGACCCGAAAACAAACCCTTATCACTGCCCATAAAACGAATCCTATTGGCACTAAGAACATCTTTTG